>JAJLKH010000015.1:0-36968 GCA_033839205.1 Rhodobacterales bacterium | reverse complement strand
AGATGCTCCGACTTGCGGAACGCCACAAGATCAAGCGTATCGACTTCCTCGGTTCCTATGTCGGCAACGAGATGGACGATGCCTGGATCAAGGAGCGCGCCAAGAAGGACAAGAAATGGGCCGCCTTCGCCGAGCGCGAGGAAGACGCCATCGAGCGCATCCGTTCGGAAATCGCCGACATCGCCGCCCAGACCGGCATGAGCCTCACCGAGTTCCGCCGCATCGTCAACATGGTGCAGAAGGGCGAACGCGAGGCCCGCATCGCCAAGAAGGAAATGGTCGAGGCGAACCTGCGCCTGGTGATCTCGATCGCCAAGAAATACACCAATCGCGGCCTGCAATTCCTTGATCTTATTCAGGAAGGCAACATCGGGTTGATGAAGGCGGTCGACAAGTTCGAATACCGCCGCGGCTACAAGTTCTCGACCTATGCGACATGGTGGATCCGGCAGGCGATCACCCGCTCCATCGCGGACCAGGCGCGCACCATCCGTATCCCCGTGCACATGATCGAGACGATCAACAAGCTGGTCCGCACGGGCCGGCAGATGCTGCACGAGATCGGGCGCGAACCCACGCCGGAAGAACTGGCCGAAAAGCTCCAGATGCCGCTGGAAAAGGTCCGCAAGGTGATGAAGATCGCCAAGGAACCGATCAGCCTCGAAACCCCCATCGGGGACGAGGAAGACAGCCAGCTTGGCGATTTCATCGAGGACAAGAATGCCGTCCTGCCGCTGGACAGCGCCATTCAGGAAAACCTCAAGGAAACCACCACCCGCGTGCTGGCCTCGCTGACGCCGCGCGAGGAACGCGTGCTGCGCATGCGTTTCGGCATCGGCATGAACACCGATCACACGCTGGAAGAGGTCGGCCAGCAGTTCAGCGTGACCCGCGAACGCATCCGCCAGATCGAGGCGAAGGCCCTGCGCAAGCTCAAGCATCCCTCGCGCTCGCGCAAGCTGCGCAGCTTCCTCGACCAGTAAGCCCGCGCCAAGGCTCAACAAGGCGGCCCCGCGCCGGGGGCCGCCTTTTTCATGCGGGTTTCACGCATCTGTGTGCGCGGACCCTTTTACTCGCGCGGTCCCGTGCTCTACCCTTGGCAGGTACGCTCCCAAAGCAGGACAGCGCCCATGTTCCGATTTTCACATCGCCCGACCTCGGCCCTTGCCGCGATCCTCATGCTGGCGCTGGCCGGTCCCGCCGCCGCCTACCGCCCCAATATCCCGCTCGACGTGGTGCCCATGGGTGATCCCGGCACCTTCGAGGTGATCGAATCCCGTGGCGCCGGGCCCTCGCATATCTGGTGTGTCGCCGCGGATCATGCGCGGCGGGTCCTCGGCGCCTCGGGCACGGACCGCATCTATCTCGTTGCGCCGCGCGGCCCCAGCCAGACCATGCCGGGCCGCAAGGCCGTGGGCTTTGCCATGTCGCCCCCCCAGGCGGATACCGTGCCGGCAACGGCAAAACCCATCCTGGGCGGCTTGCTTCTGGCGCAGATGCAGGCGGGCTCCAGCCTCGGGGTCGCGCAGGCGCTGCAATATTGCACCGACCATATCGAGACGGATTGACATCGCAGCCTGACGAAACGGGGATGACATGAGACAACTCAAGGGATACGCACTTGCCCTCTTGATGCTCTGCGCCGGATCAAGCCTTGTCCTGACAGGGCAGGGCCGGGCCTTTCCGGGGCAGGTGGCACTGACGGTGATCGCGGTGCCCGGCAGCCCCGCCTTCGAAGTCGTCGAGGAATATGGCGCGGGTCCTCGCCAGATCTGGTGCGCCGCCGCCGAACATGCGCGCGACGCAGCCCGCCTGCCCACGGCGCAGCGGCTTTACATCGCGCGGGGTCTGGCGCCCAGCGACCTCGCCGGTGGGCGCAAGACGGTCCGCTTCAGCCCCAACCCGATCGCGCCCGAAGGACCGCCACAGGACGGGCCCCTGACGATCACGCTGCGCGATGTCGGCGCCTCGCTCTCGATCGGGCACGCCCTCAGCTATTGCGATGACCGGATCGAGGACCTGTTCGACCGGTTCTGACCCTCTGCGCCCCATGCGCCACACACGCATGGCCAAAAGGCAACGCCCTATCTTGCGACAGGAATTTCCGTCTACCCAAGACTTGGCGCAGGCCCTATAGTGCCTGTGGATAAGTGGGGGGCGAACCCCACAGCCAGAGGCAGAGATGATGAAGGGGGCCGGGCATGCGCTGTCCGTTTTGCGGAAATATTGACACACAGGTGAAGGATTCCCGTCCGGCCGAGGATCACGTCTCGATCCGGCGGCGGCGGTTCTGCCCGGCATGTGGCGGGCGGTTCACGACCTACGAGCGCGTGCAGCTGCGCGACCTCGTGGTGATCAAATCCAACGGCCGCCGCGAGGAATTCGACCGCGACAAGCTGGAACGCTCGATCCGCATCTCGCTGCAAAAGCGGCCCGTTGAGCCCGAGCGCATGGACCAAATGGTCTCGGGCATCGTCCGGCGGCTGGAAAGCATGGGCGAGACGGACATCCCCTCCAAGGTGATCGGCGAGATCGTGATGGAGGCCCTGGCCCGTATCGACACCGTCGCCTACGTGCGTTTTGCCAGCGTCTACAAGAACTTCCAGGCCGCAGACGATTTCGACAAATTCGTCTCGGAACTGCGTCCCGACACCGCCCCCGAGGCGTGACGCGGCTTTGGCACGCGCCACGGACACAGATTTCATGGCGCTGGCCCTGTCCCTGGGCCGGCGTGGCCATGGTCGGACATGGCCCAACCCGGCGGTTGGCTGCCTGATCGTCAAGGACGGGCGCATCGTCGGGCGCGGCTGGACCGCTGCAGGCGGACGCCCCCATGCCGAACCGCAGGCGCTTGAACGGGCCGGGGCTGCGGCGCGCGGCGCCACGGCCTATGTCAGCCTCGAACCCTGCGCCCATCACGGCCAGACACCGCCCTGCGCGGGCGCGCTGATCGCGGCGGGCATCGCTCGCGTCGTGGCCCCCCTGCAGGACGATGATCCGCGCGTGTCGGGACGCGGCTTTGCCATGTTGCGCGCCGCCGGGGTCGAGGTGACGACCGGCGTGCTTGCGGATCAGGCGGCGCGCGATCTGGCGGGGTTCTTCCTGCGCATCCGCGCGGGGCGTCCGCGCGTCACGCTCAAGCTCGCCTCCAGCTTCGATGGGCGCATCGCCACGGCCACGGGCGAAAGCCAGTGGATCACCGGACCCGAGGCGCGCCGCCTTGTCCATGCGATGCGCGCACGCCATGACGCGGTCATGGTCGGCGCAGGCACGGCGCGGGCCGATGATCCGGCGCTGACGGTACGGGGCCTCGGCATCACGCCCCAGCCCGTCAGGGTCGTGGTCTCGCGCCGGCTGGATCTGCCGCTGACCGGACAGCTCGCGCGCACGGCGGGGGAAACGCCGGTCTGGATCTGCCATGGCGCGGATGCCGATCCCGGCCTGCTGACAGCCTGGAGCGATCTTGGCGCGCGGCTTCTGCCTTGCGCACTGCAGGCGGGGCGTATCGATCCCGCGTCGCTCTTGCAGGCGCTGGGGCAGGCGGGCCTGACCTCGGTCTTCTGCGAAGGGGGCGGGGCGCTGGCCGCCTCCCTGCTGGCGGCCGATCTGGTGGACGAGGTGATCGGCTTCACCGCCGGGGTCATGATCGGGGCCGAAGGCCAACCAGCCCTCGGCGCCATGGGGATCGCGCGGCTGGCCGACGCCCCCCGTTTCCGCCTGGTCGAGGCGCGGGCGATCGGCGCCGACATCCTGCACCGCTGGCAGGCACAGGGCTGACGCCCCCCGCTTCTTCTTGCACTAAATATCCAAGTTCCGCCGCCCGCCTCAGCCGCGCCGCCACAGATGGGCGTAGCCCGCAAACAGCCCCTGTGCCTTGGCCAGCAGCCGGTTCGCCAGCCCGCCGCGCGCAACGGCGCCGGTGGCCAGCCGCTCCACCGCCACCTCCACGGGGCAGGGCAGGCCAGTGACCGGATCGCGGTAGCGCGGATAATCGATCAGCGCCGCATGCACCAGGCCTTCAAGGCTCGCATGGGCCTGCCGGCGCGGCAGGGCGGGGCCGCGATGATCGGTCAGGCCCCAACCCGCGTAGAAGGGCGCGCCCAGCGTGACCACGCGCCGCCCCCGGATCAGCGCCTCGAACCCCAGAAGCGAGGTCATGGTCCAGACCGCATCCACCTGACACAGAAGGGCGGCGGGATCGGTGCCGGACAGCACCAGATCGGCCAGATCGCCCGCATCGGCCAGCGCACCGGGGCGCAGGCCCGCCTCCACATCCGGGTGGGGCTTGTAGATCACGAAAGCCTCGGGGTGTGCGGCTCGCACGGCCTCAAGCAGCGCGCCATTGGTGCGGATCTCGCCCGCGCCCAACCGGATCGAGGCGTCATCCTCGACCTGTCCGGGCACCAGGATCACAGGGCGACCTGAGGCAAGGGCGCGGATATCGTGCGCGTCCTGGCCAAGGTTGTACTTGCTCACGCCACGCGCGATCAGCGCCTCCATCAGCGCGCGGGCGCGCGCGGTTTGATCCGGGCGCAGGCTGGCGCGGGCGGCGATCATCCATTCCAGGCGGCTCTCGTGGCGCGGATCGTAATAGATCCCCAGGTCATCGCAGACCAGTGACAGGGGCGGCACCAGATCCGCCCCCAACCCGCGCGAGCGCAGGAAACCGTCCTCGATCCTGACGGCGCCGTCGGCAACGGTCTCGGCCTTGCTGGCCCAGACCATGGCGCGCCGCCCGTCCCTTGGCAGGCCCTCGCGAAACCGGACCGGGCGGACCGAGCCGAAAAACCCGTTGATCGCACCGCGTTTCCACAGGCGCATGCCACTGGCCTGCCAGCCGCGCCGATCCTCGCGCCAGGCGCGGACCTGCGCCTCAAGGGCGGAAATCGCCGTCTCCAGCGGGCACAGCCGGTCGCGGAAAGGATCGTACCAGACGGGATAAAGGATCATCGCGGCGGCAAAAAGCTGCGCCCGCGTCAGGTTGCGCTGGCGCCGGGTCAGGGGGGTGAAATCATGGCTCAGCCCCCAACCGGCATAGAAGGGCTGCCCGAAGACATGGGGTTTGTGCCCGGCCAGTATCGCCTCGAAGCCCATCTGCGAGGAAACGGTATAAACGGCGATCGCACCCTCCAGCAGGGCGCGGGGGCTGACCGGCGCATCCAGCAGCGTGATGTCGGCGCCCGGCGCAAGCGCCAGCGTCTCGGCATCGAAATACCCGGGGCGATGCCCGGCGATGGTTTCGGGATGGGTCTTGATCACGATCCGCGCGCCGGGATTGTCCTGGCAGGCGTGAAACAGCATCTCGCGGAAGGTGTTGGAATCCGCTCGCCCCTGCCGGACCGAGGCATCGCCGCGCGTCTGGTCGATCAGCAGCACATAGCCCGGCGCGGGCAGCGCCTCGGCCTGATCATGGGCATTGTATTTGCTCAGATCCGCCTCCTGCAGCCGGGCCATCGCCGCGCGCGCACGGTCCAGCAGGGCGCTGTCATCCAGCGGATGGGTGGCCAGCAGCACCTCCAGATCCGAGGGTTGCGCGGGGTCGAAATGCATCCCCCGGCTGTCGATGATCAGGCCAAGCGGCAGATCCCCGTCGCGACCCGGATGGACCGAACGCAGAAAGGCATCCTCGATCCGCACAAGCCCCGCACCGGTCTGGCGCGCCATCGCCTCGCCCCGCGCGGCATAGGGCGAATGACCCCAGACCGCGATCCGGTCATCGGGCGCGGGCACGCCCAAACGCAGATCGTATCCCGCCAGTTCCACGATCCGCCGGATGCGCGGCTGGGTCAGAAAGCCCGCGTTGTAATAGAAAAGCCGCCGGGAGGGTTGTCCCCCGGCGGCATGGTCAGTTGTGCGTTCCTGCACCGCGGATCACAGGCCCGACGGCACGGTCGTCAGCGTATCGACCGCCGAGAGCGAGCCGGTCAGCGCGGCAATCGCCTTGCTCCACTGGGTGAACGGCGCTTCGGTCACATAAAGCGTATCGCCATCCCGAACCGAAAAGTCGCGCGCCATGAACAGCCCGTTGGGCTGCGTCAGGTCCAGCACGTAGATCATGCGCTGCGCGCCCTGCAGGTCGTTGCGGCCCAACACGGTGTTCGCGACATCGGCAGGCTCGTTGCGCAGGATGAACACGCCGGTCGGATCCGAGCTTGAGGTCAGCAAGCCGCCGACCTGTGCGATGGCCTCGATCCCCGACAGGGTCTGGCTTTCGAAATTCACCCGCGACTGGCTGCCGGTGGCCCCAAGCGCCGTGAAAGACCGTGTGTCGCCCTCCACAAGGATGCGGTCACCGCCACGCAGGGCAATGTCATAGCGCGGGTCGCGGAACAGGTCCTGGAACCAGACCTTTTCGGTGCGGCCGCCACGGATCACCGTGACCTGTGCGATCTCGGGCTCGATCGACACGCCACCGGCCTGCGCCAGCATGGCGGCGAGGGTGCGGGTCGGGCGTTCGATCGGATAGACGCCCTGGCCACCCACGGCGCCCACCAGCGATACGGTGGCCCCGTCACCCGCAAGGCGACGCACCTGAACCTGCGGGTCCGGGGTCTGATCCTTCAGGCGTTCGGTGATGATGCGGCGCAGCGCCTCGGGCGTGTTGCCCGCGGCCTTCAGACGGCCTGCATAGGGCACGAAGATAAAGCCCGCGCCATCCACCTGCACCTCTTCGAGGATGGTGGAATTCGCCCCGGTGCTGGCCAGCAGCCCGTCATCGACGTTTTCCCAGATGGTCAGCCCCAGCGTATCGCCGGCCGAGATCGTGTCCGATCCCACCACGCCCGCATTGATGAAACTTTCCGAAAAGCCAAGCGCCGGCACCACGGCTGTGGCGCGCGTCACGCGGTCATTCACGGTGACCACGAAGGCATCGCCTTCCTTCTGCACCGAGCCTGCGAAAATCTCGCGTTTGTTGGGGCCGACACGGGGAAGACCGCAGGACGCCACAAGCGACACAACTACAAGAAGGGCGACGGACTTCGCCCAGGGATTTGCCAGGGGTTTCACTGCACGGTCTCCTCGACCTGATTACTGCCTCAACACACTTTTTTGTCGTGCCAGCCGTTCATGCGGCGGCACTTTTTTGTATATCAGGTCAGTCTATCGCGAAGAGATATGTAAATCCAGCGCCTTGCGCCGCCTTGTTCACGTCACCACGCGCAACTGTTGCCGTGGTGCCGCGGTGCCCGAGCGCAAGGCATCATAGGGATCTTCGGCCGACAGCATCATGTCGACCACCTGGCGCAGCAACTGGCGCCGCCCGCGCGTCGAGTAGAAACCCCCCGGAACCTGGCTTGTTTCCAGCAGGTAACGCCGATAATCGCGATAAGCGCGACGGTCGGGGCGGGTCGCGCCGGCGAAGAATTCCGCCAGCGGCTGGGACGAGACGAACTCGGGCTTGGCATAGACCGCATCCCCGAACACCTTGAGCGGAATTCCGCGCCACAGCACCTGTTGCGCGGCGGTGGAATTGACCGTCACGGCGCTGCGCGCGCCCTGCAGCAGCTGCGCCAGCTTGCCGCCGCTGACGAAAAGAACCCGGTCCTGCACGCCCGCGGCACGGGCGATCCGGGCGATTTCACGCGCCAGCGGGGTGCGGCCATTCTCCAGCGGATGAGCCTTGATCACCAGCCGGTGATGCGCGGGCGCGCCCTGGGCAAAGCCGCGGATCACGATCTCGAGGAATTCGGACATCGATTTGAAAGGCGAATGCATGCGGAAACTGGCGTCATGCTCCAGCTGCAGCAGCGCCAGGTGATAGGGAAAGCCGCCATGCCGGATGCGCCATTGCGCCACGCGCCGTTCCAACGCGCGCCAGGGCATCCCGATCAGGCGGCGCAGGTAAAGCTGGAATTCCTGGGTGACGCCCAGCTCGCGATGCGGGCGGAAATGCCGGTACTGCCCGTTCCGGAACATCACGAACCAATGATAGAGCGCGCCGTAGAAGATATGCTGGCGCATGTCGCCCCAGCGCGCAGGCGGCTCGGGCGCGTCCATGTCGGATGTGGACAGGGCCGCGCGCATCTCGGCCACGCTGGTCTGCATCAGCCGCGAATGGCCGTTCGACCCGCCCCTTTCATAGGTGACCCAATAGGGCCGGATATACCCTTCCTCGAAGACATGCACGGTCACGCCCGCGTCCTTGGCCGCCGCGATGGCCTGGGCATGGATCTGGCGGGTATCGCCGTATAGAACCAGGTCGGTTGCACCCTTTTCGGCCATCAGCGCGCGGATCCGGTCCGGCCAATCCTCGGGGCGGTCGCGAAAGGGGATGTAGCTTGCGGGGTGGAACCAGAAGGCCCTGTCGCCCGCATTGAACCCCACGCGCCAGACCTGCGCGCCGGCCTGCCGCAACATCTGGGCCAGGCTGTGGAAGAACGGACCATGCGGCCCTTGCAGAAACAGAAAGACCCGGTCACCCGGCGCGGGGGAAGGGTGTGCACTCATATCCGTCAGAACCAGTTTCACCATTACACTTCGTCCCGTCTACACGGGGTCCACGGCAAAAATATGGCTCTGATGCGGTGCATCTTGTCTCTGTGGCGGGCAAGGGCTAGGTCTCGGGTCACGTTGACGGAACACCGCCGGCGGCACAAGGTCAAGGGCGCCGCGCGATGCGGCGCATCAGCGGACGCATGAGGGGACGACATGTTCACAGGCATCATCACCGATATCGGCACCCTGCGTGCGGTGGAACAGCGCGGCGACCTGCGGGCGCGCATCGGCACCGGCTACCGGGTGGAGGGCATCGATCTTGGCGCCTCGATCGCCTGCGACGGGGTCTGCCTGACGGTGGTGGCCAAGGGCACGGACGCAACCGGCGGCTGGTTCGACGTGGATATCTCGGCCGAGACGGTGTCCAAGACCAACCTCGCGGGCTGGACCCCGGGCAAGCGCGTCAACCTGGAGCGCGCGCTGAAAGTGGGCGACGAGCTGGGCGGGCATATCGTGTCGGGCCATGTGGACGGGCTGGCCGAGGTGGTGGCGATCCGCGAGGATGGGGACAGCACCCGCGTCACCCTGCGCGCGCCCAAGGCGCTGGCCCGCTTCATCGCGCCCAAGGGATCGGTTGCGCTGAACGGCACCTCGCTGACCGTGAACGAGGTTGATGGCTGCGACTTCGGGATCAATTTCATCCCCCATACCAAGCAGATGACCACCTGGGGCGAAGTGGGCCTGGGTGACAGCGTCAACCTCGAGATCGACACGCTGGCGCGCTACGTCGCGCGCCTGGCCGAAATGTCCTGACCCCGCAGCGCGCGGATCGCCGGGCGGGCAGGGCGGATGCCTCCGGCGGGGATATTTGCGGCAAGAAGAAGCAAGGCTTTCATATTCACGAAATCGGTTGCGTTGGCCGGGGGCGGGATTATCCTGCGCCCGGAACAGGGAGGACCGAGATGAGCATCTTCAAACCGACACGCCGCGAGATCATGAAACTGGCCGCGACCGCGCCTGTTTTCGCGCTGCCCGCGCTGGGACGGCCGGGGGCGGCGCTGGCGCAGCTGGGGGCGCCGGCCGCTGACAATCCCGCGCATTTCCGCTTCACCCTGGGCGAGGCGAAGCTGACCATCCTGTCGGACGGTTATTTTTCGCTGCCGACATCGGGCTTGGGCGTGAATGCCGACCCGGCCGAGGTGCGCGCCTTCCTTGAACAGCATTACCTGTCGCCCGACGAGGGCTATTCCCATACCAACCACCTGCTGATCGAGGCGGGCGAGGCGGTCGTGCTGGTCGATGTGGGGTCGGGCAGCCGCTTCATGCCGACCACGGGACGGCTGATGGCCAACCTGGAAGCAGCGGGGATCGATCCGGCCAGCATCACCCATGTGGTGATCACCCATGCCCATCCCGATCACATCTGGGGCATCCGCGACGATTTCGACGAACCGCTGTTTCCGGATGCGGAATACGTGATCGGCGCGGCCGAACATGCCCATTGGCTGCAGGACGACCTGGTCAACAAGGTGGCGCCCGAGGATCAGCAATTCGTGCTGGGCGCCGTGAACTCGCTGACGCTTGACGGTGTCGAATGGCGGCTGGTCGAGGATGGCGAAGAGGTCGTGCCGGGTGTGCGCATGATCGCGACGCCCGGGCATACGCCCGGCCACATGAGCGTGATGCTGGACAGCGGCGGCAAGCAGCTGATGGCGTTGGGCGATGCGATGAGCCATGCCTACACGAACTTTGCCCACCCCGAATGGTTCAACGGCTTTGATGCTGACGGCGACCAGACCGTGGCCACGAGGATGCGGCTGCTGGACATGGCGGCAACCGACCGTATCGCGGTGCTGGGCTATCATTTCCCCTTCCCGGGTGTGGGACATGTGCTGCGCGAGGGCGAGACCTGGCGCTTTCTGCCCGCGCTCTGGCAATTCGAGGGGTAACAGGGCAGGGCGCGCTGTCGCAAACGGGCCTTGTGCCGCCGCGTTGCCTCTGGCCAAGGCAGGCGTGCTGCGCTATCTGGCGGGGCAACAGGAAAAGGACATCCCATGGCTGACAGCGCCCCTTTCGAGACACCCGGCCCGGTCGAGGAAAACTGGCGCGATGCGATCAGTTCCATCGAGGATATCATCGAGGATGCGCGCAACGGGCGCATGTTCATCCTGGTTGACCATGAAGATCGCGAGAACGAGGGCGACCTTGTCATTCCCGCGCAAATGGCCACGCCCGAGGCCGTCAACTTCATGGCCACCCATGGGCGCGGCCTGATCTGCCTGACGCTGACCGGCGCGCGCGTCGATGCGCTGGGCCTGCCGCTGATGGCCTCCTACAACTCGTCGCGGCACGAGACCGCCTTTACCGTCTCGATCGAGGCGCGCGAAGGTGTCAGCACCGGTATCTCCGCACATGACCGCGCGCGTACCATCGCCGTGGCGATCGACGCAGGGAAGACCGCGGCCGATATCGCCACGCCCGGTCATGTCTTTCCGCTGCGCGCCCGCGATGGCGGCGTGCTGGTGCGCGCCGGCCATACCGAGGCGGCGGTCGATGTGGCGCGGCTGGCCGGCCTCAACCCCTCGGGCGTGATCTGCGAGATCATGAACGAGGATGGCTCGATGGCGCGGCTGCCCGACCTGGTGGGGTTCGCGCAGAAACACGGGCTGAAGATCGGCACGATTTCGGATCTCATCGCCTATCGCCGCCGCCATGACAACCTGGTCAAGGTTCGCTCGGAAGAGGTGATCCAGTCCGAATTCGGCGGCGAATGGAAGCTGCGCATCTACACCGACGAGACGCAGGGCGCCGAGCATATCGTGCTGATCAAGGGCGACATCACCACGCCCGAGCCTGTGCTGGTGCGCATGCATGCGCTGGACCCGCTCAAGGACATGGTGGGGGCAGGGCCCAAGGGGCGCGCCTTCGAGTTCACCAATTCGATGCAGACCATCGCCGCCGAAGGGCGCGGCGTGCTGGTGCTGCTGCGCGATACGCATATGAAACTGGCGACAGGGGCCGAGGTCAGCCCGCAGACCCTGCGGCAATACGGGCTGGGCGCGCAGATCCTGTCCTCGCTCGGCCTGTCGAAACTGGTCCTGCTGACCAACTCGCCCACGCCCAAGATCGTCGGGCTCGAGGCATACGGGCTGGAAATCACCGGCACGCGCAAGATCACGGAAGGGCACTGACATGGCCGGACATGAGACGCATTACACCCTGCCGCGCGCGGAATTCGACAAGCCGGTCAAGATCCTGATCGTCGTCGCGCCCTATTACAAGGATATCGCCGACAATCTCGTGGCCGGCGCCAAGGCCGAGATCGAGGCCGCAGGCGGCACATGGGACCTGGTCGAGGTGCCCGGCGCGCTGGAAATCCCCACCGCCATCGGCATCGCCGGACGGATGAGCAATTTCGACGGCTACGTGGCGCTGGGCTGCGTGATCCGGGGCGAGACCACGCATTACGACACCGTGTGCAACGACAGCAGCCGCGCGATCAGCCTGCTGGGCCTGCAGGGCCAGTGCATCGGCAACGGCATCCTGACGGTCGAGAATCGCACCCAGGCCGAGGTGCGCGCCGATCCGGCGGGCCAGAACAAGGGCGGCGGGGCTGCCGCTGCGGCCTTGCATCTGGTGGCGCTGGCCCGTAAGTGGGGCACGGCCAGCAAGGGGGTGGGGTTCAAGCCCGCCTCGGAAGAATACCGCCTGGCCGGAAGCACCAAAGGCACACCCTCTGCATGATCGACGATACCGCCAAGCCGCAAACCCTGTCCGGCAATGAAAAGCGCAAGATGCGCGCGGCCTCGCGGCTTTATGCCGTGCAGGCGCTGTTCCAGATGGAACATTCTGGCCAGACCGTCGAACTGGTCCGCCGTGAATTCCTGGAACACCGCTTCGGCGCCACCTACGAGGGCGACGAGATGCGCGACGGCGATGTGGACCTGTTCCGCCAGATCCTGGACGAGGCCGTGAACCTGCAGGCCAGGATAGACCAGATGACCGACCGCGCCCTCGTGGCGAAATGGCCGATCGCCCGGATCGACCCGGTCTTGCGCGCGCTGTTCCGCGCGGCCGGATCCGAACTGGTGCAGGACGACACGCCCCCCAAGGTCGTGATCACCGAATATGTGGACGTGGCGCGCGCCTTCTTTCCCGAAGGCAAGGAACCGCAATTCGTCAACGCCGTGCTCGACCACATGGCGCGCGAGGCGCAGCCGCAGGCGTTCTGATCCGCCACGCGATCGGCCCTGTTCCCGGCGCGCCCCATCGGCCATGATGGGGGCGGTCAACACCAGGAAAGGGCGCAGGCATGTGGGCGGATGACAGGCTACTGACACTTTTGGGCATGTCCCTGCCGATCCTTCAGGCCCCGATGGCCGGGGCCGGGGATCACCGCTTGGCGGTCGCCGTGGCCGCAGCCGGGGGTCTTGGGGCGCTGCCCTGCGCCATGCTGACGCGCGATCGCATCGCGGCCGAGGTCGCGGCCTTTCGCGCGGCGACCGACAAGCCCCTCAACCTCAATTTCTTCTGCCATACCGCCCCCGATCCCGCCACAGCGGGGCTGGCGACCTGGCAAGATCACCTTGCGCCCTACTACCGCGAATTGGGGCTTGATCCCGCAACGCCCGCGCCGCTGTCGAACCGCGCGCCATTCGACGCCACGCTCTGCGCGCTGGTCGAGGATCTGCGCCCCGAGGTGGTCAGCTTCCACTTCGGCTTGCCCGCACCACAACTTCTGGACCGTGTGAAGGCGACAGGCGCGCGCGTGCTCGCGTCCGCTACCACCGTGGCCGAGGCGGTGTGGCTGGATGACAGGGGCTGCGACGCCATCATCGCACAGGGTGCCGAGGCAGGCGGCCATCGGGGCATGTTCCTGACCCGCGATGTGGCGACCCAGATCGGCACCCTGTCGCTGGTGCCGCAGGTCGTGGATGCGGTGCGCTGCCCGGTCATCGCGGCGGGCGGCATCGCGGATGGGCGCGGGATCGCCGCGGCCTTCATGCTGGGGGCGGCGGCGGTGCAGATCGGCACGGCCTACCTGTTCTGCCCCGAGGCGACGATCAGTGCCCCGCACCGGCAGGCGCTGGCCGAAGGTCACAGCCGCGACACCGCGCTGACCAATGTCTTCACGGGCCGCCCGGCGCGCGGCATGGTCAACCGGTTGATGCGCGATCAGGGCTTCATGTCGGATGCGGCCCCGGCCTTTCCGCTGGCGGGCGGTGCCGTCGCACCCTTGCGCGCGGCCACCGAACCCGCCGGATCGGGTGATTTCATGCCGCTCTGGTCCGGGCAATCGGCAGGGCTGTGCCAGCCTGCATCGGCGGGCGATCTGACCCGCCGCCTGGCCGCTGACGCGCAAGCCCTGCTGGCGCGGTGATGCGCAGGGCGATCAGAGCGCGCTGACCTGCCCCACGGCCAGCACGGCCCCCGTGGGCGCGCCCGTGGGCGATCCGCCGGGCGGCTCGTCGCTGATGGCAAGGATCAGACCCGCAACACCGGCGCGCAGGCTTTCGGGCAGGGGCACAGCCGCCGTGCTGTCTTCGGGCAGAACCCCCAGCGACACGGGGGCGGCATCCCCGGCAATGGCCCAAAGCTGCAGCACACGTCCCGCGGCGGCGCCGCCGGCGGTGCGCGTCAGGCGCACCTCGCCTGCGGCACTGTCATAGACCGCCAGCAGACGCAGGCTTTGATCCTCCGCCGCGATCTCGCTCACGAACAGCGGTGTCGGCGCGACGGGCTGGGGCGGTTGCAGCGATTGCCATGCAAAGAACGCCGCCACGGCGACCGAGGCCAGGCTGACCGCCTGCCACAGCCCTGCACGCTGCCAGAACGGCAGACGCTGCGGCTGGCCGAACAGCCGCCGCTCCAACCCGGCCTTGACGGCGGGGCGGGGGGCAACCTCGGCCACATCCGCATCAAGGCCCGACAGGCGGGTGGTCCAGGCGCTCACCTCGGCGGCCAGCGCAGGCTCGCGCGCCAGACGGGCGCGAAAGGCCGCATCCTCCACGGGATCCAGCAGCCGCAGCACGTATTCTGCTGCCAGCAGGCTGTCGTCCTGGGGGATATCGTCCGCTCCGGTGGTCATCTTGCCATGCACTCCTGCAACCGCTGCAAGCTGCGCCGCAACCATGTTCGCATGGTATTGAGCGGCACACCAAAGCTTTCGGCCAGATCGGCATAGCTGCGCCCCTCCAGGTAGGCGCCGCGCACGGCCGCACCCCGATCCTGTTCCAGCTCGTCCAGGCACGCGGTGATGCGCCGCGCCTCGCCTGCCGCGACGGCGCTTTGTTCGGGGGTCGGGGTCGAGGCTACCAGCCGGTCCGCCGCATCATCGACATCGACGCTTTCCTTGATGCGGCGCAGATGGTCGATGGCCGTATTCCGCGCGATCGTGATCATCCATGTCATCGGGCTTGCCCCATTCGCGCTGTAGCGGCCGGCATGCCGCCAGACTTTCATGAAGGCGTCCTGCAATGCGTCCTCTGCACTGGCCCTGTCTTTCAAGACACGCAGGATGACCCCGAATAGTTTCGCGCTGGTGCGGTCATAGAGCCGTGAAAACGCGGCGCGGTCACCCAGGGCACAGCGCGCGATCAGATCCTCGATCTCTTCCGTCGTCGCCATCCCGGCCGCTTTCCCGCCATTTCCATCGTGTGCGATCTTATCGCGCGCGCGAGGGATAACAACCCGATCCCCCGTGCTTGGGCAGATATTTCGGACCCGACCAAAGGCAAGCCTGCCTGTTCAGGGGGCTTTGGTCCAACTTTTGCGATTTTTTGCGGCGGGGAACAGCCTGCGACGTGCGCTTCAGCGCATCCCCCCTTGTGAGAGGCAGAATTCAGGTTACATTGACCCCAGCGGAACAGAGAGGACATCATGCCCAAGCTCATACGCCTTTACATAACCCAGGCCGCCATCGGCTTCGGCCTTGCCGGCGTTTTCGTGGCGATGCTTCTCTGGTTCAATATCGCGAATCTCTGGCATCTCGTGACGCATTCCGACATGGGCTTTCTGGCTGTTCTGGTCCTCTGGGTGTCGAATGGCGTGGTCTTTGGCGGTGTGCAATTCGCCATTTCCGTGATGCGCATGAAGGATGACGACGACGATGAACCGCGCGGCGGCCATCGCCGGCCGATCCGGGTCGATACCTCGCGCATGGTGCCGGTGCGCGTGGCGGCCAAGTCCGGGCGCGGCCCGCGGCGCTGACCATACCGCGACATGGTTGAACGAAGGGGCCCCTGCGGCCCCTTTTTCTTTGCGCAAAGACTGGGGGAAAAAGACTGGGGGAAAGTGGCGGGCCCGCAGCGACCGTGTGGTTATCTCATTCCCGAGGACCTGTATATACAGGTGGGCGTCAGGTAACCGGACCAGGGCCCGGACAGAGCCAACTCCCTCGGAATTGCTTAAGGCCACCGGAATGCAACCGTTCACGCGAAGAGCAGCACCCGCCACCGCAACAGTTAGGCGCTCTGCGGGCTTACGGCAAGGGGTTGCAGATGTTCCCCTTACGTTCGATAATGCCCGCATGACCCAGATGATACAGCATGGACGGCTTCTGGCGCGCGGCGTGGCACGGCATCTGCTGGGCCACGATATCGTGACGCTGGAAGAATTCGTGCCCGCGCGGGGCTTGCGCGTGGATCTGATCGGCCTGACCCCCAAGGGCGAAATCTGGGTGATCGAATGCAAATCCTGCCGCGCCGATTTCATGCAGGACAACAAATGGCAGGGCTATCTGGAATGGTGCGACCGCTTCTTCTGGGCGGTGGATGCTGATTTTCCGGTGGATCTGCTGCCCGATGATAGCGGGCTGATCCTCTCCGATCCCTATGATGCCGAGATTGTCCGCATGGCGCCCGAGGTGCCGCTGGCGCCAGCGCGACGGCGCAAGATCACGCAGATGTTCGCGCGCCACGCGGCGCAGCGGTTGCACCTGCTGCGCGATCCTGATGCGCGGGCCGGAATGTCGGGAAGCTTCTGAAGTCAGCGCTTGATCTGACGGGCGGCGGCGACGGCGGCCAGGATTTCCTCGGCGATTTCCTCGGCCTCTTCGGGCTCGAAATCCATCGGCACCTCGATCCCCTGCGATTCCACGTAGATCCGCACCATGCCCTGGTCGGTCGGGCCGATCTGCAGGTTTGCCTCGATGTCGCGTTCGCTGTTGATGCCCATGGCGCTTTCTCCGGGTATATGGGAGGTGGTGCTATCGGTTTCGATCTTGCTTGGCAAGCATGGGCAGGGTCATATCGGGGCATGACCGCGCCCTTGTTTCGCCCCTTCACCCCCGCCGATGCCGCCTGGCTGGCCGAACGCCACGGCACGCTATACGCGCAGGCCGAAGGCTTCGACGACAGCTTTGCCCCGCTGGTCGCGGGCATCCTTGCCGATTTCATCGCAGATCATGACCCCGCGCGCGAAGCAGGCTGGATCGTCGAGGCGGGCGGCCAGCGCGTCGGCAGCATCTTCTGCGTGCGTCTGGACGATGAAACCGCCAAGCTGCGCCTTTTCCTGCTGGAACCGGCGATGCGCGGGCAGGGGCTGGGCCAGCGGATGCTGGCGCATTGCATGGGCTTTGCCCGCGATGCCGGTTACGCGCGCATGGAACTCTGGACCCATGAAAGCCACAAGGCGGCCTGCGCGCTCTATGCCGCGAATGGCTGGCGCCTTGCCGCGTCGAAACCGGTGCATAACTTCGGCGTCGATCTGGTCGAGCAAAGCTGGAAAATTGATCTCTGACGGGCTTGCATTCACCGGGCCATGGCGTTAAATCCGCCCCAGTGCCGCCTTAGCTCAGTTGGTTAGAGCGCTTGATTGTGGATCAAGAGGTCCCCCGTTCGAGCCGGGGAGGTGGTACCATCCTTCCCCAAGTCACTGGTTCAGAACGGTAATCTCCTGCCGCAGGTCGCCTGTGTCGCGGTCGTAGATCAGGATGCGATCATCGGTCGTCACCACCGCGTACCATCCGGCGGTCGCGGTAAAGGCTTGGGCGCGCGTGCCATCGGGCAGGGTGATCGCCTCGGGCAGGGCCGGGGCCGCTGTCGGGAAACGGATGACAAGCAGGGTGATGATGGCTAGAAGCCCCGCAATCATCGTGCCGGTCAGGATCGTGACCAGCAGGCGCAGAAACCGCAGATTGCCCGGTTCGGGCAGAGGGGATTGATCGCTCATGGGCCAAGGCCACCTTTCTGTCCGGATCCAGGACGATCCGCCGCCCCGCCTTGATAAGGCGCTTTCGCGCGATGTGCCAGACGATGCGAACCTGTCGCGCACGCGACTGGCGCGGCTGATCGCCGATGGCCAGGTGATGCTGAACGGAACCGTCGTCACCGATCCCAAGACCCGCGTCGCGGCGGGCGACACGATCGCCATCACAGTCCCCGAGGCGGAAGACAGCCATATCGGCCCCGAGGACATCGCCCTGACAGTGGTGTTCGAGGATGACGACCTGATCGTGATCGACAAGCCCGCCGGCATGGTGGTGCATCCCGCACCCGGCTCGCCCTCGGGTACGCTGGTCAACGCGCTGCTGGCCCATTGCGGCGATGCGCTGTCCGGCGTGGGCGGCATGAAACGTCCCGGCATCGTGCACCGGATCGACAAGGACACATCCGGCCTGCTGGTGGTGGCGAAATCCGACCGCGCCCATCACGGCCTGGCCGCGCAATTCGAAAAACACAGCGTCGAGCGGCAATACAAGGCCGTGGTCTACGGCCTGCCCGACGCCAATGATCCGCGCCTGCGCGGGATCCGCGGCGTCAGCTTCGAGCCGGGCAATATCCTCAAGATCACCACCCAGCTGGCGCGGCACAAGACCGACCGGCAGCGGCAGGCGGTGCTGTTCCAGGGCGGGCGGCACGCGGTCACGCGGGCCCGAGTCGTCGAAAGTTTCGGGGCGCCTGCTGTCGCCTGCCTTGTCGATTGCTGGCTGGAAACCGGACGCACCCACCAAATACGTGTGCATATGGCCCATGCCGGTCACGCGCTTGTGGGCGATCCCACCTATGGCGGGCGGCGCAAACTGGCGCGCGGCGCGGTATCCCTTGCCGCGGAAGAGGCCGTGCGCGATTTTCCACGCCAGGCGCTTCATGCGCAACTTCTGGGCTTCATTCACCCGGTCACTGGTGAAATGTTGCGCTTTGAATCGGAAATGCCGCAAGATATGGTTGATCTGATCGACGCCCTGCGCGGTTGACACGGCAGGATATAGCTTGGTCTGCGGCCATCCTCCGCCTCTCAACGCTACACGGCCGCGCACATCGGCGTGACAAACCATGTCAAAGCCTGTCCGAAACGACGGCGGATCGGTTATGCTTCGTTAAACATTTCGCATCACAAACCTTGAAACCCAAGGTGCCGCTTCCTAGATGCAATGTTAAGCCCATTAACTTAATGGGGCCCTAGAAGAAAGGGACGACGTATATGAGCAACTATGCAAATCTTCCGGCACCCACGCCCGAAGGCGGTCTGAACCGCTATATGCAGGAAATCCGCAAGTTTCCGCTGCTGGAGCCGGAAGAGGAATACATGCTGGCCAAGCGCTGGGTCGAGGAACAGGATACCGAGGCCGCGCACAAGATGGTCACCAGCCACCTGCGCCTGGCCGCCAAGATCGCCATGGGCTATCGCGGCTATGGCCTGCCCCAGGCCGAGGTGATTTCCGAGGCGAATGTCGGCCTGATGCAGGCGGTCAAGCGGTTCGACCCCGAAAAGGGTTTCCGTCTGGCCACCTATGCGATGTGGTGGATCCGCGCCTCGATCCAGGAATATATCCTGCGGTCCTGGAGCCTTGTGAAACTGGGCACCACATCGGCGCAGAAAAAGCTGTTCTTCAACCTGCGCAAGGCCAAGGCCAAGATCGGCGCGCTGGAAGAGGGCGATATGCACCCCGACAACGTCAAGCAGATCGCGACCGATCTGGGCGTGACCGAGGATGAGGTGATCAGCATGAACCGCCGCCTGTCGGGTGGCGATGCCTCGCTGAACGCCACGGTCGGATCGGAAGGCGAAGGGTCCATGCAGTGGCAGGACTGGCTTGAGGATGAAGATGCAGACCAGGCCACCGATTACGCCGAACGCGACGAGATGGAGGCGCGGCGCGCCCTCCTGGCGCAGGCGATGGATGTGCTGAACGAGCGCGAGCGCGACATCCTTACCCAACGGCGCCTGGCCGATGAAAGCGTGACCCTGGAAGACCTGAGCGCGCAATATGACGTCAGCCGCGAACGGATCCGCCAGATCGAGGTGCGCGCCTTCGAGAAACTGCAAAAGCGGATGCGCGAACTTGCCGCCGCCAAGGGCATGCTGGAAAGCGCCTGATCGCATCTGCGGCTTGAATTGAACGGCACCGGCCCTTTAGGCTGGTGCCGTTCTGCATTGCGGGGAAAGGTGGGCCATGGCTGGCGGATGGGCGCGCGACGGCGCGGTGAACGAACAGATCGAAGCCTCGATCCAGGATGAGCTGGAGCGCCTCAAGGCGCGGCGCGCACCTGTGGGCGACAGCCTGACCCATTGCGCCGAATGCGAGGAACCCATCCCCGAAGCGCGGCGCCACGCGATCCCCGGTGTGAAGCTCTGCATCGATTGCCAGACCGAACGCCAGTCCAGGCAGCAGACGCGCGGCGGCATCAACCGGCGCGGGTCCAAGGACAGCCAGTTGAAGTAGGGGGGCTTTGCCCCCCGTCCTGCGGACTCCCCCCAGGATATTTTCGGCAAGAAGAAGCGCGGTCAGTCTTTCAGGACCAGCCGCATGATGTGCTGCGGCCCTGCATCGCCATGCGGCCAGATCGCGCCGGTATCCTGAAAACCGCCCTTGCGGTAGCTGGCGATGGCGGCGGGGTTTTGCAGGTTCACCGTCAACCACAGGCGGGGCGCCTGCGGGTAATGGAGGCCCAGATAGGCAGGCAAGGCGCGCATGGCGGCCGTGCCGATCCCCTGACCCTGCCGTGCCGCATCCACGATCACCGCGCGCAGACCCAGATCGCCCGGTTCGGCAAAGCCATGCGCCATCGGATAGGTCCGGTCGATCTTGAAAAAACCGACCGGGGTGTCACCCATCAGCATGGCATGGAAATCGACCCCATCCTGCGGGCTGTCGAAGGCTTCGGCCACGGTGCCTGAAAAGCGCAGCTGATCGGGATGCACTGCCAGATGCGCCACACGTTCGCGGTCTGAAAGGGCGAGGGGGATGAGCGTGACGCTCAATCCTCCATCGCCTCCCGCTCGTCGATCATGCCGGAAATCATCGACAGGCCCTTGTCCCAGAAGGCGGGATCGGTCGCGTCCAGGCCGAAGGGGGCCAGCAATTCCTTGTGATGCTTGGACCCGCCCGCCTTGAGCATGTCGAAATACTTGTCCTGGAAGCCATCGGGGTTTTCCTCGTAGACGGCATAGAGCGCGTTCACGAGGCCATCGCCGAAGGCATAGGCATAGACATAGAAGGGCGAATGCACGAAATGCGGGATATAGGCCCAGAACGTCTCGTAGCCTTCCATGAAATCGAAGGCGGGCCCCAGGCTTTCGGCTTGCACGCTCATCCACAGGTCGTTGATGTCATCGGGGGTCAATTCGCCGCCGCGCCGCGCGGCATGCAGCTTGCACTCGAAATCGTAAAAGGCGATCTGGCGCACGACCGTGTTGATCATGTCCTCGACCTTGCCGGCCAGCAGGGTCTTGCGTTCGGCCTGTGTCTTCGCGCCCTCCAGCATCTTGCGGAAGGTCAGCATCTCGCCGAAGACGGATGCGGTTTCGGCCAGGGTCAGGGGGGTGGATGACAGCATCTCGCCTTGCCCTGCGGCCAGAACCTGATGCACGCCGTGGCCCAGCTCATGGGCCAGTGTCATGACGTCGCGCGGCTTGCCCAGGTAGTTGAGCATCACGTAAGGGTGCACTTCGGTCACGGTGGGATGGGCAAAGGCGCCGGGGGCCTTGCCCGGTTTCACGCCCGCGTCGATCCAGCCCTTGTCGAAGAAGGGCGCGGCGATATCGGCCATGCGCGGATCAAAGCCTGCATAGGCATCCATCACCATGCGGCGCGCGGTCGGCCAGTCCACCGTCTTGATCTCTTCCACCGGCAGGGGGGCGTTGCGATCCCAGACCTGCATCCGGTCCAGGCCCAGCCATTTGCGCTTGAGCTCGTAATAGCGATGGCTCAGGCGCGGATAGGCGGCCACCACGGCATTGCGCAGCGCCTCGACCACCTCGGGTTCGACATCGTTGGACAGGTGCCGCCCGGTTTGCGGCGTGGGCATGCCGCGCCAGCGGTCGATGACTTCCTTTTCCTTGGCCTGCGTGTTGTGAACGCGGGCGAAGGTCTTGATGTTCATCTCGAAAACGCGCGCCAGTTCCCGCGCCGCCGCCTCGCGTTTCGCGCGGTCATGATCGGTCAGCAGGTTCAGCGTGCCCTCGATGTTCAAAGGCTCGCCATCCACCTCGAAACCCAGCCCCGCGATGGTTTCGTCGAACAGTCGCTCCCATGCGTCACCCACGACACCCAGATCATGCAGGAACTTTTCCAGCTCATCCGACAGTTGATAGGGTTTCATCGCGCGGATGCGGTCAAACACGGGCTTGTAGCGCGCCAGTTCCGGGCTGGCCGCGAACAGCGCGGCCACATGATCATCCTCCAGCCGGTTCAGCTCGAGCGTGAAAAACACCAGCGGCGTGGTGAAATTGGTGATCTTTTCCTGGCAATCCGACATGAACTTGGCGCGGGTCGCGTCGATCGTCATCTGGTAGTAACGCAGCCCGGCAAAGGACATGATCCGCCCGGCCACCGCCGAAATCCGTTCGTTGCGCAGCACGCAATCCAGCATCCCCTTGGCATCCAGCGTGGCCAGCTTGCCCTCGTAATCGGCGGCGAAACTGGCGCAGGCCTGTTCCAGCCAATCCAGATCGCGCTTCAGCTCGGGCGCATCCTCGGCGGTGTAAAGATCCGACAGGTCCCATTCCGGCAAATCGCCCAGATCCTTGCTGCCACGGCCGGCATTGGCGTCCCAGGTCGGGCCAGAGACGGGAAAGGGAAATTGGAACATGGGATCACCTGTCTTGTTGCGTTGCATCAGACATAGGGGCTTGGGCCGGGTCCCTCAAGCCGGATCAGCCATATTGCGCCAGCATCGCGCGCAGGTGATCCAGCGTATCGGCCTGATCCACCGTCTTGTCCTGCCGCCAGCGCAGCATCCGCGGAAAGCGCAGGGCGATGCCGGATTTGTGGCGCGGGCTTTCCTGTATCCCCTCAAAGGCGATTTCGAACACATGATGTGGCGTGACCTGCCGCACGGGGCCAAAGCGTTGCAGCGTGTTGCGCCGCACCCATTGGGTGATCTGGCCAAATTCCGCATCCGTCAGGCCCGAATAGGCCTTGGTGAAGGGGACAAGCTCGTTTCCCTGCCAGACCGCGAAGGTGAAATCGGTGAACAGGTTCGCGCGCCGCCCATGCCCGGCCTGGGCATAGATCATCACCGCATCCACGGTCAGCGGGTCCAGCTTCCATTTCCACCAGTCGCCGCGCTTGCGGCCCACGTGATAGGGGCTGGCAAGGCGCTTGATCATCAGCCCTTCGGCTTTCTGATCGCGCGCGCTGCGGCGGGCGGCCATCAGCGCCTCCCAATCCGTGGCGGGGATCAGGGGCGAGGGGCGCAATGGTGCATCCGGCGGCACGCGCGCCAGCATCCGGTCCATCGCGGCGCGGCGGTCGGCCAGCGGTGTTGCGCGCAGGTCCGCGCCACCTGCCTCCAGCAGGTCATAGGCCAGCAGGATCACCGGCGCCTCGGCCAGCAGCTTTTTCGGCACGGTCTTGCGCGTTATGCGTTTTTGCAAAGCGGCAAAGGGCAGGGGCGCGTCCCCGTCCCAGGCCACAAGCTCGCCGTCCAGCACGGTGCCATCGGGCAGATCGGCCGCCAGGCGCGCCAGCTCGGGGAAGCGGTCGGTCATCAACTCTTCGCCGCGTGACCAGACATGCAGGCCGCCGCCCCGCGCAATGAGTTGCGCGCGGATGCCGTCCCATTTCCATTCCGCCTGCCAGTCTGTGACGGGGCCTAGGGCAGCGAGGTCTTCGATCCCGTGGGCCAGGCAGAAGGGATAGGGGCGCGACAGATCGGCCGCCGGATCCTCGGCCTCGATCAGATCGGCAAAACTGGTCGTATCTGGCGACCAGTCCCCCATCAGGCGATGCGCCAATTCCGCCTCGGGATGCCCGGTGGCCTGCGCCAGCGCGCGGGTCATCAGTTTCTGGCTGACGCCCATGCGGAAACCGCCGGTCAGCAGCTTGTTGAAGACCAGCCGCTCGGTGGTGTCCAGCCTGTCCCAGGCCGCAAGAACCGCCGATTTGCGCGCCTCATCATCTGAATCACCAAGGTCGCGCAAGTGTTTGATCCAATGGGACAAGCTGTCATCCGCGTGGCCAGTTGCCGGGGGCAGCACGAGGGCTATGGTTTCGGCCAGATCACCCACGACGGCATAGGCATCCTCGAACAGCCACAGCGGGATTCCCGCCGCCTCGGCCGCCCAGTCGCGCAGGCGCGTCGTGGTCACGGCCCGCTTCGGGCGGCGGCCCGAAAAGATCGCGATGGTCCATAGCTTGTCGTCATCCGGGGCGGTCGCGAAATAGTCGGCCAGCGCCGCGACCTTGGCCGATGTGCGGGTGGTCTGGTCGATCGCGGTGAACAGGGCGGCAAAGCCTTTCATGCCGCATCCCCCGTCGCGGCGGTGTCATCCGCATCCTCGCCGCCGTATTCGGTGGCCAGCACATGGGCATCATGCCCGGACTCGCGCAGGTAGCGCGTGAAGATCTCGGTGTAACCATGAGTCAAATATAGGGTTTCCGCGCCGGTCGCCTTGATCGCCTCCAGCAGCCCGGCCCAATCCGCGTGGTCCGAGATGACGAAACCACGGTCGGCCGCCCGCCTGCGCCGCACGCCGCGCATCTGCATCCAGCCGCTGGCGAACCCGGTGGACAGCGGCCCGAAACGCCGTGCCCATGGGCTGCCCAGCACCGCGGGCGGCGCCACGATCAGCGCGCCGGGATTGGCCTTGCGGTCCAGATCGGGCGTGATGCGGATCGTGTCGGGCAGCCCCAAACCCTGCGCGCGCAGCACCGCATTGGTGTTTTCCACCGCCGCATGGGTCAGGATCGGCCCAATCGCGGGATCCAGCAGATGCAGCAGGCGCTGCGCCTTGCCCAGGCTGTAAGCCGCCAGCAGGCTGACCCGCCCCTCCGCCGCATTCGCCGCCCACCAGCCGTTGATCTGTTCCGCCACCACGGCCTGCGGCTGCCAGCGAAAGACCGGCAGGCCAAAGGTGCATTCCGAAATGAACGTATGACAGCGCACAGGCGCGAAGGCCTCGCACAGACCGTCGGGTTCGGTCTTGTAATCGCCCGACACGACCCAGACCTCGCCCGCCACCTCGACCCGGATCTGCGCCGACCCCGGCACATGGCCCGCGGGATGAAAGCTGACCAGCGCATCCCCGATCCTGCGGGTTTCGCCGTAGCGGACCGTCTCGCAGGTGATATCCCCCAGACGGTGCCGCATCACCGGCATACAGGCATCCGTGCAAAGGTAGCGCCGATGCCCGGGCCGCGCGTGATCGGCATGGGCATGGGTGATCAGCGCACGATCCACCGGCCGCCAGGGATCGACAAAGAAATCCCCCGCCGCGCAGTAAAGCCCGCGATCCGTCAATGTCAGCACCGGGGTCGCCATGCGCCTGTTCCTGCCGCCGTCCCTGTTCCACGTCGCCCCAAGGGTAGGGCGCGCAAGCGGTCACGACCAGCCCCAAGCGGTCTTGCACATCGCGCGGCGCGGGCTAAGGTTCGCGCGCCATTCACGAGGAGGACACAGGCATGCGTTTCGTCAGATACGGAGAGAAGGGGGCCGAAAAGCCCGGTATGCTGGATGCGCAGGGGCGTATCCGCGACCTGTCGGGCGTGATCCCCGATCTGGCGGGCGCCGTCCTTGCCGATCTGCCGCGCATCGATCCCGAAACCCTGCCGCTGGTGCCGGGCAATCCGCGCCTTGGCCCGCCCGTGGGGCAGGTGGGCAAATTCATCGGGATCGGCCTGAACTATGCCGATCACGCCGCCGAAGCGGGGATGCAGCCGCCGGCCATGCCGATCGTCTTCATGAAGGCCACATCCTCGATCTGCGGGCCGAACGATCCGGTCTACCTGCCGCGCAACGCGCAGAAAGGCGATTGGGAGGTGGAGCTGGGCGTCGTCATCGGCAAGACCGCCAAATACGTCAGCGAAGAACAGGCGCTGGATCACGTCGCGGGCTATTGCGTGGTCAATGACGTGTCC
This sequence comes from Rhodobacterales bacterium, assembly GCA_033839205.1. Taxonomy (GTDB): domain Bacteria; phylum Pseudomonadota; class Alphaproteobacteria; order Rhodobacterales; family Rhodobacteraceae; genus Seohaeicola. The sequence continues at coordinate 11,230 of JAJLKH010000015.1, read as the reverse complement.
GAACGCGCCTTCCAGATGGAGCTGGTGGGTCAGTGGACCAAGGGCAAAAGCGCCGATACCTTCGGCCCCATCGGCCCCTGGCTGGTAACGCCGGACGAGGCGGGCGATCCGCAAACCCTTGATCTGTCGCTGGATCTGAACGGAACACGGGTGCAGACCGGCAATACCGGCACGATGATCTTCACCGTGGCCCAGATCATCGCGCATCTGAGCGGATTGATGAGCCTGCAACCTGGCGACGTGATCGCCACCGGCACGCCCCCGGGCGTCGGCATGGGGATGAAACCGCCGCGTTACCTGACCGAAGGGGATGTGATGGAGCTGCGCATCGCGGGCCTTGGCGAACAGCGCCAGGAGGTGCGGCGCGACGCCTGAGGGCGCCGCGTTTCTCGCGTCAGATCAGGCCTTTGGCCGATCTGCGGCAGGGCCGGGGTGGGCGGCGAAATGCGCGGCCACCCCATCGAACACTTCGGCGCGGGTCTGGGGCGTGTCCATCATCACCTCATGCTCGCCGCCTTGCACCATGATCAGGCTGCCACCGGGCCAGGCGTTCATCCGGGCCGTGATCCGTTCGGGGCAGACGATCCGCTCGCGCGTGCCAAGCCATGTGCGGCAGGGCGGCGGCGGGGCGGGCTGGCGCGCCAGATGTTCCATCTCGACCAGCGCCTCGTTCAGCCAGCGCAGGCTCGGCCCGCCAAGGGCCAGATCCGGGTGGTTGATCATCTGGCGCTGCATGTATTCATACATGTCCTGGTCACGGGTCAGCGCGTTGTCGTCGAACGGCTCGGCCAGCACATAGGTCTCCGCCTTGGTGCCCGGCGCCAGCTGATGCCCGAAGCCCAGGCGCGACCCGGCCCATGACATGACCCAGGCCGCGGGCCGCGTGGCCGTGGCCATCTGGATGCCCCACATCGGCCCGGTAAAGGCGCAGGCGGCCACGGGCAAGCCTTCGATCACCGCCCGCAGGCCGATGCAGCCGCCCATCGAATGGGCCAGCAGATACCAGGGGCGCGGCAGGTCCAGCGCCTGCGCCGCCGCGACCATCGCCGCCACATCCCTCTGGTAATCGGTGAAACGCCCCACATGCCCCGTGCGCCGGTCCGCCACCATCCGATCGGCCAGGCCCTGGCCACGCCAGTCGATGGTCAGCGTGTCAAAGCCGCGCCGCGCCAGATCGGCTGCGGCACGGCCGTATTTCTCGACATATTCGGTGCGCCCGGGGAACAGGAAAACCGTGCCGCGCCCCGCCTGCTGCATGTCGCGGGGCCAGTGGCCCACGCGAATGCGCAGGCCGTCATCGGCGCGCAACCACCAGGCGCGCCCGCCCTCGGGCCCTTCGGCCGCATCATGGAAAAGCGGGGCGGCGTCCAAGATCAGCTCAGAACGGAACCAAGCTGCATGGCCATGCCCATGTCGCCATCCACGGCCAGCTTGCCGCTCATGAAGGCGGCGGTGGGGTTCATGTCGCCCGTCATCATCGCCTCGAAGGTTTCGGCGCTGGCGGTCAGGGTCACATCGGCCTCTTCATCGGCCGCGCGCGCGCCGCTGGCATCGACCATCACGGCGCCTTCGCCTTCGATCACGAATTTCGCCGATCCGGCAAAGCCGTTGCCGCCCATTTTCTCGTTCAACGCGGCCACTGCCGCTGCAATCACATCGCTCATTCGCGTTGTCCTTTTTTCCTGCGCGGGGGCTAACAATTCCCGCGTCGCGCGTTACACTCATGTGTTATGAGCGTGTTCCATCATAATCTCAAACTTGTCGTTGCGGCATTTGCAACGATAGTCACGTTTTCCTTACCTGCACTGGGGCAGGGAGTCGCGCCGCCCCGTGCGGCGCTCGACGCGCTCTACGACCGGCTCGCCACCGCGACCGAGGCCGAGGCGACAGGGATCGAACGTGAGATCCGCCTCGAATGGCGCAAAACCGGCTCTCCGGCGATGGATCTGCTGCTCAAACGCGGGCGTGACGCGCTGGAGCGGGGCGATTTCGCAGCCGCCGTCGCGCATCTGACCGCGCTGACCGATCACGCGCCCGACGTGGCCGAAGGCTACCACGCGCGGGCGCGCGCCTATTTCCGCATGGATCAGATCGGCCCGGCCGTCGCCGATCTCGAACAGGCCCTCGCCCTTGATCCCCGCCATTACGAGGCCGCGCATGGCCTTGCCGTCGTGCTCGAGGAACTGGGCCGCCCGCAACAGGCCTATGCCGCCTATCAGCTTGTGCTTTCCATCCATCCCCATTACGACCCCGCCGCCGAGGCGGTGACGCGGCTCAAGGCCCAGGTCGAGGGCCTCAAACTCTGATCGGGGAACAGGCCCATGGGGCAGCCTTCACGGATCACGGCGGTCCTCGGGCCGACGAATACCGGCAAGACGCATTACGCCATCGAACGCATGCTGGGGCACCGGACAGGCATCATCGGCCTGCCGCTGCGGCTGCTCGCGCGCGAGGTCTATGACAAGATCGTCGCGGCGCGCGGCCCTTCGGTGGTGGCGCTGGTCACCGGCGAAGAACGCATCGTGCCGCCGCGCACCCAGTATTGGGTCTGCACGGTCGAAGCGATGCCCGAAGGGATGGGCGTCGATTTCCTGGCCGTGGACGAGATCCAGCTTTGCGCCGATCCCGAACGCGGCCATGTCTTCACCGACCGTCTGCTGCGCGCGCGCGGGCTTCTGGAGACGCTGTTCCTTGGCTCCGACACGATGCGCGGGGCCATTTCGGCGCTGGTGCCGCAGGCGCAGTTCATGCGCCGCGATCGCATGTCCCGCCTGACCTATACAGGTTCGAAAAAGATAAGTCGTATGCCCGCACGCAGCGCGATTGTAGGGTTTTCGGTTGATAATGTGTATGCCATTGCTGAGCTGATCCGCCGCCAGAAAGGCGGTGCTGCGGTGGTCATGGGGGCCCTGTCCCCCCGCACCCGCAACGCGCAGGTCGAGCTTTATCAGAACGGCGACGTGGATTACCTCGTGGCCACCGATGCCATCGGCATGGGGCTGAACCTCGACATCAACCATGTCGCCTTTTCCTCGCTGACCAAGTTCGACGGCCGGCGGATGCGGCAGCTTGCCCCCAACGAACTGGCCCAGATCGCAGGCCGCGCCGGGCGCGGCATGTCCGACGGCACCTTCGGCGTCACCGGCGAGGCGGACCCCCTCGATGACGAGGTGGCCGAGGCGATCATGGAACATCGCTTCACCCCGATCCGCAAATTGCAATGGCGCAATCATGCGCTGCAATTCGGCCAGATCGACGCGCTCATCGCTTCGCTGGAAGACACGCCCAAGGACGATATCCTGGTCCGCGCCCGCGAAGCCGATGACCTCATGGCGCTCAAATCCCTCTCCCAGGTCGCCGAGGTGCGCGCCCGCGCGTCCGATGCCGCCTCGGTGCGCCTGCTCTGGGATGTCTGCCGCATCCCCGATTTCCGCGGCATCAGCCATGCCGAACACGCCACCCTGCTCGAGGCGATCTTCAACTTCCTGCATCAGTCGGGCCGCGTGCCCGATGACTGGCTGGCCACCCAGATCAAGCGTATCGACCGCACCGAGGGCGAGATTGACACATTGTCGAAACGTCTGGCCTTTATCCGCACATGGACCTATGTCGCGCAGCGCAGCGGCTGGGTGCGTGACGAAAGCCATTGGCGCGAGGCGACGCGCGCTGTAGAAGACAGATTGTCGGACGCGCTCCACGCACGCCTGACCCAGAGATTTGTGGACCGGCGCACATCCGTGTTGCTGCGGCGGCTCAAGCAGAAGGAGGCCCTTTTGGCCGAAGTGAACGACAAGGGTGAAGTGACCGTCGAAGGTGAATTCGTCGGCCGTCTCGAAGGGTTCCGGTTCCGTCAGGACCGCGACGCCACCGCGCAGGAGGCCAAGACGATCCGTCAGGCCAGCATTTCCGCGCTCGTGCCGCATTTCAATCTCAGGGCGGACCGTTTCTACAACGCCCCCGATACCGAGATCGACTTTACCGAACAGGGCGGCCTCATGTGGGGCGATCAGGCGGTGGGCAAGCTGGTGGCGGGGGCTGATCCCCTGAAACCGCAGGTCGCGGCCTTCGTCGATGACGAGGCAGGCCCCGACGTGGCCCAAAAGGTCCAGCGCCGCCTGCAGCATTTCATCGACCGCAAGATCGCGGCCCTGTTCGAACCCCTCCTGGCCCTCAGCCGGGACGAGGCGCTGAACGGCCTGGCCCGTGGCTTTGCCTTCCGCATGGTCGAAAACCTGGGCATCCTGCCGCGCGCCAGCGTCGCCGAAGAGGTCAAGGCCCTCGATCAGGATGCGCGCGGCGCGCTGCGCAAGCATGGCATCCGCTTTGGCCAGTTCACCGTCTTCATGCCGCTTCTGCTGAAACCGGCCCCCACGCGCCTGCGCCTTGTGCTGTGGTCGCTGGCGCGGGGCCTCGATGAATTCCCCGAAGCGCCGCCGCCGGGCCTCGTGACCGTGCCCGCGATCAAGGATGCGCATCCCGAATTCCACATCATGTCGGGCTACCGCGCCGCGGGCGAACGGGCGATTCGCATCGACATGCTGGAACGTCTGGCCGACATGCTGCGCGCCGAAGACAGCCGCTCCGGATTCGAGGCCAAGGCCGACATGCTGTCGATCACCGGCATGACGCTGGAACAGTTCGCCGACCTGATGCAGGGTCTGGGCTACAAGGCCGAACGCGGCGAGCGTCCCAAGGTCAAGGCGGCTGACGCCCCCAAGGCCGATGCTGCAACTGCCGCCCCGGCAGAGGAAAGCGCCTCCGCGCCAACTGAAGCCGCGGAAAGCGCCTCCGCACCGGAAGCCGCCGCTGATGCCGCGCCCGAAGCTGCGGCCGAACCGCAGGCAGACACAGCCGCGGAACCCGTTGAAATGGAAGTGTTCTACAGCTTCACTTGGGGCCGCAAGCCCCCGTCGCAGCAGGGTCGCCCCGGCGGGCGCGGTCGTCCGGCCCAGCAGGGCGCCGGTGCCGCGCAACCGCAGACCGAAGGCGGCGAGCGCAGCGAGCGTGGTGATCGTGGCGACCGCAGCGGCAAGCCGCGCGGCAAGGGCAAACCCCGTGGGGATCAGCCCGGGCGCGAAGGTCGCGAAGGTCGCGGCCAGGATCGCGGCAAGGGCAGGGGCCGCGATGGCGACAAGCCGCAGCAGGGCGCCAAGACCTACGAGGCGCGCCCGCCGCGCGCCAAGGACCGGATCGACCCGGACAACCCCTTTGCCGCCGCCCTCATGGGGCTGCGCGACAAGACCTGACGCAGGCGCCCCTTGGACGCGCCTGCGCCTCGGATGCGGATCGACAAATGGCTGTGGCATGCGCGGTTCTTCAAGACCCGCACACTTGCCGCATCCATCGTCAGCGCGGGCCATGTGCGCATCAACAGTGTCAAGGCCGCCAAACCCGCACAAGGCATCGCGCCGGGGGATGTTCTGACCTTCATGCAGGGCGATCATGTCCGCGTCGTGCGGGTTCTGGCGCATGGTGTGCGGCGCGGACCCGCCACCGAGGCGCAGACACTCTACGAAGACATGACCCCCGCGCGGGAGGATGTTCCATCCGCGCCGCAACCGCAGGACGGTGGACGCCCGACCAAGCGTGAGCGCCGGATATTTGACCTTGATCGTCGTCGGATGCTTGAATGACGGCGACGCCTGTTCTAGCTAGGCTCGAAAGGGTCCGGCCGGGCCGCAGATTTGAGAGACTGCCATGACTTATGTCGTCATCGACAATTGCATCGCCTGCAAATACACCGACTGTGTCGAGGTCTGCCCCGTGGACTGCTTCTACGAGGGGGAAAACATGCTGGTGATCCACCCCGACGAATGCATCGATTGCGGCGTCTGCGAGCCGGAATGCCCGGCGGATGCGATCCGCCCCGATACCGAACCCGACATGGAAAAATGGGTCGAGTTCAATCGCAAATACTCGGAAAAATGGCCGGTGATCATCTCGAAAAAGGATCCGCTCCCCGAGGCCGAAGAGCGTGACGGCGAAACCGGAAAGCTCGACAAGTACTTCTCCGAAGCGCCCGGCGAAGGGGGCTGATCACCGGCGCGCCGACCCGATTCGGCAGGTGTGACGCCTCAGGGCCTTCCAGGGGCCTTGCCACTGGCCTATGGCGTTGGTGGAAGTGATTGAAATACATGGGATTTGACCGGTTTTGCCGCGCCCCGCAACGCGTCGCGCTTCCGTATGTGTAATTTTTGTGATATGTTTCTTTTACATGATGTAGATCCATGGCCCCCGTCCCGCCAAGCGCAGCCAGAGGACGGATTTTCTGTGAGACATGACCCGGTAATCGAGATTAGCGATAATCTCGGCCGTGATTTTGTCGCGCAGGGCCCGGGATCGCTGCGAGGAAAGATTGCATGAGCAAAACGAAGAAGTCCGAGTTTCGTCCCAATGATTACGTGGTCTATCCGGCCCATGGCGTGGGTCAGATCATCTCGATCGAAGAACAGGAAATTGCGGGTATCGCGCTGGAACTGTTCGTAATCTCCTTCGAGAAGGACAAGATGACCCTGCGGGTGCCGACCAACAAGGCCACCGAGATCGGGATGCGGTCCCTGTCCAGCCCCGATGTCGTGTCCAAGGCGATGTCCACCTTGAAAGGCAAGGCCAAGGTCAAGCGGGCGATGTGGTCGCGCCGTGCACAGGAGTACGAGCAGAAGATCAATTCGGGCGACCTGATCGCCATCGCCGAAGTGGTGCGCGACCTGCACCGCAACGACGATCAGCGCGAACAAAGCTATTCCGAGCGTCAGCTCTATGAGGCCGCGCTCGAGCGTCTGACCCGCGAAGTGGCTGCCGTCAGCGGCGGCGATGAAGTCTCGGCCGCCAAGCAGGTCGACGAGGTGCTGGTATCGCGCGCCGCGTGATCCATCGCCACGCCAAGTGATCAGACCGCGTCCTCCGGGGCGCGGTTTTTTCTTGCGCGGGCCTTATGTCCGATTGCCTGAATGCACCGTGCGCATGTGCTGTCCGACGCAACACCCCCTTGATAACATGGGGTAATATGCCTTGTCCCACGATGGGACACCCGCGTCAGGCCCCGCTCAGCGCCGCCAGCAGCACCAACGCCGCGATCTCGGCCAGCTGCTGGCTCGCCCCCAGCACATCGCCGGTCTGCCCGCCGATCTTCGCGCGGGCCAGCGCTCCTGCGCCCCAACCCGCCACCGTGACCGCCAGCACCAGCGCAAGCGCCGTCAACCCCAGGGCCAGCAGCGCCATAACCGCCGCAACCGCCGCCCCCAGAACCGCCGTGTCGAAATCCACCCGCCCGACGGATCGCGCCAATCCCCCCTCCCTCGCAGGGGGCAGGGCATGCATCAGCACCGGCATCACCGCCCGCGACAGCGCCCCCGCCGCGATCAGCGCGGGCAGGGCCAGCCCCGCCTCGAACAAGGTGCTCAGCGCCATCCACCGCAGCCCCAGCGACAGGATCAGCGCGATGACGCCATAGCTTCCGATATGGCTGTCCTTCATGATCTCCAGCCGCCGCTCGCGGGTCCATCCACCCCAGAACCCGTCCACCGTGTCGGCCAACCCGTCCTCATGCATCGCGCCGGTCATCATCGCCATCAGCCCAAGGCAAAGCCCCGCCGCCAGCGGCGCGGGCAACCCCAACGACATGGCGACCAGTGCCGCCATTCCGCTGATCCCGCCCAGCACCGCCCCCACCACCGGCCAGGCCCAGGCCGCCGCCGCGCCGCGCGCCAGCGCGGCATCCGTGGCGCGCACCGGCAGGCGCGTCAGCAGCACGAAACCGGCCGCAATATCGCCGGGCCGGGCCAGGGGGCTGTCGTTCTGCGGCATCAAGGCGTCTCTCGCTGTCTTGCTCTTGGGGGTGCTTCGGTTAAACACGGGATCGCAGCCCTGATCAATGAGTGAGCGTATGACCCAAAGCCTTCCAACCCTCGACAGTCTGCGCACCGCGCTGCGCGATCTGCCCGCCCCCGACGCAAGCGCCGTCCAGGCCGCCATGGCGCGCAACGGGCAGTTGACCAAGCCGCCCGGCGCCCTGGGCCGGCTTGAGGACCTGTCGATCTGGATGGCGGGCTGGCAGGGCACCGACCGCCCCCATGTGGATGCACCGCAAGTGATCGTCTTTGCCGGAAACCACGGGGTCACGGCGCGCGGTGTGTCGGCCTTTCCGGCGGCTGTGACCGAACAGATGGTGCTGAATTTCCGGGCGGGCGGCGCCGCGATCAACCAGTTGGCGCGCACCTTCGGCGCGCGGATGGATGTGCATGCGCTGACGCTGGACCGGCCCACGGCGGATTTCACCGCATCCCCCGCGATGACCGAGGCAGAGCTGCTGGAGGCGATGCGCACCGGTTGGGATGCGGTCGACCCTGCTGCCGACCTGCTGGTGACGGGCGAGATGGGGATCGGCAACACCACCTCTGCTGCGGCGCTGGCCCATGCGATCTGTGGCGGCGCGGCAGCCGACTGGGTCGGGCGCGGCACCGGCGTGGATGATGCGGGGCTTGCCCTCAAGGCGCAGGTTGTTGCCGAAGGCGTCGCCCTGCACCCCCAGGCACGCACAGACGGGATCGAGGCGTTGCGCTGCCTTGGTGGGCGCGAGCTTGCCGCGATGGCGGGGGCGATCCTGCGGGCGCGTCACCTGCGCATCCCGGTTCTGCTGGACGGGTTCATCTGCACCGCCGCCGCCGCCTGTCTGGATGCGGCGCAGACCGGCGCGCTGGATCATTGTCTGGCTGCCCATGTCAGCGCCGAATCCGGCCATGCGCCCTTGCTGGCGCATCTGGGCAAGGCGCCGATCCTGTCGCTGGGCCTGCGTCTGGGCGAAGGATCGGGCGCGGCGCTGGCCATCGGCGTGATCAAGGGCGCGGTCGCCTGCCATTCCGGCATGGCCACCTTTGCCGAAGCGGGCGTGTCCGAAGGCTAGATCCGGCGATCAGCCCGCCTCGGCGGGCCGATCCTGTTCCATCCGGGCCAGCAACTGCACCTCAAGCTCCTTGTTCAGCTCGCGGGCGCGCTTGATATAAGCGGTGTTCTGTTCGGCGGGCAGGTTCGGGTCCCACAGCTCGGCCAGCTGGCGCAGCGCGTCGCGGTCGTGATGATAAAAGACCGTCTCGGCCTGCGCGGCCTCGTATTCGGTCAGGCCCATGTTCTCCAGCACGTAACGCCCCGCGCGCAGCGAGCTGTCGAACAGCTCGCGCACGATGTCATTGGCGCCGGCCTGGAACAGCTGGAACACATGGGTGCGATCCCGCGCGCGTGCGATGATGTGCAGATCCGGCCGCTGATGACGGGCATAGGTCACCAGACGGATGGCCGCCGCGGGATCGTCCAGCGCCACGACCAGCACGCGCGCCTTGTCGAGGCCTGCGGCATGCAGCAGTTCGGGCCGGGTCGGATCGCCGAAGAACCCGCGAAAGCCGAAGCGGCGCATCAGCTGGATCGTGGCGATGTCATGGTCCAGCACCACGGTCTTGAAGCCGCTGGCCTGCACCAGCCGGTTGACGATCTGCCCGAACCGCCCGATGCCCGCGATGATCACCGCGCCCTTTTCGGTGATCTCGTCCTCGGGCGTGGCATCCCCTGCATCCGTCAGGCGGCGCGACAGCAGGTCGTAAAGGATGAACAGCAGCGGCGTGACCAGCATCGACAGGGCCACGACCAATAGAAGCTGATCGGCCAGATGCGGCGGCAGCACGTTCTGCTGCACCGAAAATGACAGCAACACAAAGCCGAATTCCCCCGCCTGCGCCAGCGACAGGGTGAACAGCCATTGATCGCGGCCCTTCAGCTTGAAGGCGCGGCCCAGCCCGTAAAGGATCACCCCCTTCAGCAGCATCAGGCCCAAGGTCATCCCGATCAGCAAGAGCGGCTCGGCGAACAGCATTCCGAAATTGATGCCCGCCCCCACGGTGATGAAGAACAGGCCCAGCAGCAGGCCCTTGAAGGGTTCGATATCGCTTTCCAGCTCGTGCCGGAATTCGCTGTTGGCCAGCACCACGCCTGCAAGGAAGGTGCCAAGCGCGGGCGACAGGCCCACCAGCATCATCAGAAAGCCGATCCCCAGCACGATCAGCAGGGCCAGCGCCGTATACATCTCGCGCAGATGCGCATGATGGATGAAGCGGAACAGCGGCCGGATCAGGTAGACCCCCGCAAGGATGACCAGCGCCACTGCCCCCAGCGTGACCAGCGTGACACCCCAGCCGGGCAGGCCTTCGACCAGCGACATGGAATGGCCGTGATCCTCGATCTGAGAGGGGCGCAAAACCTCGCCGTTCGGGCCGACGCGGGCCAGCAGCGGCATCGCCAGCAGCGGCATCAGCGCCAGCATCGGGATCACCGCGATGTCCTGCGTCAACAGCACCGAAAAGGCGGATCGCCCGCCGCCGGTCTGCATCAATCCTTTTTCCGAAAGGGTCTGCAGCACGATCGCGGTCGAGGAGAGGGCCAGCACCAGGCCCACGGCCAGGCCCATGGTCCAATCCAGACCAAAGGCCATGGCGGCCGCCATGACCGCCAGCGTGGTCAGGCCGACCTGCGCGCCGCCCAGCCCCAGCAGCTTGTGGCGCATGTCCCACAGCGCGCGCGGTTCCAGCTCAAGCCCGATCAGGAACAGCATCATCACCACGCCGAACTCGGCGAAATGCTGCAAATCCTGGGTTTCGGTGCCCACCAACCCCAGCACCGGGCCAATCACGATCCCGGCCGCCAGGTATCCCAGCACCGATCCAAGGCCAAGGCGCGCCGCGATCGGCACGGCGATCACCGCAGCCGCCAGGTAGATCGAGGCCTGGTAAAGGAAGGTTTCCATCGTCGCTCCTTGGGCTGTGGCTCAGGTGGGCAGGGGGGCATCCTGCTTGAATTGGTCCATCACGATCTGGCTTTGCACGCGCGCCACGGCGGCATGAGGCAGAAGCACCTCGTGGATCAGCCGGTTCAGCGCGGGCAGGTCATCGCAATAGACACGCAACAGGTAATCCGCATCGCCCGTCAGGGTCCATGCCGAAATGATCGCAGGCTGGGTGGCGACCAGCCGTGCAAAGTTACGCGACTGTTCCGGCCCGTGGGTAGCCAGTTGCACCTGCACGAAAGCCTGGACCTGCAGGCCCAGCTTCAACGGATCCAGCTTCGCGGCATAGGCGGTGATATACCCCTCGCCCTCAAGCCGCTGGCGCCGCCGCCCGGCCTGGCTGGGCGACAGGTTCAGAACCTCGCCCAGTTCCTGCGCGGTCAGATGCGCGTTCTTTTGCAG
>JAJLKH010000014.1:0-9269 GCA_033839205.1 Rhodobacterales bacterium | reverse complement strand
TCAGATCTTTTCGATCAGTTCGGGCACTGCGGTGAAGAGGTCTGCGACCAGGCCGTAATCTGCGACCTGGAAGATCGGGGCCTCTTCGTCCTTGTTGATGGCGACGATGATCTTGCTGTCCTTCATGCCGGCGAGGTGCTGGATCGCACCCGAGATGCCGACCGCGACATAAAGATCCGGCGCCACGACCTTGCCGGTCTGGCCGACCTGCCAGTCGTTCGGCGCATAGCCCGAGTCCACCGCCGCGCGGGACGCGCCGACGGCGGCGCCCAGCTTGTCGGCCAGTTTCTCGATCAGGGCAAAGTCCGCCTCGGAGCCCACGCCGCGCCCGCCGGACACGACGACGCCCGCGCTGGTCAGTTCGGGACGGTCCGAGGCCGCAACCTTGTCTTCAACCCATTCGGACAGGCCGGGGTTGTCGCCGGTGGCGATCGCCTCGACCGGGGCGGCGCCGCCCATCGGGGCCAGGTCGAAGGTCGAGGTGCGGATCGTCATCACCTTGACGCCATCGGTGGATTTCACCGTCTGGATCGCGTTGCCGGCATAGATCGGACGCTGATACGTGTCCGCATCGACCACGCCCACCACGTCGGACAGGATCATCACGTCCAGCAAAGCCGCCACGCGCGGCATGATGTTCTTCGCATCCGTCGTCGAAGGGGCCACGATATGCGTGTAATTGCCCGCAAGGCTGACGATCAGGGCGGCCACGGGTTCGGCCAGGCGATGCCCGTAAAGCGCATCCTCGGCGACCAGCACCTTGGAGACGCCCTCGATCTTGGCGGCCTCCTCGGCTGCGGCCCTGGCCGACGCGCCGGTGCACAGCACGGTCACATCGCCCAGTTGCTTGGCCGCGGTCACGGCTTTCGCGGTGGCGTCTACCGCCAGCGTGCCATCGGTCACTTCACCAATCAGAAGAACAGCCATCACACAGCCCCCGCTTCCTTGAGTTTCGCCACAAGCTCGTCGACCGAGCCCACCTTGATACCTGCCGCGCGTGCCGCCGGTTCCGAGGTCTTGACCACGGTCAGGCGCGGCGTGACATCGACGCCGTAATCGGCGGCGGTCTTTTCATCGAGCGGCTTCTTCTTGGCCTTCATGATGTTGGGCAGCGACGCATAACGCGGCTCGTTCAGGCGCAGGTCGGCGGTGACGATCGTGGGCAGTTTCACCTTGATCGTCTGCAGGCCGCCGTCCACCTCGCGGGTGACCAGCGCGTGATCGCCCTGCACGTCGAGATCCGAGGCGAAAGCCGCCTGGGACCAGCCCAGCAGCGCCGACAGCATCTGGCCGGTCGCGTTCATGTCGTTGTCGATCGCCTGCTTGCCCGCGATCACCAGGCCGGGGGCCTCTTCGGCGATGACGGCCTTGAGGATCTTGGCCACCGCCAGCGGTTCGATGTCATTGTGCACGTCATCCGAGGCCACGACCAGGATCGCGCGGTCCGCGCCCATCGCCAGCGCGGTCCGCAGCGTTTCCTGAGCCTGCTTGACGCCGATGGAGACTACCACGACCTCGTCGGCCTTGCCCGCTTCCTTCAGGCGGATCGCCTCTTCCACCGCGATCTCGTCGAACGGGTTCATCGACATCTTAACATTGGCGAGATCGACACCGCTTCCGTCCGCCTTCACGCGAACCTTCACGTTGTAGTCGATCACACGTTTGACAGGCACGAGTACCTTCATTGGCGTGGTCTCCCTCAAATTGCGGGAAGACGAATGACGACTCCCCAGATAACACTCTGCGCGTTGATATAATCTTGCGCGCCGGTGAAACAGGGCAAAATCGTCACGTCATGGTCATAAGACGCCGCGTTCTTCGGTTCGGATGTCCCATCGTGGGACATTAACGCGAATTAACGGTTCGCCCCCGGCACCCACAGGACATCGGCGCGCCCGTCATCATTGGCAACGCGCGCGGCCACGAAGAACCAGTCGGACAAGCGGTTGAGATACTTGACCGCATCGGGGTTCACGGTTTCCATCGTCGCCAGTTCCACGGTTTCACGTTCCGCGCGACGGCTGACCGTGCGGCACAGGTGCAGATGGGCCGCCAGCGCGGACCCTCCGGGCAGGATGAAGCTGCGCAGGGGTTCAAGACGGCTGTTCATCGCGTCGATTTCGGCCTCGAGCCGGTCCACCTGCGCCTTGACCATCCGCAGCGGCGGGTATTCGGCATCCGCGTCACGTTCCATATCGGGGCGGCACAGATCCGCGCCAAGGTCGAACAGGTCGTTCTGAATGCGCGCCAGCGCCGCGTCCAAATCAGGGTCGGCATGCAGACGCGCCATTCCGACGGTGGCATTCGCCTCGTCCACGGTGCCATAGGCGGTCACGCGCATCGAATGCTTGGCGACGCGCGCGCCATTGCCCAGCGCGGTTTCGCCATCATCGCCGGTCTTGGTGTAGATCTTGTTCAGAACAATCATGTCTTATCCCTGTCTGCGGAGCCAAACGAACAGAAGTATCAGAACAACCGCGACCAGTTGCGCCCCGATCCGCCAGCGCATGATCTTGTTGGCATACTTGCGATTGAATTCGCCGCCCTTGGCGAAGCCGCCGATGCCCAGCAGCAGGATGCCCAGTACCGCAAGGCAGGCTGCGACCACAACGTAGAACAGGGGATCGTCCCTCATCACTTCAGTCCTTTTTTCCTTGTCTCGCCCCATGTAGAGGGCGCGCGGCAAAAAGCGAACCTGAATTTTGCGGCGAGGGGTGCTGCGTCAGCCCTTGGCCAGAACCCAATCCAGCGCCCGTGTCGGCAGGATGCGACGCAGCAGGCCCATCGCGTAGGTCGGGGTGGTGACATAGTAGCGCGCCCTGGGGCGAGGTGCTTCGAGCGCGTGGATCAATTTGGCGGTCACCGCTGAGGCCGGCAATTCGAACCTGTCCTTCTTGAGCTTCGGCTCGTACAGCCGCTTGAGCAGGGTGCTGCGGTATTGATCGGCGCGGGGGCTGTTCGGCCAGTCGATCCAGCGTTCGAAATGAGGGATCGAATTGGCGCGGATGCGGCTGGCGATGGGGCCCGGTTCGATCAGGATGACATCGATGCCGGTGCCGCGCATCTCGATCCTGAGCGTGTCGCTCAAGGCTTCGATGGCGTATTTCGTGGCGTTATACGCAGAGCGCCATGGCGCCACCACAAGCCCCAGCACAGAGGAGCAGTTGATGATGCGGCCATGCCCCTGGGCACGCATCACCGGGATGACCAGCCGGGTCAGATCATGCCAGCCAAAGACATTCACCTCGAAAATCTCGGCCAGGGCCTCGCGCGGGAGGTCCTCGGCGGCGCCGGGGCAGGCATAGGCGCCGTTGTTGAACAGCGCGTCCAGCCTGCCGCCGGTCCGATCCAGCACATCCGCCAAGGCGGCGCGGATCGACGCGGGATCGGCATAGTCGAGTTGCACGGATTCCAGCCCTTCGGCGATCAGGCGATCGACGTCCGCCTGCTGGCGGCAGGCTGCGAACACACGCCAGCCCCGCGCCTTGAGGCCATGCGCCGCGTCGTAACCGATGCCGGAGGAACAGCCGGTGATGAGAATTGTCCTGTCGCTCATGCGGTCTTCATGGCCCGTGGCGCGTGGCGGTGCAACAGCGTGTTTGCCGCAGCCAACCCGATCAGCGCGAGACCAGCGTGCCGGATACCCAGCCAACCCGGCTTGTTTCGACCACGCGGATTCTGAGCCAGCCGTTCTCAAAGCTTTCGAGCACTTCGATCTCGGTGCTGCGGGGCAGCTTTCCCAGTACACCGTACCTGGTTCCGGGGCCGGTCCGGTAGTTGACGTTGCTGCCCGTTATCTTGCGCAGATCGACATTTCTGGTTTCGGCTTTGGCGACAGGGTTTGTCGGAGCGCTGGCTTCGATGATCACGGCCGTGTCGGCCTGTGCCTGCGGCTGCGCCTGGCTGGCAAGATTCAGTGTCGCGGTCCAGCGGATCACGTCGTCTTCCTGCGCCTTGGCCGAGACCGGAATGGGGCGCGCGCCCATTTCTTCGGGCAGACCGCCAATGCCGCCGGGGGCAAGATCCGATGTGTTCATGCTGACGGATCCAAGGACAAGCGTGTCGATCTTTTCCTGCGCCAGGACGGTGCCGCCAGAGGGCGCGGCTTCGATATCTGGATTTTGACGAAGCGCTTCAGCCTGACGCGAGCCTTCGCGGGGCTGATAATCGGCGCCGCCGCTCAACGTGTAAAAAGACCAACCAAGAAATGCAAAAGTCGCCGTCATAAGACGCCACATGCCCAATACCCCCCAAACAAACACTCACAAAAACAGCCGAAAACCGACTGGGCAGATTCTTGCCTATACCTGATTCGCCTTGGTGGGCCTCGTCTTTTTTCGGAAATAGCCGGACTGTTGCACGCTGGTTGCTTTACCAAGCCGCGGTGTGCGTCTATCACCGGACGCATGAACGATCTGATCGACGATAACCTGCCGAACCCCTCCGAGGTGTCCGAACCGCTGCGCCGCGCGATAGGCGAGCGCTATCTGACCTATGCGCTGTCGACGATCATGCACCGCGCACTTCCGGACGCGCGTGACGGTCTGAAGCCGGTGCATCGCCGCATTCTTTACGCGATGCGCGAACTGCGTCTGAGCAGCACGGGCGGTTTCCGCAAGTCGGCCAAGATCTCGGGCGACGTGATGGGGAACTATCACCCGCATGGGGATGCCGCGATTTATGACGCGATGGCGCGTCTGGCGCAGGATTTCAACGTCCGCTATCCGCTGGTGGACGGGCAGGGCAACTTCGGCAATATCGACGGCGACAACCCCGCGGCCGCGCGTTACACCGAAGCGCGCATGACCGCCGCCGCCGAGGCGCTGATGGAAGGGCTGGCGGAAAACGCTGTCGATTTCCGGCCCAACTATGATGGCACGCTGGAAGAGCCGGTCGTGTTCCCGGCGGCCTTTCCGAACCTTCTGGCCAATGGTGCGTCAGGCATCGCCGTCGGCATGGCCACGAATATTCCGCCGCACAACATCGAAGAGCTGGTGGGCGCATGTCTGCATCTGATCAAGTCGCCCGACGCACGGGACGAGACGCTGCTGCAATATGTACCGGGCCCCGATTTTCCCACCGGCGGCGTGATCGTCGAGCCGCGCGAGAGCATCGCCGAGGCTTATCGCACCGGGCGCGGGGCGTTCCGGCTGCGCTGCAAGTGGGAGGTCGAGGATCTGGGGCGCGGTCAGTGGCAGATCGTGATCACCGAGATCCCCTACCAGGTGCAGAAATCCAAGCTGATCGAGAAGATCGCGGAGCTGATCCAGACCAAGAAAATCCCCATTCTGGGCGATGTGCGCGATGAATCGGCGGATGACGTGCGTCTGGTGCTGGAGCCGCGCGCGCGCACTGTCGATGCCAATGTGCTGATGGGGATGATGTTCCGCAACTCGGACCTCGAGGTGCGGTTCAGCCTGAACATGAACGTGCTGATCGACGGGCTGACGCCCAAGGTCTGTTCGCTGAAAGAGGTGCTGCGTGCCTTTCTTGATCACCGGCGCGAGGTGTTGCAGCGCCGGTCGCGGCATCGGCTGGAAAAGATCGATCACCGGCTGGAGGTGCTGGAAGGCTTCATCATCGCCTTCCTGAACCTGGACCGGGTGATCGACATCATCCGCTATGACGACGATCCCAAGCGGGCGCTGATGTATGAGCACTGGGGCAGTCCACATGCGCGGGCAACGTCCGAGAAGGATTACGTCTCGCCGCTGGTGCGGGGGATCGGGGCGGATGAGGAGCCGTCGCTGACCGAGGTGCAGGCCGAGGCGATCCTGAACATGCGGCTGCGGTCGCTCAGGCGGCTGGAGGAAATGGAGCTGATCCGCGAGCGCGATGCGCTGATGGAAGAGCGCGCCTCGCTGGAGGATCTGCTGGACAGCGAAAAGCTGCAATGGGCGGCGATTGCCGATCAGCTGCGCGAGGTGCGCAAGCAGTTCGGCGCGTCCAGCCCGGGCGGCGCGCGGCGCACCCAGTTCGCCGAGGCGGGCGAGGTCGAGGATGTGCCGCTGGAGGCGATGATCGAGCGCGAGCCGCTGACGGTGATCTGTTCGCAGATGGGCTGGATCCGGGCGATGTCGGGCCATATCGACCTGAGCCGCGAGATCAAGTTCAAGGATGGCGATGGGCCGCGTTTCGCGTTTCATGCCGAGACCACCGACAAGCTGTTGGTCTTCGCATCGAACGGGCGTTTCTACACCGTTGGGGCGATGAACCTGCCCGGCGGGCGCGGCATGGGCGAGCCGCTGCGCCTGATGGTGGATCTGCCGAACGAGGCACAGATCGTGGATATCCTGATCCACAAGCCGGGGCGCAAGCTGCTGGTTGCGTCCTCGGCGGGTGACGGTTTCGTGGTGTCCGAGGATGAGGTCGTGGCACAGACGCGCGCCGGCAAGCAGGTGCTGAACCTGTCGGGCGATGCGCGCGCGCTGGTGTGCCGTCCGGTGACGGGCGATCACGTGGCCTGCGTGGGCGAGAACCGCAAGGTCCTGGTGTTCCCGCTGGACGAATTGCCGGAAATGGCGCGCGGCAAGGGTGTCCGGTTGCAGAAATTCAAGGATGGCGGGCTGTCGGATGCCATCACCTTTGCCCTGTCCGACGGGTTGAGCTGGCATGATCCCGCGGGGCGCACCCGGACCGAAAGCGACCTTGCCGAATGGCTGGGCAAACGTGCCAGCGCCGGCCGCATGGCACCGCGCGGCTTTCCGCGCGACAACAGGTTCACCTGAGCCCGAAGATGACGCGGCGGCGGCGCCGGTCTAGGCCGGGTCCGCCTGAAGCCAGACGCCGCCTTCGGGGCGCAGGGTCAGGATCATCACGGGTTTCGGATCGCGGCCCGGCACCGGGCGGAAGCGGAAGCGTGACAGAAGCGTGGCCAGGATAATGACGGCCTCTTGCAGGGCGAAACTGGCGCCGATGCAGATGCGCGGCCCGTCCCCGAATGGCAGGTAGGCATAGCGCTGGATCGCCTTGCGATCGGCGAAGCGTTCGGGGCGGAACGTATCAGGATCGTCCCAGAGCAGATGATTGCGGTGCAGCGCATAGATCGGGATCATCACGGTATCGCCGGGCCTGATCTCGCGCCCGCCGAGGGTGTCGGCAGACTGTGCGGTGCGCGACACGAGGCCGGCAGGGGGATAGAGGCGCAGCGCCTCGTCCACGATCTGGCGGATGAAGGGCAAGGCTTCGACATCCGCGCCGGTGGCGGCGCGGCCTTGGAGGACGGATTGCGCCTCGGCCCGCGCGCGGTTCTGCACCTGCTGGTCGAAGGCGCAGAGGTAGAGCGCCCACCCCAGGGTCAGGGCGGTGGTTTCATGCCCGGCCACGATGAAGGTCAGCAGGTTGTCGCGCAACTCGCCCGTATCCATCTGCCGCTTCGTTTCGGGGTCTTCCCCGGCCAGCAGCAGGTCCAGCAGATCCGGCACCGCCTTGCCTTGGCCCGCGCGGCGGCGTTGATCGATGGACTGATCCGCCACACCCTTCATCTGCTTGAGAGCGGCACCCGACATCATCCGCCCCGGTCGCGGCACCCAGTCGGGAAAGCCCAGGATGTCGAAGAGGCTGATCTTGCCCGCCTCGCTGATATAGGCGTCGATGGCCTTGTGCACCGCGTCGCGATCGAAACCGCCGCCGCCCGAAAAGGTGACGTCGCTGATCACGTCGAAGGTGGCGCGCACCATTTCGTCGAACATGTCCACCGCGCGCGGCCCTGCCGCGGCCACGCGTTCGGCGGACCGTTCCGCCGCCGCGGTCATGATCGGGGCCAGGTTCATCACGTTGCGATGCGAGAACACGGGCGCCGCCGCGCGACGCTGCCAGCGCCAATGCGCGCCTTCGGCGACGAATAGCGATTCGCCAATCGCGGGGCGTAGCAGGTTCTTGGTCACGTCCGACTTGGGGTAATCGTCCAGCCGTTCCAGCAGCATCTGGCGTATGGCGTCCGGGTCCATCACCATGTGCCAGCGCTTGCCGGTCTTGCCGCTGACCATGGGCTGACGGGTCGCGATCTCGGGGATGATCGACAGCACGTTCTGCCGCGCGGCGTTCAGGCTTTTCAGCAGCCCCCAGGGTTCCGTGACAAGTGGAACGCGCACGGGCTGGCGCGGCTGACGTGGCGCTTGCGTGTCGATGGTTTCGGCGTGGGACATGGGCGAATGCCTCCTATACACAGGATATAGGGCGCGGGTGCGTTCGGCAAACGGGTCACGCCGCGCGCCAAGCTGCCGCAGGTGCGTTGCGCGCAAGGTTCCGCTGCGCTATGCCCGACACATCGCCGCGAAGGACCATGCCATGATCCGCCTGTTTGCACTGCTTTCTTCGGTCCTTCTGATGGCCGCCTGCACCAATCCGAACGACCTGGATGAAGCGCCGGTCGATCTGGGGGATTTCCGTCTGGGTCACAACGTGGTGGTGGCCTCGAAGATGACGCGCGGGCCGGTGTCGCGCGAGGCGACGCCCGAGGAATGGCAGGAGTCCCTGAAAGGCGCCATCGACGAGCGTTTCGGCCGCTACGAGGGCGATCGCCTTTACCATCTTGGGGTCAGCGTCGAGGGTTACGTGCTGGCCCAGCCGGGCATTCCGATCGTGGCATCGCCGAATTCGGTCCTGATCCTTTTGCTGACGGTCTGGGACGATGCGCTGAGCCAGAAGATGAACACGCCCCCCGAACAGATCACCGTGATCGAGACGATTTCAGGCAATACGATCCTTGGGTCCGGGTTGACCCAGTCCAAGGAAGTGCAGATGCGCAACCTCAGCCGGAATGCGGCCAAGCAGATCGAGAATTTCCTGGTGCGCAGGCGCGCGTCCGAAGGCTGGTTCGGCGCGGCCGAAACGGTGGCGGAAGATGCGGATGTGCCGACACCAGATGCCGCGGCGCCCGCCGTGGCGAATGCACCGGCTGCCTCGGTGACCAACCCGCCGCTGCGCCCGGTCGCGGCCCCGGCCCGGATCGCCCCGCCGCGCGGCGCGATCCTGCAGGAGCCCGAGGTTCTGGCGCCGCCGTCCCAGTGACCCGTCCGCGCCAAGAGACGCTTGATTTTCCCCGGCCAAGTCAATAAACGGCGCGCGGAGACAGAAACGGGTTTGTCCGAGGACCGGGCGGCCCCCGAACAGAAGGCGCTGCGCAGGATGGGCAAGGCAAAGTTTGAACGTAACAAACCGCACGTTAACATCGGCACGATTGGTCACGTTGACCACGGCAAGACGACGCTGACGGCTGCGATCACGAAGTATTTCGGCGAATTCCGGGCCTATGACCAGATCGACGG
>JAJLKH010000013.1:0-14128 GCA_033839205.1 Rhodobacterales bacterium | reverse complement strand
TCGGCCATCACCTCAAGCGGGACACCGCGCCAGACATAGGAAAAGTCATCCACCAGCGGGCGATCCCCCACCCCCTGCTGCGGCGATCCGTTGGTAAAGGCCCAATCCATGAACCGCAGCGCGCGCAAGTCGCGTACCTTTTCCAGCCAGGCGGGGTTGAAGACCTCGCCCAGACGGGCCAGTTCCAGATGATCCTCGCGCACCACGCGGATATTGCGGATGTGGTCGCCCTTCCCACCCGGATCGGTGCGCTTGAGGGTGATCGACACAAGCCCCTCGCCGGGGGTGAAATCAAAGGCGATCCGGTTCGGCCCGTAACGCACGCGCGACACGCGGCCCGCCACCTCAAGCTTGCCATCGCCCTCGTAGGTCAACACATAGCGCCCCGCCATCGTACTGGCCTCTTTCGGCAGATCGGTCAGGATGAAGGCTTCAAGCCGGTCAACCTCGCGCGGGATGCGCAAGGGCCAGCCGTTCGCGTCCAGGTATCCCTCGGCCTGCAGGCGGTCGATCTCGAAGCCGCCCCATTGCCCGCGCAGATGCCCGATCCAGGGGCGCGCGGTCTTCATCACGTCGATGAAGGCATATTGCGTCGACCAGTCCGCGATGCCGTTCAGACCCATCGCCAGCACCGGATCGGCCAGCGGATCGGCGGACGCGGCCACTGGCGTGGCCGGGGCGGTCGGGGCCGGATCGGCGGCGGCGGTGCGTGTGGGCGCGGGTTCGGGCGCTGCGGCCGGGGCCACGGGTGCCGGCGCCGCGGGCGCGGGCGCCAGCTCGGCACGGTCACGCAACTGCGCAGCCCCCTTGCTGGCGTTCCAGATGAAATCCGCGATCTGCGCATAATTGGCGCGGATCGTGGGGTGAATACTGTCGGGCAGGTCCATCGCGGCCGGCGGGGCCTTGTCGTAAAGCACCGCGTAGGTCACCAGCGCCGCCAGGAAATAGGTGTTCGCCGTGCCATGCGGCGCGCCATCCTCGTAAAGCTCCAGCGCCTCGAGCGGGGCAAGATCGGTCTGGGTGTAAAGCCGCGCCAAGACCGAACTGACCGGGATCATCGCGATATCCTGACCCGGAAACTTCGCCTGAAGCCCGCGCACATAGGTCACGAACCAGTCGTGATAGGCGCCAAGGTTGCCCTCGTGATAGGCGCGCAAGGCACGGTCATTGGGCGGAAAGCGGCGGATCTGGCTGTCCATGTCGGCCCAGCCCTCATAGACCAGGATGCGCGAGCCGGGGCTTTGCCCCAGGGTCCATTCGATCAGCCGCCCCGCCAGGTCCAGCGGGCTGGCCCCATCGGGGTTGTCCCCCTCATAGGGGCGGTCAGGTGCCTGGTATTGCACGAAATTCGCGGGCGTGATCACCACCGCATCCAGACCGGCGGAGCGGAAGCTGCGCCCGTTCAGCGCCGAACGCACCTCGCGGAAGGACCAGTTGGGATTGGGCGGCAGATCGTTCACGAAATTGCGCATGAACCCCCAGGACCCGTCCAGCGACAGCCGGTTGCCGTCGGCCCGCGCGATCCGGTTCAGCCAATGGGGCACGGTCGTCTCGTCGCTGCTGCTCAGGTGATGCACCAGCGAATTGCCAAAGACATAGACCTTGCGGTCCTGCATCTGCTGGGCCTGCGCCGCGCCGGGCAGATGGGTGACCACAGCCAGCACCACGGTCAGGAACACCCCCCGTATCGCCGCCTTTATTGCGTTCTGATGCATGGCCTTACCTCCCTAACCCGAATGTTCCAATTGATCCTGTCCCGCCACCGGATCGGGCCGCGTCGCGCGCCGGCCCAGCACCCAGTCATAGACTTGCGCCACCTGCGCGGCCTTGCGCGCCCAGGTAAAGCGCGCCTGCACGCGGGCCTGTGCGGCAGCCCCCATCGGCTCCAGCATCGCGGGATCGGCCGCGATCCGTTCCAGCGCGGCGCGAAACCCGGCGATGATCTGCGCACGCGCCCCCAGCGGCACGGTGAACCCGGTATCCGGCGTCACCAACTCGGCTGGGCCCGCGTAATCCACGATCAGCGGCACAAGCCCCAGGGCCATCGCCTCAAGCACCACGCCACCGCCGAATTCCCGGATCGACGGAAAGGCGAAAAGCGCCGATCCCGCCGCCACATCCTGCACCCGCGCATGATCCAGCCAGCCATGAAAAGTCACGGCATCCTCTATCCCCTCGGCGGCAGCTTGCGCGCGCAGGCTGTCCATCATCGGGCCATCCCCGATCATGTCCAGCCGCATCCGCCCGTCCCGCAGCAGCGGCGCCGCCGCCTCAAGCAGCATGTCGGGCCCCTTGTAGGGGACCATCCGCCCGATGAAACATGCCCGCAGCACACCGTCACGCGGCACCGCGGCCTTGCGCGAGAAACGCGCGGGATCGACGGCGTTTTCCGGGATATAGACGCATTTGCCCTGATGGGCGGCCGGGATCTCGGATTGCGTATGGCGCGAACCGGTAATGATCGCCGCCGTCGCGCGCAACATCCGCCCCCGCCCCGGCAGCATCTTGTAGGCGCCGCGCAGATAGGACAGCCATTCGCGCTCGCGCCGCCGTTCCGCATCGAAGGCGCGCGGCCATGGCACCCCGCCATTCAGCGGCCCCAGCACGAAGGGCACGCCCGCGCGCCTGCATTTCGCGGCCAGCGCGCTGGAAATCGTCGGGCTCAGCGGGGTGACCCGGTGCACGATGTCATACTCGCCCGCCTTGATCGCAGGGCCGAACTGCTTCCAGATCAGATGCTCGAACCACGGATAAGACAGCGCGTTGATCAGTTGCAGCGCGGTCCACCCCTTGCCCTCGCCCATCCGCAGGACCTTGCCCACCGCCCACAGCGGCTTGGCGATCGCCTCGCTGTCGATGGCGGTGAAATCGCGCCCCTCGACCAGACCGGCGCGCAGGATCGCGTCGCGGTTGCGCACCTGCGTGACCAGATGCACATCGGCCACCTGCCCCAGCGCCCGCGCCAGCGACCAGCCGACCAAGGGCACGGACACCCATTCGGGATTTGCCGCCTCGGCAATCACCAGAACCCGCAGGCGACGTGGCGCCCTGTCTTGCTGCATCCCGCTGCCGTCCATCACATCACGCTTTGCAATCGGGTCTGCGCCCGCCTGACCCTGACGGTCTGCGCATAGCCCAGCAGGGATCCGGCCATCAGCCATGTCAGCGGTGTCAGCGTCGCATTGGGCAACATGTCGATCATGTTGATCGCCAGGATCAGCGACATGCCCCCCAACCAGGGCGGCAGGCTGTCATTGGGCACCCCTCGAAGCCTGAACAACAGCAGGAACAATGGCAAGGACAGCAAGCCGAACTCTGCAAGATAACCGATCCAGCCATAAGTCCCGAACACGATCACCCAGCGGCCATCCGGCACGGTCAGCAGCCGCCCGTCACCCGAATAGATCAGGTTGCGCCCGAAGCTGCCCCATCCCAGCATCGGTTTGCGCTCGGCCCGGGCCAGCAGGTAATACTCGTTCTCAAGACGGAACAGCAGCGATCCCGCGCGTTCCGGGTCGATCTGGTAGGCCTGGTTCAGGATCGCCTGTTCGGGCACCATGTTGTTGCCCTTCAGCACCGGATAGGTCACCGCGACCAGCATCAGCACAAAGGCGATCCGCAGCTGGAACTTCGTGCTGAAGAACAACAGCACCGGCACCAGCGCCACCGCGTAAAGCAAGGAGGCCAGCGATTTGCACAGCACCAGCACGGCAAACAGGTAAATCCCCGCCAGCAGGAATTTCATGCTGCGCCGCTTGCCCCGCACATCGCCCCGGAACAGGCTGATCGCCGCCAGGATCGCGGTCAGCGCGAAAAAGGCGACCCACAGCCCGTGATACAGGAACACGATCGGCCGGAACCCGTCACCGCGCATCATCTGGCCAAAGGAATGCTGGAAAAAGCCGTAGATCCAGGTATTCAGCTGCGGCGAAAGGCGCACCTCCAGCAGCATCGGCAGCGAATAGGCCAGCCCCCCCAGCACCAGCGCCAGCAGCACATCGCGCTGATCCTTCTCGGTGGTCAGGAAATTCATCGCAAGGACCATGGGCAGCGCCAGAAGCGCGTTCTGCACCATCATCGCCAGCCCTTCCTTCGGGCCCAGCGACTGGATCACATACATGCCGAAGACGACCGGTTCGCCATTCGTCAACGCCGTCAGCATCGGGCTGCAGACAAAGACCAGCAGCAGGATCTTGGCCAGCGGATGACGCGGCAGGAACTGCACGCGTTTGCCGTAGAACATCAAGCAGAACAGGAACGCGCTCAGCGCGGGGATCGTTTCCTTGGTCAGCGGCGGTATCAGGGGAAAGTCGAAGGCCGTCGGCAGCGGCGGCAGCATCAGGTAGGAAATCAGGATGCTGGCGATGATGGCCCGACCGGGCGGCAAGGCGCGAAACAGCGCAAGACTGGCCAGAGGCCAGAGCGCAAGCACCAGAAAAGCAAACCCGTTGGGCATCGCGGTGTCTCGTTCCTCAGATCATGCGGCAAGGCGGCGCTGCCGCCCGGCCTTGTGCCAGAGTGCCGCATTTGCCGTCCCTGCGCGACCCTTATCCCCCGTGTCTGGCAGAAATATGACCGCGCCCCGGCGCAAACCGGGGCGCGGCAGGATCAGTGCAGTCTCAGTGACCCGTCGCCCGCACCACGACACCGAAGGTGCGCAACACGATTTTCAGGTCAGTCAAAAGGGACAGGTGATAGAAATAGTCGCGGTCATATTCGGCACGCTGGGCAAAGCTGCTTTCATTCCGGACCGAGGTCTGCCATGCGCCGGTAATGCCGGGGCGCATCTCGAAATACTCGGTACCCGGATAAAGGTCGCGCTGATCGGTCATCATCGGGCGCGGTCCGACAACGGACATGTCGCCCTTCAGCACGTTCAGGAATTGCGGCAACTCATCCAGCGAGGTCTTGCGGATCAGCCGACCAACCCAGGTCACGCGCGGATCCTTCTTCAACTTCTGATTGCGATCCCATTCGGCGCGGGCCTCGGGATTGCTGTCGAGATAGGCTTGGAGCACCTTGTCGGCATTCGGCACCATCGAGCGCAGCTTGTACATGCGGAATACCTTGCCATGCATCCCCAGCCGCTTCTGCACGTAAAAGGGCGAATGACCGTCCATCGCGATCAGAATGGACAGAACCGCCAGCACCAAAACAACAGGAAGCGCGATCAAGGCCACAAATACCAGATCGAACAGGCGCTTTCCCAGACCATCATACAGAACCACCCGTTCCGTTGACGGCACCGGCGCAGCCGATGTGAGAACATTTCTTACGGCGCGCTCCCGGACAGCGTCCGGATATACGCCCATATCATAAGCCATAGTCTCATTCCCCCAAATGAGCGGACGCAAAATCGCGCCTTGAGCAGGTGAACTGAGTCATCTGCGGTCACCGGGAAATGAAGTGCCGGGCCCAGGAACATTGGCATGAGAGGGTCGTTCACAGACCAGCGGTCCGCGTCACGAAGTCTCTGATACAGTTGTATGTTTCCCCTGAAACCTTCGCCCTATCTGGCAGCACATGGCAAAGGTGGCTCGTTTAGCAGTTGCACTCACATCGTTGGCCCCGGAAGGCCGCTAACTCTCTTTCTTGCAATTGACCAAGGCCACTCTGAACCCAACTTCGGTATGCCTTATTTAAGCCCAATTTTTGCCAACAGGTCAATCGCGACGCATGCCGAAATTATCCGAAAGCACCGCCCGAGTATCCTTCGTGACACGCCTCAAGACGCTTTCCGAAGGGCCGAACAGGGCAAATATGACCGGGGGCAAGGCCGCGATCTGGCCAGGCGCCGAAGCTGCTGCGATGGACAATTTTCGGGAAAAAACGGTCAAATTGGCCCCCATTGACCGCTAATCTCGCAACAAAGCCATTAAACATGACTCGTCCGTTTCGGAAGCCGCAACAATGACGGGATCATTGACCGCTATACGGAAACAGGCACAGGGCGCGCCCGGATGAAGGGGGCGATGGTAGGTGGCACAAAAATGGCACAATTGTGGCAAAAATTAGGCGGCAATCAGTCGCGGTGCCCAGATTTTTTTCTGCCCGCTTCCTGCCTCTTTTCTAACTCATTGCAACCTTAGGGTGATGTTGCTGCGAACAATAACAAATCAGAATAGGCTTTGTTTCCCGAACGCGCACCAAATCGCCCGGATCACAGGATCCGGGCGATTCAGCATCAGGATGATCTTGATTCGAGATGCGGCGCGAAACCGGCGCGCGTTCAGAAAGACAGGGTCGCCTCGACCGCGCGTTTCCACGCGCCATAGGCCGCGTCGCGCGCGGTATCGGGCATGGCGGGCGTGAATTGCCGCTCCAGCGCCCAGGTCCGGGCGAACTCCTCCTGCCCCGGATAAAGACCGGCGCGCATCCCCGCCAGCCAGGCCGCACCCATCGCCGTGGTCTCCAGCACGGCGGGCCGGTCCACGGGGGCACCGATGATGTCGGACAGGAATTGCATCGCCCAGCCGGACGCGCTCATGCCGCCATCCACGCGCAACACCCGCCCCGCCCCTTGCGGCTGCCAGTCGGCCTGCATCGCCTCCAGCAGATCGCGGGTCTGAAAGCCCACGCTTTGCAGCGCCGCCTTGGCCATCTCGGCAGGCCCCGAATTGCGCGTCAGCCCAAAGACCGCGCCACGGCAATCCGGGTTCCAATAGGGCGCACCCAGACCCGTGAAGGCCGGCACAAGGATCACGTTCTGCGATGGGTCGGCCTGCACGGCCAACCCTTCGGTCTCGCGCGCCTCACGGATGATCTTCAACCCGTCGCGCAGCCATTGCACCACTGCCCCCGCGATAAAGATCGACCCCTCCAGCGCATAAGTCGGCTTGCCCTCCAGCTGATAGGCGATCGTGGTCAGCAACCGGTTGCGCGACACCACGGGCGTATCGCCCGTGTTCAGCAGCGCGAAACATCCCGTGCCATAGGTCGATTTCATCATGCCGGGTTGGAAACAGGCCTGCCCGATCGTGGCCGCCTGCTGATCGCCCGCCACACCCAGGATCGGGATCTCGCCGCCGAACAGATCGGCGCGGGTCATCCCGAAATCGGCGGCGCAATCGCGCACCTCGGGCAGCAGGGCCATGGGGATGTCCAGCATCTCGCACATGGTGTGCGACCAGCGCCCCTTGCGGATGTCGTAAAGCAGGGTCCGCGCCGCGTTGGTCGCATCCGTCGCATGCACCGCCCCGCCGGTCAGGTTCCAGATCAGCCAGCTGTCCACCGTGCCGAAAGCCAGCTCTCCCGCCATGGCCCGCGCCCGCGCGCCCGGCACATTGTCCAGGATCCAGGCGACCTTGGTGCCGCTGAAATAGGGATCCAGCAGCAGACCCGTGCGGTCAGTCACCGCCGCCTCATGTCCTTCGGCCTTCAGCCGCTGGCACAGGGGCGCGGTGCGCCGGTCCTGCCAGACGATCGCGTTGTGAATGGGCTTGCCGGTCTTGCGGTCCCAGATCAGCGTGGTCTCGCGTTGATTGGTGATCCCGATCCCGGCAATGTCACCCGCCTTGACGCCCGCCTTTTCCAGAACCGAGCGGCAGGTCGCCGCCGTGCTGGTCCACAGATCGGTCGGATCATGCTCGACCCAACCCGAAGCCGGGTAATGCTGGGGAAATTCCTGCTGCGCGACAGCCGCCACCTTCAGATCGCCGTCGAACAGGATCGCGCGGCTGGATGTGGTGCCCTGATCGATGGCCAGGATATAGCGCATCTGTCCCCCCTTCTTCCCCGACAGGGACGCAAGCCCCCTGCCCTACCCTATCCACCGCCAGCGCGGCGGCAAGACCGTCGCTATTCCGCCGCCGCCGGCATGGTCGCCCGCTGCGCGCGCATCCAGTCATCCAGCGCCGCGATCTGGCCCTCCTCCATCCGCAGGCCCAGCTTGCTGCGCCGCCAGACGATGTCATCGGCGCGCCGCGCGAATTCGTGCCGCATCAGCCAGGTCACCTCGCGCGCGGTCAGCCCTGCGCCGAAATCCCGCCCCATATCCGCCTGCGTGGTCGCATCCCCCACCACGTCGAACGCCTGGGTCCCGTAGGCGCGCACCAGCCGCCGCGCCTGACGCGGCGACAGAAAGGGCGTGGCCCGCTGCAAGCGCGCCACCAGCGCATCGAACCCCTCGACCGGGAAATCGCCCCCCGGCAGCGCTACCCCCGCCGTCCAAGGCCCCGGCAGCCCGTCAAAGACGGTGCCCACCTTGTCCATCGCGGATTCCGCCAGCCGCCGGTAGGTGGTGATCTTGCCGCCGAACACATGCAGCACCGGCGCGCCCGCGCTCCGATCCACCTTCAGCGTATAGTCGCGCGTCGCCGCTGTGGCGCTTTTCGCACCGTCATCATGCAGGGGCCGGACCCCCGAATAGGTCCAGACCACATCGGCATCGGTCAGCTGCCGCTTGAAATAGTGATTGGCGAAATCCAGCAGATAGGCCTGTTCGGCCGGGGTGCAGACGGGTGCCTCCGACGGGTCTTCGTGATCGGCATCGGTGGTGCCGATCAGGGTAAAATCGCCCTCATAGGGAATGGCGAAGATGATGCGCCCATCCTCGCCCTGAAAGAAATAGCACTTGTCGTGATCGTAAAGCCGCCGGGTCACGATATGCGAGCCGCGCACAAGCCGCACACCGTCGCGCAGGTTGGACCGCAGCTTGCCGCTGATGATGTCGCCCACCCAGGGACCTGCCGCATTGATCAGCATCCGCGCGTGGTGAATCCGCGTCTCGCCCGTCTCGCTATCCTCGGTCGTGATGCGCCACAGCCCATCGGCCTGTTCGGCGCCCACCAGCCGGGTGCGCACCATGATATCCGCGCCCCGCGCCATGGCATCACGGGCGTTCAGAACGACCAGCCGGGAATCCTCGACCCAGCAATCGGAATATTCGAACGCGGTCTGGAACCGGTCCTGCAAGGGTGCGCCTTCAGGCGTGCCCGGCAGGGTCAGGGTTGTCGTGCCCGGCAGGATCTTGCGCCCGCCAAGGCTGTCATAGAGGAAAAGGCCCAGCCGGATCATCCAGCCGGGGCGCCGCCCTTTCATCCATGGCATGATCCGGGCCAGCAGGCGCGATGCGGGGGTTTCCGCCTCGAACCGCATGTCCTTGTGATAGGGCAGCACGAACCGCATGGGCCAGCTGATATGCGGCATCGCCTGCAGCAGCACCTCGCGTTCCAGCAGCGCCTCGCGCACAAGGCGGAATTCGAAATACTCAAGATAGCGCAGACCACCATGAAACAGCTTGGTCGAGGCTGATGACGTGGCCGAGGCCAGATCGTTCATCTCGACCAGCCGCACCGAAAGCCCCCGCCCCGCGGCATCGCGCGCGATACCACAACCGTTGATCCCGCCACCGATGATGAACAGGTCAAGCGTCTTGTCTGGCTGCAGGGTCGTCACGCGCATCACTCCGGAACGCCTGAATCATGCGCTTTATATGCCGCGCTCCACTTAAAAAGGAAAGCATTTTGTGTTCGTAAATGTTCGTTTCAGAAATTTTTGCTATTTTTCAATGCCTTAACTCACACCCCTTACAAACAGGATCAGATCAGAGAGCGCGAGCACCCAAATACAACCCAAGATAGGTTTCGCGCGCGAAACCTGTTCCCTGCCCTTGTGGTCAGATCGGTTCCAGCAGGCGCTTGATCTCGGCCATGACCAGATCGATCATCTCGCTGTTGACCACCCTGCCCTCCAGCCGGATGTAATAGCCCCGGCTGTCGCGGTCCCGCATCATGGTGATCCCGTTGGCCAGCTTGACATAGCCATCGCCTTCCTCGGTCCGGCGCGGCGGGGATGTGCGGGGGCGGCCCGGTGCATTCTCGGGCTTTTCCAGCGCCTCGGCGCGTTCGACCACGGGTTCCATGATCGCCCATTCACTGGCCGCGTCTTGCCCGGCGCCCGCAGCGAAACCCGCCGCCAGCGCCCGGCGCAAGGCACCGGACATGCCCGCCCGTATGGCGTTGACCACACGCAGGCCCTGCCGTTCGCCCATCTGATGGGCATGGGTCAGCAGGTCGCCCAGTTCTTCGTGCAATTCGGCAAAGGCGCGGATCTTGGACCGCTTGGCCTTGCTGCCTGCATGAAACAGCGCATTCACCGCCTCTTCGACCGAGGCAAAGGCCCCCTGCCCGGTCGCCATCACCGCGATGCGGCCACGTTCATACTGACTCAGGCTGCTGCGGATCTCGTTTTCCTCGACCATCGAGACATAGGCCTCGGCCGCCGATCCGCGCGGGCGCACGATGGCCTTGATCGTGGCGAACCGCCCGTCGCCGGTTTCGCCCAGCAGCGCGCGACATGCCATCAGGCGGCGCCAGCCGGAAATCAGCGCATAGCGCACACCCGGCACTTCGGGATGTTCTTCCATCTCGAACACCTCGATCGGCAGGCGCAGGCCATGGGCCCGGATCGAGGCCTTCAGCTCTTCCATCTCTTCGGCGCTGACGACCATCCGGTCGCGGGCCAGCTGTTCGGCCAGGATGTCATTGATAGACAGTTCCTGCACGATCAGACCTGCATCCAGCGCGCGGCGATAACGCGCGGCATCGGCGCTATCCCTTGCGGCGCGCAACTGGTCTTCCTTGCTCAAGGCGGAAGCGCCGGCCGCCGCCTCGCCCGCGATCTTGGCGATCGGGGGCATCGGACCCAACGGCCCGGTGCCGGAGGTTTCGCGCGCGAAACCCTCCTCGATCTCTTTCAGCGCGTCGGCGCTGGGGGCTTCCAGACGTTTGCGTTTAGCCATCTGCCTGCTCCTTTTCGGCTCGTGCGGTCTGCGCCTCGGCCATGGCCTGATCGCGCCACCAGGCGCCGATCAGGATTTCCTTGAACTCGGCATAAGTCCTGTCGAAGGCATCGCGCCCCCTGGCATAGGTGTCGCGGTTGAAATCGCGGTAATCGGCTTCGTAGATGCCATTCACCTGTTCGCCGGCCTGACCCACCAGCGCGGTGAATTCCTGCCGGTAGGCATTCATGAAGTCCCCGAAATAAGCCTGGATCACATTGGCCAGATCGGTCTGCTGATTGGCATCGAACCGCGTGATCAGCGCGCGCACCACGTCCCATTCGAATTTCATCTCGGGCAGGCCCGCGCGGCGGCGGGCGGCATTCTCGCCCTCTTCGATGCTGGCGAATGTGGAATAGAGCATGTCGAAGAAACGGCCCGTGCTGTCGAACTCAAGGAAAGACGCCCCCAGCGGCACCAGCAGGATATCGGCGGCAGCCAGCGCGTTGATCGTCAGGTAGCCAAGGGCAGGGGGGGTATCCAGCAGGACGATGTCATACTGGTCAAGGATGCCCTCATTCTCAAGGAAATGGGTCAGCGCATCCCAGAGCGGCCAGTTTCGCAGCGCCATGCGCCAGACCGGCACCTGGAATTCGGCCCAGTACAGGTTCAACTGCGCGCCGATCAGGTCGATATTGGGCCAGTGGGTTTTCTGGATCACATCAGCGGCGGTGACGGTCAGCGCCTCGGTCAGGGTTTCGTCAAGGGGCAGGGGGGCTTCGTCGCGGGCTTCGCGCAGACGGTTTTCCTCTTGCACGGCAAGGGCGTAATCCTTGGCCAGCAGCGGGAAAACGGTGGACCACTCATCCGCCACCTTGCCCCCCATGATCGAGGTCATGGAGCCCTGGCTGTCCAGGTCGATCACAAGCACCTTGTAGCCATCGAGTGCCGCCGACATCGCCAGATGCGCCGCGGTCGAGGTCTTGCCGACGCCGCCCTTGAAATTGGCGACCGCCGCGACCTTGGCGGGCAGGCCCTTGGGGCGGAAGGGCAGGTATTTCTTTGACGCCATCCCCTCGGCCGCGAAATGGTTTCGCAGCGTAACCACCTCTTCCAGGGTGAACCATTTCGAGCCGCTGACCCCTTCGCCCTGCGGCAGGTCGGGGTTGTTCCTGAGAACGCGGCGGAAATGGGCCGGCGCGATGGGCAGAAGGTAGCGGCAAATCTCCCAGGTCGAGAATTTGCGCAACCGTTTGGTGCCGTCCGGGGAATAGCCCCTTTTCGCCAGATCGCTGCGGCCGCGTTCGCAAAAGGCGGCCGCCTTGGCGAATCGGGCGGTATCGACGGGATCGCCCAGTTTCGCCGCGGAACGCGCCGGATCGAGATTTTGATAGGGCGGGGTGTAGAGATCCTGCTTTTTTGTCATTGTCGCTGTCTGCCTCGATGTCACACGATTTCTGTGCTGTGAGGCAAACAATCGCACATCCCTTGCAAAATGTGAATCGGGGAGTGCGATCAAGGGCCCGGATGCGCCGCTTTCCCGCGCAAGGAGGCAGTCTTGCAGCGAAACCTTATCAGAAAAACAACACACGGAGCGGTAAAGTTGTAAGATCTTTAGGAATCTATAGAATCTTTGCCTTGAAAAAATCGTTTTTTGTCAGATACTTATTATGTCTTCAGTGCCCGTCTACGGGATGAAGGGTATCCGCTTGCAGGATCAAGGGTACCCATCTGCGGGATGATCGGCACCCATATGCAGGGGCAAGGGTGCCGATTCGCGGTAGACACTAATTCAGCCCAATTCGTGCCTGTGATTCGGATCATGCGAGCCTTGGGCGGGGCTGAAAACCCCCGAAATCCGCCCAGGTCGGGGGCAGGGCAGGGGAGGAACGCACAAAGGAACCCGTTTACAGGAGCGGCAAACCACAAGGGTCATCCCGTATTTGGGCACCCATCCAAGACTTGAGAGCGGGTGCTTTTTCTGCAAGACTGCGGGCGCACCGGGCAGAGTGCGAAAGAGAGCGGGCAGAACATGGTACCAGCGGTACAGGGGCAGGGCGCGACCATCCCGTTGAGCGGGGCGTTGAAGCGCGATTCGGTCAAGAAGAACGTGGCCGCGATCCATGTGTCGGGCAAGCTGTCGCTGTTGCAGCGCAAGCTGTCGAATGTGCTGCTGCTGAATGCCTACGATTCCCTTGTCACGCAGCCCAAGCACCGGATCGATGCGCGCACCCTGTGCCTGATGATCGGCTACAACTCGAATGACATGGACACGCTGAAACAGGCTCTGCGCGGGCTGGCAGAGACTGTGGCGGAATGGGACATGCTGGATGACAAGGGGCGGCAGGAATGGGGTGTTTCGGCGCTCTTGTCCTATGCCAAGCTGAAGGGGGGCGTGTGCGAATACGCCTATTCGCCCGCCTTGGCGGAAAAGCTGCACGATCCCAAGGTCTTTGCGCTGATCAACCTGAACATCCAGAAACGGTTCACCAGCGGGCATGCGCTGGCGCTGTATGAAAACTGTTATCGGTTCGTGCGGACGGGCAGCACCGGATGGTGGCCGCTTGACCTGTTCCGGCGGCTGATGGGGGTGGATGACAGTGTCTATTACGAGACATTCAAGCATCTGAACGCCAAGATCATCAAACCTGCCGTGGCCGAGGTGAACAAGACGTCGAACATCGTGCTGACGCCGCAGTTTCGCAAGGAAGGCCGCGCGGTGACGGAAATCCGGTTCCTGATCAAGGAAAACCCGCAACTTGCCATGTTCGAGATCGACGACAGCGAAGGCGTGCGCAGCAGCGAAATCTACCGGGCGCTGACGGGGCAGGGGGTGTCGGACCGTCTGGCGCGCCAGTGGATCGCCGAACATGGCGAGGATTACGTGAGCGAAAAGCTGCGCCTGGTGCGCGAGACCGAAGGCGTGGACAACCCCGCGCGTTATCTGAGTGCGGCGATCAGGGACGATTATCGCCCGAAAGAGGCCGCAGCCCCATCGCCCGAAGCGCTTGAGGCTGCCGCGCGGCGTCAGGATGCGGCGACGCAGGCCGCCCGCGAGGCCGAAGCGCGCGAGGCCGAGATCGGCGCGGCACGGCGCGAAAGGGCGCGCAAGCTGGCGATCGTGCGCGCCGTCGCCGAGGCGCGCAACCCGACGCAGCGCGACAGCGATCGTCGGCTTTTCCTGTCACAGCTGGAGGATGAGACGGGCCGCGAGGAATTCGCGCGGCTTGGCTGGGCCTCGGCCATCAATGCGCAGGCGATCTTTGAATTCTGGGAAGATCTGGTGCCCGGTATCTTCGATATGCCGGAATAAGGGCGCATTCCTGCCAAAACCTTGGGCTAGGGCAGGGGGCACGCTTTGGAATTGTTGATTTCGACCCGTACGGTACTGTTGTCCAGAGATTGAGC
>JAJLKH010000012.1:0-76212 GCA_033839205.1 Rhodobacterales bacterium | reverse complement strand
GCTTGTCCAGGGCCCAGCCACCGATACCCGGCGCCTTGCCGTCATAGGCCGGGAACAGTTCGACCATCGCCTTGGTCATGTTGTAGACCAGATCGGTATCGGTCTCCTCGGTGGCGACCAGAACCGGGTAAGGATAGCCCGCGCCCTGATAGCCGTCGGTGCCGTCGATATTGGCGCCCACGCGGGCCTTGTTGGTCATGAAGAAGGGAGCGATCGCCTTCATCGCGGCCAGACCTTCCTCGTTTTCGGGGTCGATCGGCGGCCAGAACAGGCCACGCGGACCGGCGGCGGCCTCATAGGCGTTGCCCGAGTTGGTGGCGGCGAAAGCGGCATCGACCTGCCCTTCGATCAGCCCGGTCCAGCTGGCCCCGAACCCGCCGAAATCGACGCGGATCACGTCATCCCAGGTCAGGCCGCCATAGGCCAGATAGGCCTCGGTGTTCACGTTCAGCGCAGGTGCGCCCACGATATAGGCCACGCGCTTGCCCTTGAGATCGGCATAGGTTTCGATCCCCAGATCGCCCGCCACACCCACGGCAAGGTTTATCGCGCCGCCATTGTTGGCCAGCAGAACCCGCACGGGCTGCGGCCCCCAGTTTTCGGCGCCGAAGTCGAAGGCGCCCTCCTGCGCCATGAAACTGCCGCCGACACCCGTGGCCGAGAATTGCACACGCCCCTGACGCAGCGGCTCGGTCCGCGAGACGTCGTTCTTGCCCGGCAACACCCGCAGGTTGATCCCGGCTGCATCCTGCAGGGCCGCGCCAACGGCGACAGCCTGGTTATAGCCGGCAGATCCGGTGTCATAGGCTGTCCAGGACAGCTGGTTCGGCAGCTCGAAGCTTTGCGCGCTGGCCAAACCCGCCGACAGTGAAAAAGCCGCGACAGCGGCGAGAATCGGTTTCATGAAGTCCTCCCATTTTTATGGCGAAACTCCTTGCCGCAGGCTGATCCAGGCGCTGGTTGTGCCCGGTCTTTGCTGAAACTTGCGGAATTTCATTTCGCTATGCGGTCAGGATAGGGATGGTTCTGCGGCCCTGTCAACCCAAGGCAGAGACAGAAACAGGTGGTCCGCCGCCTGAGCGATGCAGCCTTGGCACCCGCATGGCGGGTACCGGCGCAGACAATGCGACAGCCCCCGCCGCATCGCGCGGGGTTTCACCTGAAGTATGTGTCGCATTTTCAAGGGAAGTGGCGCACCCGAAGGGATTCGAACCCCTGGCCTCTGCCTTCGGAGGGCAGCGCTCTATCCAGCTGAGCTACGGGTGCATCTGCGGGTGGAATAGGACAAAGAACGCGCGCCCGCAACCGGTATTTAGGGCGCGCGCGGGTCGTGGATCAGGCGAAAAGCTCGTGCGCCAGTTCCAGCGCGTCGATCAGCACGTCGACCTCGGCCTTGGTATTGTAAAGGCCGAAAGACGCCCGGCAGGTCGCGTTCACGCCCAGATGGGCCATCAGCGGGCCTGCGCAATGCTGCCCTGCCCTTACGGCCACCCCTTTCTTATCCAGGATGGTCGAGATGTCATGCGCATGCGCGGCCCCGTCCATCGTAAAGGAAAAGATCGCCGCCTTGTTGCGCGTGGTGCCCTGCACGCTGACCCAGTTGAGCCCGTCCAGCCGTGCGCGTGCATAGTCGCGCAAGTCGCGCTCATGGGCGGCGATATTTTCCATCCCCAGCCCCATCATGTATTCAAGCGCCACGCCCAGACCGATCGTCTGGACGATGCCGGGTGTTCCGGCCTCGAATTTCATGGGCGGATCGTTATAGGTGACCGTGTCGCGGGTGACTTCGCGGATCATGTCACCGCCACCGATGAAGGGGCGCATCTCGGCCATACGCGCCTTGCGCACATAGATCGCGCCGCTACCTGACGGGCCGTAAAGCTTGTGGCCCGTCACGGCGTAGAAATCGCATCCGATGTCCTGCACGTTGACCGGCATATGCACGGCAGCCTGGCTGCCATCGACCAGAACCGGCACACCCTTGGCGCGGGCGCCTTCACAGATCGTCTTGACGTCCACCACCGTGCCAAGGACGTTGGAGACATGGGTGACCGCGATCAGCTTGGTGCGCGGCGTGATCGCCTCCAACACCTTGGCGGGGTCCAGCGCGCCGGTCGCGTCCACATCGACCCATTTGATCACCACACCCTGCCGTTCGCGCAGGAAATGCCAGGGCACGATATTGGCGTGATGTTCCATGATCGACAGGATGATCTCGTCTCCCGCCTCCATGCGCGGCATGGCCCAGCCATAGGCGACCATGTTGATGCCCTCGGTCGTGCCCGAGTTGAAGATGATCTCATCCTCGGACCCGGCCCCCAGAAAGCGTGCCACGATCCCGCGCACCCTTTCGTAATTATCGGTCGCAAGATTGGAGAGGTAGTGCAAGCCCCTATGCACATTGGCATATTCATGGGAATAAGCCTGCGTAATCGCGTCGATCACCACGCGCGGCTTCTGCGCCGAGGCGCCATTGTCCAGATAGACCAGCGGCTTGCCGTTCACCTGCCGGGACAGGATCGGGAAATCGGCGCGGATCGTTTCGACGTCATACATGGGTCAGCTCATTTCGGTTGCAGGGACGCCGATCAGCGCCAACAGGAAAGACAGGCCGACAACGATGCCGACAGCCGTCATCAGCAGCAGCACCAGTGCCTTGGCGATAGAGCCGAACCCATGCGCCACATCGAGGAAGTTCAGCAGCAGCCACAGGCTGTAGAAGGCGACGACGATCGTCGCCATCATGCCCAGCGGCGGCATGATCATGGTCAGTGCCAGCAGGCCAACCTGTGCGGCCAGACGCAGGTATTGCAGCCAGACCAACAGAACCGTCACTTGCGCCAGAGACCCGCGCCCGCCAAGCATTGTGCCCATCCAGGTCAGCAGATGCATCGATATGACCATGCCCCCCGCCAGCACCACGGCATAGAGGATCGGGTTGAAGAAGAGCCCCGGCATCGGAAAGG
The DNA here is from genome assembly GCA_033839205.1 of Rhodobacterales bacterium. Taxonomy (GTDB): domain Bacteria; phylum Pseudomonadota; class Alphaproteobacteria; order Rhodobacterales; family Rhodobacteraceae; genus Seohaeicola. Next base: position 73,246 of record JAJLKH010000012.1, on the reverse strand, counting down.
CGGCAGGAAAGATCGCCATGTTGATGCTGAACAACAGCGCACTGAGCACCGATGCCAGCGCCAGTGCCGTCCACAGAACCGGCAGGCCCAGGTTCAGCGCGATCAACCGCTCGCCCGTGCCGCGCGGATCGCGCAGTGTCTCCATGGCAAGGGCGGCAAGGTCTTTCAATGTCATCGCGTCTCTCCCCATCCGGCCTGGCGCAGGCCGGCGATCCAGAACCAGGCAAAGATGACGAACCAAAGGCTTCCCGTGAGGGTCATTTCAATTCCTTCGCCGATGAAACCGGCCACCAAACCCCAAAGCAGCATCAGCGGACTGGCCGCTAGCAGCGCCCAGAACAAGGCGATACGCGCGCCGTATCCGCTGGCGCGCCCCCGGAACAGGCGCACCAACAGGTAGGACAGCAAACCCACGACGTAAAGCAGAAGGGGCAACAGGAACACCAGCGCCATGAGCGATCCGCCCATGAGCATCTGCAGATCCTCGCCCGTCTGATAGGATTGTCGGGCAAGGCGCGGCCATTGAGCGATGAACATCACCACGCAGCCACCCAGCAGGATTACCAGCGCGCGGTCTTCGCGCGGGCCCTCCGCCAGGTGGCGCGCGATCACGCGACCGGGGCCACGGTAGGTCGCCAGTATGTCGGTCGTGACCGGCATCAATTGCCCCTGCGGGCCAGCCAGCCGGTCAGGCGGCTGACGATTTCTTCGCGCAGGCCCTCGTCTTCGATCTCGTCGACGGCTTCGGCAAGGAAGGACAGGACCAGCAGGTCCGTCGCCTCTTTCTTCGGCACACCGCGCGAACGCAGGTAATATAGCGCGTCCATATCGATCGCCCCCGAGGTCGAGCCATGCGAACAGGCCACGTCATCGGCGTAGATCTCAAGCTCGGGCTTGGCCAGGAACTGGCTGTCGCCATCCAGCAGAAGCGACTGGCTGATCTGGTAGCCATCGGTCTTCTGCGCGCCTTCCTTGACCAGGATCTTGCCCTGGAACACGCCGACCGCCCCGTTGCGCAGCACCTTCTTGAAGACCTGGCGGCTTTCGCAATTTACTGCGTCATGGGTGATGAAGACCGTGTCGTCGTGATGGAACGCCCCGTCGCCCATGGCCGCGCCGGCGATATGGGCCACCGCATCATCGCCGGTCAGCTCGATCACCGCCTCGTTGCGGGTCAGAACGCCATTGACCGTCAGCGTAAAGGACTTGAACTGGCTTTCCGTACCCAGGCGGGCAAAGACATGGGTCGCGGCGCGGCGCTCATGGTCACGCCCCTGCGCGCGGATATGGTGGAAGCGCGCACCGTCGGCCACATCGACCTCGAGCACCTTGTTGAAGCGCGCGGCGGCGGGTCCGTTTTCAAGCAGGGTCAGTTCCGCGCCTTTTTCCAGCTTCACCACGTGATGCAGGATCGCGTCCGAGGTTTCGGATGCATGGGTATAGATCAGGCTGACCGGTTTCGCGGCCTGGCCCGTCACCCGGATCAGCACCCCATCGGTGGCAAAGGCACTGTTCAGCGCCGCCAGCGGTCGGTCCACGGGTTTTTGACCACGCGCTTCGAGCACGCCGTAAAGATCCTTGGCCCAGTGAATGTCCGCGCCCGAAGCCGTTTGCAGCCGCTCGATCTCGACGCCAGACATGGTCAGATCATCGCTGGCCGCCGCATCGAAGACGCCATCGACAAAGACGATGCGCAGCCTGTCCACGCTTCCGAACACTGGGGCTTCCTTGGCGTCGAACAGCGCCGCCGCCGGTGCATCCGCCTGGGTCAGCGTATCGGGACGCGTGTAGCGCCAGTATTCGTCACGCCGCGCCGGCAGGCCCATGGCCCGCAGTCGCGCCAGTGCCTCGGCCCGCGTCGCAGCGATCCATTTGCCGCCCTTGGGCATGTCCAGCGCGGCGATCCGCGCCTCTGTTGCATCCTGTTTCAGTTCCGCCTTCGCCATCACGCTGCCCCCGCTTCGGCCAGCAGATCGGCATAGCCGTTCTTTTCCACTTCCAGCGCCAGGTCGGGACCGCCGGTCTTGATGATGCGGCCGTCGGCCATGATGTGCACCACGTCGGGTTTGATATGGTCCAGAAGACGCTGATAATGCGTGATAACCAGGAAAGACCGGCCCGCATCGCGCAGCGCGTTCACCCCATCCGACACCAGTTTCATCGCGTCCACGTCAAGGCCCGAGTCGGTCTCGTCCAGAATGCACATCTTCGGCTCCAGCATCGCCATCTGGAGGATCTCGTTGCGCTTCTTTTCACCGCCCGAGAATCCGACGTTGACCGGACGCTTGAGCATGTCGGCGTCGATCTGAAGCGTCTTGGCCTTCTCGCGGATCACCTTGAGGAATTCGGCCGCGCTCATTTCGTCCTGCCCGCGTGCCTTGCGCTGTGCGTTCACGGCGGTGCGCAGGAATGTCATGTTGCCCACACCGGGGATTTCCACGGGGTACTGGAATGCCAGGAACAGACCGGCCGCCGCGCGCTCTTCGGGTTCCATCTCGAGGATGTCCACACCGTCCAGAGTGGCTTCGCCTTCGGTCACCTCGTAGCCATCGCGACCCGACAGAACATAGGACAGCGTCGATTTCCCCGATCCGTTGGGACCCATGATCGCATGAACCTTGCCCGGTTCTATCGTCAGGTCGACCCCTTTCAGGATGGCCTTGTCCTCTGCTTCAAGCTTGACGTGCAGGTTCTTGATTTCCAGCATATTTTTTCCTTTCCGTATTCCTTTCCCCTGGCGGTGCTCAGGGGCGTGTCATCAGTTGGATCACCCGCAGCAGACGGTCTGCCGGTATGGGTGTCGGTGTCAGGTCAAAACGGGCCATGCGACCCGTTATCTCGGTGGGCGCGCCCAGAAACGCCTCGATCTGGTGGTGGCGCGAGCGATTGGCGTAATCGTCATAGTAAAGCGGGATCGGCCGGGTGATCCGGTAGGCCGCGGCCAGCGCACAGCCCATGCGGAAACGGCCATCCACCAGCACCACGTCGGGATGCACGAAGTCGGGCCTGTCCCAGACCGCCAGCGGATAGGCCGGAAACTGTTTCCACGCGCTGTCATCAACAGGATGACCCCATTCCTTGGTCGGGCCGATATCGGACCAGACGATCCGCACCTCGCCCTTGGGCGGGTTCGCGGCAAACCAGTCGCGCATCATCTGCGCCCAGGCCTGATCGCTTTCGACCGAGGTGACGGTCTTGCCCATCTCTGCGGCCAGAACGGTCGATCCGCCCGATCCGTATTCCAGTATCACATCGGCCTGTGCATAGGCCGCGCGCAGCACTTCGGCCTCTGCCGCGGGCAGGGTCAGTTCTGGCCGGGTGATGGGCGCGGCAAGGCTCATGCGGGCGTCACCGTCACGGCTGTGCCAGAGGCGCTGACCATCAACATCGACTGTCCCACGATCTCGTAATCCAGATCGACACCCACAACGGCATTGGCGCCCATGCGGGCGGCTTTCTGCTCCAGTTCGCGCAGTGCCACATCACGGGCATCCTGCAACTTGGACTCGTAAGCCCCCGAACGCCCACCGATGATGTCCGTGATACCGGCAAAGATGTCGCGGACAACGTTTGCGCCCATGATCGCCTCGCCCACGACGATGCCGTGATAGGTTGCGATGCGGTGGCCCTCGATGCTGTTGGTCGTCGTGACGATCATGATCCTACCCCCTGAATACCAGCGCCGCACCCAGCGCGATGAACCCGAATCCTGCCGCCGTCGTCCAACTGATGGATTCCTTTAGCCAGAAAACGGAAAACCCGACGAAGACGATCAAAGTGATCACCTCCTGGATGGTCTTGAGCTGGGCGGCCGTATAAACCTGATGCCCGATCCGGTTTGCCGGGACAGCCAGCGTGTATTCGAAAAGCGCAATGCCCCAGCTGACAAGGATCACCGCAAGAAGCGGGGCCGTTGGAAACTTGAGATGCCCGTACCATGCGAAGGCCATGAAGACGTTCGACACGGCCAGCAGCAGGATCGGCGTGACATAGGCCAGTGTCATGCGCGCAACTCCTGCGGCAGAAGGTCGACATAGGCCCCAGGCAGGGATTTGCGGGCCAGCCCCCGCGCCACAAGCGTATCCAGCGCCAGCAGCGCCAGATCATGACTGCCGATGGTCGCAGCCAGCAGTGTCAGCGCGCGCAACTGGGCATCGGTCCAGGCGCCGCGATCCTCAAGGCTGCGAATATAGACTGCATCGCCGTCAATCAGCTGGGTCGACATGGCCCGCGCGTTGACCCGTGCCTTCTGGCTATGGTTCAGCATCCTTGCCTTCTGATGCAGGAAACGATGCAGCACGAAACCCTGTTCGCGCAGCATGCGGTCCATCTCGTGCAGCATCGGTTCTCCATCGTAAAGACGGTAGAACCGCATCTCGGCAATGACCATGACGGCGCTGCCCAGCTTGGCCCGTGCGCCCGCGATCACATCGCATTCCGCGCCCTGCGCGTCGATCTTCAGCAGGTCCAGACGCTCGATCTGGTCGATGTCATCCAGCGCCCGGGTCTCGATCCGGCTTTGCGTTTCCTGCCCCAGATGGCGGCGAAAATGCCCCAGGTATCCGATCGAGGCCGCGCTGAGCGGATAGAGCGATGACATCTCGGAGGCGGGGTAAGCATGAAAGGTTGCGGCCCCGCCCCGGCCCACCGCGACAGGCAGATATGTCGCCTGCCCGGTCCCTTCCAGCTTGGCGAAAGCCTCGGCATTCGGCTCGAACCCCCAGACATGGGCCAGACCCGCCGTCATCAAGGGCTTGTAGACCGGCTTGCCCAGGGGGTTCGCACCCACATCGACAATGGCCAGCGGGGCGGCCAGATCAAGCCGCGCCCCCAGCATCGCGATCAGGGATTTTCCCGCAACTGCCATTGCCTTGTCCCATGCGCAGGGCCCGCGGGCCCCCGGCCTCAGCCGACGCTGCCTTCCAGAGAGATGGCGACCAGCTGCTGCGCTTCCATGGCGAATTCCATCGGAAGGGCCTGCAACACTTCGCGGCAGAAACCGTTGACGACCAGCGCCACCGCCTCTTCCTCGTCCATGCCGCGCGAGCGGCAATAGAACAGTTGATCGTCGTCCACCTTGGATGTGGTCGCCTCGTGTTCGACCCGGGCAGTGTTATTGCGCACCTCGATATAGGGCACCGTATGCGCACCGCATTTGTCCCCGATCAGAAGACTGTCGCACTGGGTATAGTTGCGGCCATTCTGCGCCTTGGGATGCATCGACACCAGCCCACGATAGGTGTTCTGCGCACGCCCCGCGCTGATGCCCTTGGACACGATGCGCGACTTGGTGTTCTTGCCCAGGTGCACCATCTTGGTGCCGGTATCTGCCTGCTGCATGTTGTTGGCGATGGCGATCGAATAGAACTCGCCCTGGCTGTCGTCCCCGCGCAGGATACAGGACGGATATTTCCAGGTCACCGCGGATCCGGTTTCGACTTGCGTCCACATCACCTTGGACCGATCGCCACGGCAATCGGCGCGCTTGGTCACGAAGTTGTAAATCCCGCCCTTGCCGTTCTCGTCACCGGGGAACCAGTTCTGCACGGTGGAATATTTCACCTCGGCGTCTTCTTCGATGATGATCTCGACCACCGCCGCGTGCAGCTGTGCCGTGTCCCGCTTGGGGGCGGTGCAGCCCTCCAGGTAAGAGACATAGCTGCCCTTGTCCGCGATGATCAACGTACGCTCGAACTGGCCGGTATTCTCGGCGTTGATGCGGAAATAGGTCGACAGCTCCATCGGGCAGCGCACGCCCGGCGGCACATAAACGAAGGATCCATCCGAAAAGACGGCCGAATTCAGCGTGGCATAGAAGTTGTCCGAAGGCGGCACCACCGATCCGAGGTATTTCTTGACCAGTTCCGGGTGCTTCTTGATCGCTTCGGAAATCGAGCAGAAGATGACGCCCGCCTTTTCCAGATCCTTCTGGAACGTGGTGCCAAGACTGACACTGTCAAAGACCGCATCCACCGCGACCTTGCGACCTTCGGCTGGCATGTCCTCGGCCCCTTCCACCCCGGCCAGGATCATCTGTTCCTTCAGCGGGATGCCCAGTTTCTCATAGGTTGCCAGAAGCTTGGGATCGACTTCGTCCAGGGACTTGGGCTTTTCGATCATGCTCTTGGGGCGCGCGTAGTAGTACACATCCTGAAAGTCGATCTCGGGATAGCTGACCATGGCCCATTTGGGTTCTTCCATCTGCTCCCAGCGCTGGAAGGCCGACAGGCGCCATTCGGTCATCCATTCGGGCTCTTCGTTCTTTTCGCTGATCAGGCGCACGATATCGGGGTTCACGCCCTTGGGGGCGAATTCCATCTCGATTTCCGTATTCCAGCCGTGTTTGTAGGTGCTGCCCACCTCGCGCACCGCTTCGACCGTTTCACGGTCGACGCCTTCGCGGATCTCTTCTTTCAACGTGGTCATGCCCATCACTCCTGTTCGCGTCATCTGTCTTTGCGCCCTTGCTGTCGGGCGCGCTGTTCCTCACGCCGCGCGAGCGGCAAACTTGTGGCGCTTGGCCAGCCAGGCCTCGGCAAAGCGCCGCACCTCGTCCTCGGTTGTCTGCGGCCCCAGCGACACGCGGATCGCGCCGCCGGCCACATCGTCGTCATATCCCATGGCGCGCAGCACGCGGCTGGCGCGGACCTTGCCGCTGGAACAGGCGGATCCTGCCGAAATGGCGAAGCCCGCAAGATCCATCTGCATCACCTGTGTCTCGCCCTTCCATCCGGGTGTGGCAAAACAACTGGTATTGGGCAGCCGTAGGGCCTGCCTTCCGGGAAAAATAGTATCCGGTGCGCCGGCCTCAATGGTCTCTTCTAGAATATTTCTAAGTTTCGCAACCCGGTCCCAGACCCCATCGGCCAGATCGCGGGCCGCTGCCTCGGCCGCGGCCCCGAAACCGGCGATTCCGACGATGTTCTCGGTGCCGGCACGCCGGCCCATTTCCTGCCCGCCGCCGCGCAACTGCGCCGCAAGATCCGTGCCGCGCCGGATCACCAGCGCGCCGATCCCCTTGGGGCCGCCCAGCTTGTGCGCCGAGACCAGCGCCATCGTGCAACCCGTCCAATTGAAGGCCAGCGGCAGCTTGCCGAAGGCTTGCGTCATGTCGGATACTGCCAGCCCTTCGGGCATCGTCTGGATCACGCCGGTTTCGGAATTCGCCATTTGCAGCGTCGATTGGCCGGGATCTGTCACCGTCACCTGCCCGGCCCGGTCGACCGCAAGGTCCGTATGAACCCATGCCGCAACCGCCTCATGCTCCACTTCTGCACCATGCAGGCCGCGACCCGCCAGTGCCAGGGCGGCTGCTTCTGTCGCGCCAGAGGTAAAGATCACATCCGCGCCCTCGGCCCCCAGCGCCGCTGCCACCTGGGCGCGCGCCGCCTCGATCAGCGACTTGGCCGCACGCCCTTCGGCATGGACCGATGACGGGTTGCCCACCAGATCCATGGCGCGCAGCATCGCGTCTCGGGCCTCGGCCCGAAGCGGTGTCGTCGCGTTGTGATCCAGATAGGCGCGCAAGATCAGCCTTTCATCGTTCCTGGAAATTTCAATTTCGCTTCACGCCTCGTCCACGACGGGCATCGAGAACAGCGACGGTACGGCCGGACAGGGGGCCAGATCGTTGCGCACCACATCCGACAGGCGTGTCTGATGCAGATACACATAGACATGGGCGCTAAGGCCCTCCCACAGGCGGTTGGTCACGGATTGCGCCCGGCTACCGGACACGGCGCCACTTGCGCCCTCGCCGCGGTGCATCGCATCGACGGTTTCATCCACCGCCCCCAGCACTTCGACCACGCGGATTTCACTGGCCGGGCGCGACAGGCGGTAACCGCCACCGGGGCCGCGGACGGACTCGACCAGACCCGCGCGGCGAAGTTTCACGAAAAGCTGCTCGAGATAGGGCAAGGAAATATCCTGCCGCTTCGATATCTCGCCCAGCGTCACCAGACCGGCCGCCGGCTGAAGCGCCATATCGGCCAGCGCAACCATCGCATAGCGACCCTTCGTGCTCAGTTTCATTGGCTTGCCTTCGTGAATTCATTGACGTCTTGGGGCGCAAGGCTTATCTGGCTTGAACCCGGCACGGCCGCACATTCCGATTTAGAAACGTTCTAAGGTGCTTGAGCAAATTCGTCAAGAATAATTGCCGCACCCATCCAGGAGACCAGAAACCATATGCCCGAGGTAATCTTTCCCGGTCCCGAAGGCCGGCTCGAAGGCCGGTATCACCCGCAAAAAGAACGTGACGCGCCAATCGCCATCGTGCTTCATCCCCACCCGCAATTCGGCGGCACGATGAACAACAAGGTCGTCTACAACCTGCATTACGCCTTCTACAACATGGGCTTCACGGTGCTGCGGTTCAATTTCCGGGGTGTCGGGCGCAGCCAGGGCGAATATGACCAGGGCATTGGCGAGCTGTCGGATGCGGCATCTGCGCTGGATTACCTGCAGTCGATGAACAACAACTCCAAGCATTGCTGGGTTGCGGGCTTTTCCTTCGGGGCCTGGATCGGGATGCAGCTGCTGATGCGCCGACCCGAGATCACGGGGTTCATCTCGGTGGCCCCGCCTGCGAACATGTATGACTTTTCGTTCCTGGCGCCCTGCCCGGCCTCGGGTCTTGTGATCAACGGAACCGCCGATCGCGTTGCACCGCCTGCCGACACCGCAAGCCTGGTCAGCAAGCTGCACGAACAGCGCGGCATCACGATCACCCATGAACAGATCGAAGGCGCGGGTCACTTCTTTGACGCGCCGGGTCACATGGATCAGATGATCGGCACCGTCACGGATTATGTGAAGCGCCGGTTGACCGAAAACTCGCGGTGATTCCATGGGCGTAACCGAAGATCTTGCCGATGCGCTTGCCAAGGACGTGCTGGACGCGGTCAATGCCTTGGGTGATCCGACCCTGATAGACGACATCGCCCGGACGCTGGGTACCTCTTCGACCGTCACCGAAGAGGCGTTCATGACCGCGATCCGTGTCCGCACCGCCGAGGCCCGGGCACGCCGGATGTTGAAGGAACGCCTCACCAAAGCGGCAGAGCGCAAGAAGGCCGCGCCGGAATGACCCCGCGTCTTGACGCGCAGATGGCCTTTCTGACCGAGGCCTGCCGTCTGAAATCCGTGAACCGCGCCACCCGTCTCTGCGATGGGTCGCGTTATGAGAACTCGGGCGAACACAGCTGGCACATTGCCCTCTATGCCCTTGTTCTGGCTGAACATGCCCCCCAGGGTGTGGCGATAGACCGGGTGATCCGCATGTTGCTGATCCATGATCTGGTCGAGATCGACGCGGGCGATGCCCCGATCTTCGGCAGCCATGATGCTGGCGCCCTGCAAAAGAACGAGGCTGCCGCCGCCGACCGCATCTTTGGCCTTCTGCCGGCAGACCAGGCCGCCAGCCTGCGCGACCTGTGGGAAGAATTCGAGGCGAACCAGTCGGTTGACGCGCGCTTTGCCAAGTCGCTGGATCGGTTCCAGCCGCCCAATCAGAATCTGGCCGCAGGCGGTGGCAGTTGGACGGATTACGACGTCAGCTATGACACGCTCGTAGCGCGCGTCGGCAGCAAGATTGCGCATGGCGCGCCGACTTTGTGGGATTGGATCAATCCGCGCATTCGCGCCTTTTTCGGCGTTTGATCAGTGGCTTGAAGGGCTGAATTGAAGTGGCGTTCTAGCCTTTGCCGGCGCTGCGCTTTTTCTCGGCCACGACCTTTTCCGCCAGATCGCGTGCAATGGCATAGGCGCCACGGATTTTTTCCTTTTCCTGTGTCCAATCCCGACGCACCACGATCTTGTTGTCGCGCACCTTGGCCAAGCCGTTCTGCGCGCCGATGAATTCGACCAGCCCCTGGGGCGAGGCGAACTTGTCGTTGTGAAACTGGATCGTCGCGCCCTTGGGGCCGCCATCCAGACGCGAGATACCCGCCTTCTTGCACATCTCCTTGATCCGCACGATCAAGAGCAGGGTGTTGACCTCACGCGGGAGCGGGCCAAAGCGGTCGATCAGCTCGGCGGCAAAACCCTCAAGTTCAACTTTGGTGTGCAAGTTGCTGAGGCGACGATACAATCCCAGCCGCACATCCAGATCGGGCACATAATCCTCGGGGATCAGCACGGCAACGCCAAGGTTGATCGATGGAGCCCATTGCCCGTCGCTGTCCGACAGGCCTTCCATCTCGCCCGCCTTGATCCTTGCAATCGCGTCTTCCAGCATCTGCTGGTAAAGCTCGTAGCCGACGTCGCGCATCTGGCCAGACTGTTCCTCGCCCAGCAGGTTGCCCGCACCGCGAATGTCCAGATCCTGACTGGCCAGGGTAAAGCCCGCCCCCAATGTATCCAGGCTGCCCAGCACGCGCAGGCGCTTTTCGGCGGCCGGTGTCAGCTTGCCGCGCGGTTTCGTGGTCAGATAGGCATAGGCGCGGGTCTTGGACCGTCCCACGCGCCCCCGGATCTGGTAGAGCTGGCTAAGGCCGAACATGTCGGCGCGGTGAATGACCATCGTGTTGGCAGTGGGAATATCAAGGCCCGATTCCACGATGGTCGTGGCCAGCAGAACATCGTATTTGCCATCGTAGAAGGCATTCATCCGGTCATCCAGATCACCCGCCGCCATCTGGCCATGCGCCACGACATAAGTGACCTCGGGGACCTGTGTTTTCAGGAAGTCCTCGATCTCGGGCAGGTCGCTGATGCGCGGCACCACGAAAAAGCTTTGCCCGCCGCGGAAATGTTCACGCAAGAGCGCCTCGCGGATGGTGACACCGTCGAATTCGGACACATAGGTGCGGATCGACAGGCGGTCGACAGGCGGTGTGCCGATGATCGACAGATCGCGCACTCCCGACAGCGACAATTGCAGCGTGCGCGGAATAGGTGTGGCTGTCAGCGTCAAGACATGGATATCGCTGCGCAATTGCTTCAGCCGCTCCTTGTGGCCGACGCCGAAATGCTGCTCTTCGTCGATAATCAGCAACCCGAGGTTCTTGAAGCTGACCCCCTTGGCCAGCAGGGCATGGGTGCCCACGACAATATCGACCGTGCCGCGCGCCAGCCCGTCACGGGTGGCCTGTGCTTCCTTGGCGCTGACAAAGCGCGACAGCGCGCGCACCTCAAGCGGGAAACCCCGGAAGCGTTCCGCGAAGCTTTTGAAATGCTGTCGCGCCAGCAGGGTCGTGGGGGCGATCACCGCAACCTGCACGCCACACATGGCGGCCACGAAGGCCGCCCGCATGGCCACTTCGGTCTTGCCGAAACCCACATCGCCACAGATCAGCCGGTCCATCGGATTGCCCGATCCCAGATCGGCCAGCACATCCTCGATAGCACGCAGCTGATCATCGGTTTCCATGTAGGGGAAACGCGCGCTGAAGGCTTCCCATGCGTGATGCTGCGGCTCAAGCACGGGGGCGGATCGCAAGGCGCGTTCAGCGGCCACCCGGATCAGCCGATCCGCCATCTCGCGGATGCGTTCCTTCAGGCGCGCCTTCTTGGCTTGCCAGGCGCCGCCGCCCAGCTTGTCCAGAAGCCCCTCTTCATGGCCGAAACGGCTGAGCAGTTCGATATTCTCGACCGGCAGGTAAAGCTTTGCACCCTCTGCATATTCCAGGGTCAGGCACTCATGCGCAGCCCCCAGTGCGGTCACCACCTCAAGGCCCTGGTAGCGGCCCACACCGTGATCGACATGCACCACCAGATCGCCGGGGCTGAGGCTTTGTGCCTCTGTCAGGAATTCATCGGCGCGGCGGCGTTTCTTGGCGGTGCGGATCAGCCTGTCACCCAGCACATCCTGTTCGCTGATGACGGTCAGGCCCTCGGCCTCGAAGCCTTGGTCAAGGGGCCAGACCGCCAGGTGCAGGCCATGCTTTCCGATGCCGCGTGCATCGGCCACGTGAACCGCACCGATCAGCCCTTCATCCGCGATCAGACCGTCCAGCCGTTCCCGCGCCCCTTCTGAATAAGAGGCGATCAGCACCGGCCCCTTTTCCATCCGCACTTTCACATGGGACGCCAAGGCTGCGAAAAGACTAAGGTTTTCCTGCTGACGTTCCGGCGCGAAGTTTCGCCCGATCCGCCCGCCCGCATCGATGACACCGGGCCCGGTTGCTTGGGCCAGCGGGTTGAACTGCATGACCCGGCGCCCGGCAACGGCTGCATCCCACGCCGCATCGTCCAGATAAAGCAGGCCCGGCGGCACGGGTTTGTAGACCGTGTCCATCCGCCCTTTCTGGGTCATGGCAAGGCGACGCGTCTCGTATTGATCTGCGATACTGTCCCAGCGCGACAGGCGCGTGGGCGTGACCTGGTCATCCTGGGTGATCGTGGCCTGGGGCAGATAGTCAAAGATCGTCTCCAGCCCCTCGTGGAAGAATGGAAGCCAATGTTCGATGCCCGCGTGTTTGCGCCCCGCGCTGACCGCCTCGTAAAGCGGATCATCGGTGCCGGCCGCCCCGAATTCGATGCGGTAGTTCTGCCGGAACCGGGTGATGGCCGCCGGGTCGAGGATGACTTCGGAAACAGGCGCCAGTTCGATGAGATCCAGTTTTTCGGTGGTCCGCTGCGTGGCCGGATCGAACCGGCGCGCCCCGTCCAGCACATCACCGAAAAGATCAAGCCGGACCGGCCCACCCTCACCCGGCGGGAAGATGTCGATAATGCCCCCCCGGATCGCGTAGTCACCCGGCTCCATGACCGTGGGGGCCTGGGAAAAGCCCATGCGCACCAGAAAAGCGCGTAGCGCGGTCTCGTCCAGGCGTCCGCCGACACGGGCGGTGAAGGCCGCCTCGCGCAGAACGTCGCGCGCGGGGATGCGCTGCATCGCCGCGCTGATCGTGGTCAGCAGGATGAACCGCTCCGGCATGCCGTGAACCAACCCGGCCAGCGTCGCCATCCGCGCCGCCGAGATGTCGGCATTGGGGCTCACCCGGTCATAGGGCAGGCAATCCCATGCGGGGAAAGTGATCACCGGCATGTCGGGTGCGAAGAAACGCAAGGCGGCCTGCATCGCGGCCATGCGCTTGTCATCGCGGGCCACATGCAGGACGGGGGCCGCACGGCGCTCGATCTCCTTGAGGATCAGGCGCGCGTCAAATCCTTCGGGGGCACCGCCAACGGTGATGCGGGTCAGTTCGGTCATGCGCGGGGGTTATCCAAGCGGTCTGATGATGTGGTCGGGGATCATATAGCTCAGGTTTTGATACATTCCCCAAAGCGCGGTGATGAAAATCGACACCATCCCGATGGCCTGCACGGCAAGACGATGCCGGTGCAGGACCTTGTAAAGCTCGGGCCCGGTCGGCCCATCGCGGCGCAGGCGCTGCGCGGTCCTGATGGACAGCAAGCCCACGAAAAACATGGGGCAGGCCAGCAGGAACACCGCCTGCGACAGCTGAAAACCATAGACGAAACCGGTAAGCCCCAGCAGTGTCAGAAAGAAGGTCCCGAACCCGATGATCCAGAGGCCAGACACATGCGCGATGTAAAGAAGACGATTCACGTTGACGCGCACGATATCGTTCAGATCCGCGTCGGCCTGGCCGCCTTGCGATGCGGCGCGCACAACCATGTCGTAGGGTACACCCAGCACCCAATGGCTGGTGCTGGACCAAAGGACAGCCAGCATGATCCAGTACCACAGGTTAGAGAACGACCGCAGGTTGATCGCTTCGCTCAGGGTGGAAAACAAATCCAATTCAAAGGCCCTTTACAACTTGATCGCTTCCATAGCGGCGAAATTCGGCAATTCCTACCCTTGAGATGAAGCAATATCCATGCCACGCATGAGAAAACCAGAATGAGATGACCCACCGATGATCCCCAGCCAGGCCGCCTACCCCGCCACCCGCTTTCGCCGCACCCGCCAATCTCCCGCGATCCGCGCCTTGACGCAGGAAAACACGCTGTCGGTCGGCAATCTGATCTGGCCGGTTTTCGTCCGCGACGGCGAAGGCGTGGAAGAACCGGTGCCCTCGATGCCGGGCGTGATGCGCCGCTCCGTCGACCGGGTGGTCGAAGCTGCGCGCGAGGCCGCTGATCTTGGCATTCCGGCGATCTGCCTTTTTCCCTACACGGACCCGGCCAAGAAGACACGCGACTGCGCCGAGGCCTGGAATCCCGACAACCTGAGCAACCGCGCCACCCGGGCAATCAAGGCGGCGGTGCCGGGTATCGCCGTGATGACCGATGTGGCACTGGATCCCTATAATTCAGACGGGCATGACGGATTCTGGCGCGATGGCGTGATCCTGAACGATGAAACGGTCGCGGCTTTGGTCAAACAGGCGCTCAGCCAGGCCGAAGCCGGGGCCGATATCATCGGGCCCTCCGACATGATGGACGGGCGTATCGGCGCGATCCGCCAGGCGCTGGAGGGCGCGGGCCATACGAATGTCATGCTGCTCAGCTATGCGGCCAAATATGCCTCGGCCTTCTACGGCCCATTCCGCGATGCCGTGGGTGCGTCAGGGGCGCTGAAGGGCGACAAGACCACCTACCAGATGAACCCCGCCAATTCCGACGAGGCGATCCGCCTGGTCGAACGTGACCTGCGCGAAGGCGCCGACATGGTCATGGTCAAGCCTGGCATGCCCTATCTGGATATCTGCCGCCGGGTAAAGGATGCATTCGGCGCACCGACCTATGCCTATCAGGTGTCCGGCGAATACGCGATGATCCAGGCCGCTGCCCAGAACGGCTGGATTGATGGCGAGCGGGCGATGATGGAAAGCCTGATGTGCTTCCGCCGCGCCGGATGTGACGGAATCCTGACCTATTTCGCACCGGCCGTGGCGCGAAAACTGGCGGCGGGCTGATCCGCATCATTTGGGCAAAGTCCCGCCTGATTGGTCCGCTTGTCCGCAACAGGACCCAACAGTTGGTGACAGGGCGCTGAATTGCCTCTATATTCAGCGCAGATCCGGGGAAGAAAACCATCCGGTAAGCATAATTCTCGACAGTGGCAGCAGCATAACGGAACAGGCAAGACACATGACACAGATGAGCAGACGGACCTTCACCCTGACGGCATTGGCAGGCGTAGGCCTGACCGCAGGCTGCGGCAACGGGATCGGCAGCCCGGGGTCGGCCGTCATCGACAACCGTGTCGATGCCACGATGAACTATCTGTATTCGACCTATCCCAACACGCGCGACCTTGCGAACAAATCGGTGGGCCAACTTGTCATGCCCCTGATCACCGAGGCTGGCTTCGGTTTTGGTGGCGGCTACGGGCGCGGTGCGTTGCGGGTCAACGGCACGACGGTCGATTACTATTCGGCAACCAAGGGCAGCTTCGGGTTGCAGATCGGCGCGCAGCAATTCGCGCATGTGCTTTTCTTCATGACGGAAGACGCGCTGCAACGCTTCCGCCGTTCCTCGGGCTGGGCGGCCGGCGCCGATGTGGAATACGTGATCAGCGACCGTGCGGATAACCTGCGGGCCGAAACGACAACCTCGACGGCCCCTGTCGTCGCCCTGATCTTCGGTCAGGCGGGCCTGATGGTGGGCGCGACGCTGGAAGGCGTGAAATACACCCGCATCATTCCCTGACCGGCCAGACGGGGCAGCCGCCAAGGCGGTCTGCCCCCAGTCGCCCTGCGCATCCCGGGCGTTCTAGTGCAGCTTGAACTCCCCCACGACATTGCGCCATTCCCCCGGCGAGATCATCTTGCGGTGAGTGAACCTCACCGAATGCAACGGCCCTTCGATTTCGGCCTGCCAGAAGGCAATGAACTTGAACAGACGCGGATGATCCGGCGCCAGATCGTAATCCTGCCAGACAAAGCTGTTCAGCACGTTGCGGTAATCGGGCATGCGATAGAAGAATTCCGCCGTTGTCAGGCCATAGCCCTTCAGCATCAGTTCGGTATCGGAAACCTGCATCTTTCACCTGTTGTCACGACTCGATACTGAAATCATGCCAGCATTGATTTACTTTTCAACGAAAACAACGTGTTAGCAGATCGTTGCCCCGGCTGCCAACGCCTGCTGGCATGCGCCATTGCACCCCATATCCTGCCTCTGATATAGTCCTGCCAACAAGATATTGTGAAACTGGACAGAGCGGGCAAATCACGTGAACGATACGCCGGAAACCCCTGAAAACGAAGACGAAAACACGCCTGCACGTGTTGTCTACGACGGGCCCACCATCTCGATCACCGAGGAGATGAAGACCTCCTATCTCGATTACGCCATGAGCGTGATCGTCAGCCGCGCAATCCCAGATCTGCGGGATGGCCTGAAACCCGTGCACCGGCGCATCCTCTACGCGATGCATGAGGTCGGCAATACTCATGACAAGCCCTATCGCAAATCGGCCCGCCCGGTCGGTGACGTGATGGGGAAATACCATCCCCACGGTGACAGCGCGATTTATGATGCGCTCGTGCGGATGGCGCAGGATTTTTCGATGTCGCTGCCCCTGCTCGACGGTCAGGGCAACTTCGGTTCCATGGATGGCGATAACGCCGCCGCCATGCGCTATACCGAGGTGCGGATGGACAAGCCTGCGGCCTATCTTCTGGCCGATATCGACAAGGAAACCGTCGATTTTCAGGATAACTACGACGGCAAGGACCGCGAACCCACCGTTCTGCCCGCACGCTTTCCGAACATGCTGGTCAATGGCGCGGGCGGTATTGCCGTCGGCATGGCCACCAATATCCCGCCGCATAATCTGGGCGAGGTCGTGGATGCCACGCTGGCGCTGATCGACAATCCCGACCTGACCTCGGAAGACCTGATCGAATATGTGCCGGGGCCCGATTTCCCGACGGGCGGCCTGATGCTGGGCCGGTCGGGCGCGCGCAAGGCCTATCTGGAAGGACGCGGCAGCGTCATCATCCGCGCGCGCACAAAGGTCGAGGAGCTGCGCAAGGACCGCTACGCGATCATCGTCGAGGAAATCCCCTATCAGGTGAACAAGGCCGCGATGATCGAAAAGATCGCCGAACAGGTCCGCGAGAAGAAGATCGAAGGCGTCGCCCATGTGCAGGACGAAAGCGACCGTAACGGCGTGCGCGTGGTCATCGAACTCAAGCGCGACGCCACCCCCGAGGTGGTGCTGAACCAGCTTTATCGCTTCACACCGATGCAAACCTCCTTCGGATGCAACATGCTGGCCCTGAACGGCGGCCGTCCCGAACAGCTGACGCTCTTGCGGTTCCTGTCCAGCTTCATCACCTTCCGCGAAGAGGTGGTGGCCCGCCGCACCGCCTACGAGCTGCGCAAGGCGCGTGAACGCAGCCATATCCTCTGCGGTCTGGCCGTCGCCGTCACCAATGTCGACGAGGTCGTGGCGACAATCCGTGCCTCGGCCGATGCCGCCGACGCACGAGACAGGCTCATGTCGCGTGCCTGGCCCGCCCGCGATATCGCCGAATATATCCGGCTGATCGACGATCCCTCGCATACCGTGAACGAGGATGGCACCTATCACCTTTCCGAGGTGCAGGCCCGCGCCATTCTGGAATTGCGCCTGCAACGCCTGACCCAGCTGGGCGTCAAGGAAGTCACGGACGAACTGCAGGAACTGGCGGCCAAGATCCGCGAATACCTCGAAATCCTGGCCAGCCGCGAAAGGATCATGGGCATCATCTCGGACGAATTGCGCGAGGTGAAGGAGCTGTTTGCCGTGCCGCGCCGGACCGAGATCGTCGACTGGGCCGGCGACATGGAAGACGAAGACCTGATCGAGCGCGAGGACATGGTCGTGACCATCACCTCGGGTGGCTATATCAAGCGCACACCTCTGGCCGATTTCCGCGCCCAGAAACGCGGCGGCAAGGGCTTGTCGGGGATGCAGACCAAGGAAGAGGACGTGGTCACCACTCTCTTCGTGGCCAATACCCATGACCAGCTTCTGTTCTTCACGACCGATGGGATGGTCTACAAGCTCAAGACATGGCGCCTGCCGCTGGGGGGGCGCACCTCCAAGGGCAAGGCGATCGTCAATATCCTGCCGATCCCGACAGGAGTGTCCATTGCCGCGATCATGCCGGTGGACCGGCCCGATACGGAATGGGACGATCTGCAGATCGTTTTCGCCACCTCCGCAGGCGATGTACGGCGCAACGCGCTGTCGGACTTCACCAATGTCATGCGCAACGGCAAGATCGCCATGAAACTGCCCGACGGGGTTGAACTGGTGAACGCGCGCATCTGTTCGGAAGATGACGATGTGATGCTGGTCACGGATTCGGGCCGCGCGATCCGCTTCCCGACGACGGATGTGCGCGTCTTCAAGGGCCGCGATTCCACAGGTGTCCGCGGGATCCGGCTGCAGGGCGATGATCGCGTTGTGTCGATGTCGGTGATCCGTCATTTCGAGGCCGGCGCCGATGAACGGGCTGCCTATCTCAAGATGCGCCGCCTTGTCGCCGGTGTGACGGAAGAAACCGAGAGCGACGAGGATGAAGGCAACGCCGATGCCGGGATCAGCCAGGAACGCTATGCCGAAATGTCGGCGGCGGAGAACCTGATCCTCACCATCACCGCCAACGGGTCGGGCAAGCTGTCGTCCAGCCATGACTATCCGGTGCGCGGTCGCGGTGGCATGGGCGTGACGGCGATGGACAAGGCGATGCGCGGTGGGGCGCTGGTTGCCTCCTTCCCGGTGGAGCTGGATGACCAGGTTATGCTCGCCACCTCCAAGGGTCAGTCGATCCGCGTGCCGGTGGATGGCATTTCCTTCCGCTCGCGTTCGGCTGGCGGGGTCAAGGTGTTCAACACCGGCGCGAACGAGGTCGTGGTGTCGGTCGCCCGTATCGCCGATCAGGGCGACGAGGATGGGGCCGAAGCCGAGTAACCGGCCGTTTCTTCTTGCGTGAAATATCCTCGGGGGGTCAAACCCGCAGGGTTTGGAAGGGGGGCAGACAGCCCCCCTTTCGCGTCTTAACCGCGTGGTAAGGCCGGCTGTGGCAGGGTGATGGTTCCGCAATGCGAGGCATGCACATGAACCTCTACAGCTGTTCCATCGACCTCAAGGATGATGCCAAGGCCCTTGCCTTTGCCAATGCGGTCGATCAATGGATGACGTATCTGAAATGCGAAGGCGTCATCGAAGACTGGCGTTTGCTGCGGCGCAAGCTGAACCTCGCCTCGGACAGTCACCGCGACTTCCTGCTCGAGGTCGAGGTCAGGGACCTTGCACAGCTTGACCAGGCGTTCCGCATGCTGGGCCGGCATGACGACCATGTCGCCAGCCTTTACCGGGCCGTCAACACATTGGTGGCAGATGCGCGTTTCGCGCTCTACCGCCCCTTTCCCGATCCCGAAAGATCGGAACGCATGGCGCTCATCTGACCTGCCTTACAGGGCGTAAAGGCCGCTGAACTTGTCCTGCAGATAGGCCAGCAGCGGCGCTTCGGACGGCTCCATCCCCGATGCGCGGGCGATCACCTCGCGCGGGGTGAAAAGCCCGCCGTGGCGCTGGACGTTCTCGCGCAGCCAGCCTGTTGCCCCCGAGGTGTCGCCTTGCGCCAACTGCCTGTCCAGATCGGGCAGTGCCTTGCGCATCGCCTGGTGCAGGCAGCCTGCATAGACATTGCCCAGGCTGTAGGTGGGGAAATAACCGAAAAGCCCCACAGACCAATGCACGTCCTGCAGGCATCCGTTCGAGGGTTTGTCGACGGCAAATCCGAAATCGGCCAGGAACCGGTCATTCCACGCGCTTTCCAGGTCTGCCACCGCCAGATCCCCGGCGATCAGGGCGCGTTCCAGATCGAAACGCAAAAGCACATGCAGATTGTATTGCACCTCGTCCGCCTCGGTGCGGATGAAGCCATTGTGCAGCCGGTTCACGGCGGCATAGAACGCGTCTTCGTCCGCGATTCCGAAATCGCCGAAAGCGTCGCGCATCTGACCGAAAAGCCATCCGGTAAAGGCCCGGCTGCGGCCGATCTGGTTCTCGTAGATACGGCTCTGGCTTTCGTGCACGCCCATCGACACGCCCTGCCCCAGCGGTGTCAGCGCATAGGCCGCATCGATCCCCTGTTCATAGCAGGCATGACCGACCTCGTGGATGGTCGAATAAAAGCAGTTGAACGGATCGACCGGGTTGGTGCGTGTGGTGATCCGCACGTCGCGCCCGGACCCGCTTGAAAAGGGATGCACGGCCTTGTCCAGTCGCCCGATGCTGAAATCATAGCCGAAGGCGCGGGCCAGCCTGTCGGTCAGCTGCATTTGCGCGGCCTCGTCAAACCGGCCCTCCACCCCCTTGGGGGCGGGCTTGGCCAGGCAGGCCGCGCGCAGTTTGACCAGGGGCGCGCGGAGTGCGGTGAACATCGCCTCAAGATCGGCGGCTTTCGCGCCGGGTTCATAGTCATCCAGCAGCGCATCATAGGGATCGCCCCCGGCAGCCAGGGCAGATGCCTCCTCGCGTTTCAAGGCCACGATCCGCGCCAGCACCGGCAAAAAGGCGGCCACATCCTCGGCGGCGCGGGCCTCGGCCCATTGCCCTTGGGCGCGGCTGGTGACACGGGCAAGCTCCTCGGCCAGGGCGGCGGGAACCTTGCGCGCACGTTCGAAGTTGCGCCGGATATGGCGCAGCTGCGCAAGGCCCACGGCATCAAGCGCGGCATCGTCGATGGCGGCCAGCCAATCCCCGATGCGCGGATCGGTGCGCCGGGCATGCAGGACGGATTCCATCGCGGCCATTTCCTCGGACCGCTGATCGGCGGCACCGCGCGGCATCATGGTTTCCTGGTCCCATCCCAGCCGCCCGGCCACCTGGCCCAGGGCGAAGGTTGTGCGTTCATGCGCCATCAGCGCATCATAGGCGCCAGCCGTGTTGCTCATGCCCGCGCCCCCCGGATCGAAGTGACGACCGGATAGGCCGACAGGTGGCGCGCGCGCAGGATCAGCACCCACAGGATCACCGCCAAGACCTGATGCGCGATGGCGATTTCCCAGATTGCGCCGGTCATCACCGTCACGATCCCCAGCACCACCTGCGCCACCAACGCCCCGAAGGCCAGGCTAAAGGCCTGCCGCGTGGTCTCATGCGCGCTCTTGCGGCCGCGCAGCCAGACCACGATCCCGAAGATCAGCAGAAGATAGCCGCTGACACGGTGAATGAACTGCACAAGACCCGGGTTTTCAAAGAAATTGGTCCAGAGCGGTTCGAACATGAAAGGATTGGGCGGGATGATCTGCCCGCCCATCAGCGGCCAGTCGGTATAGGAGCGGCCCGCGTCGATCCCGGCGACCAGCGCGCCCAGGATGATCTGCAGAAAGGCGAAATGCATCCAGCCTGTGGACAGACGGAACAGCTTGTCTTCCTTGGCGCGGCGCGCCTGTAGCAGATCGCGTTCGCTGCGCCCCAACAGGAACACATACCATGCGATGAACCCAAGGATGATGAAGGCCAGCCCAAGATGCGTCGCCAGACGGTAACTTGCGACGCTGGTCATGCTGCCGGTCAACCCCGAGGCCACCATCCACCAGCCAACAGCGCCCTGCAGCCCGCCAAGTGCGCCAATGAACAGAAGGCGCGGCGTCCAGCCTGTCGGGATCTTGCGCGCCAGCAGGAAACCCAGGAAACCCAGCCCCCAGACGAGGCCGATCACGCGGCCCAGTTGGCGGTGGCCCCATTCCCACCAGTAGATAAATTTGAAATCCTCCAGCTCCATCCAGCGGTTCTGGATCTGAAACTGCGGAATTTGCTGATACTTGGCGAACTCGGCCTGCCAATCGGCCTCGTTCAGCGGCGGGATCGCACCCGTCAGGGGGCGCCACTCGGTGATGCTCAGGCCGCTGTCGGTCAACCGGGTCAGACCGCCCACGGCGATCATCACCATCACCATGGCGAACAGAACCATCAGCCAGATCCGGATCGCGCCGCGCGCGCCGGCCGTGCCCTTGTCGATCAGCCCGCCCTGCGGTATCGCGGCCTGCGGCCTGTCGGTTGCAACCTCTTCGAAAATCGCGCGTTTCTTGGTCATCGTCGTCTCCTGTCGGTGGCGAACCTAGGGCCTTGCCCGGCCTTCGTCCAGAACCTAACCCCTGTCTTTCCAGCGCACCATTTGCCGCAGGATGCCGTGAAGGGTCTGCACATCGGCGCGGGTCAGGCGCATCCGGGACCACAGGTTGCGCAGGTTCAGCTTCATGCTGTCGGCCTTGGTCTCGGGAAAGAAAAAGCCCGCCTGTTCCAGCGTATCCTCGTAATGGCGGGCCAGAGCCTCGACCTCGGTGCCATTGGCCCAGTCGGTGCGCCCCATTTCGATGGCTTCATGCTGCACCTGTTCGACCTGGCGGCGCCATTCATAGGCGGTCAGCAAAACGCATTGCGCAAGGTTCAGGCTGGGGAATTCCGGATTGACCGGGACCGAGATGATGGCATTGGCCTGGGCCACATCCTCATTCTCAAGGCCTGCGCGTTCCGGCCCGAACAGCACGGCGACCTTTTCGCCGCGCGCGACCATTTCGGCGGCCAGTTGCATGGCGCGCTCGGGGCTGTAGACCGGCTTGGTCAGCCCCCGGATCCGCGCCGTGGTCGCAAAGGTGAATGTCGTCTCAGCCAGGGCGCCAGGCAGATCCGCATGCAGCTGCGCCTCGTCCAGCAGCCGGCCTGCACCGCTGGCCATGGCCACGGCGCGGCTGTTGGGCCAGCCGTCGCGCGGACCCACCACATGCATCCGATCCAGTCCGAAATTCCACATGGCGCGGGCGGCAGCGCCGATGTTTTCACCCATCTGGGGGCGTACAAGGACAAAAGCGGGTTGGGGCGTGGGACTGGGCATCGACATCTCCGGCAAGGCTGGCGCGTGATACGCCAAGCCCGCCCGGTTTCCAAGCGTCAAGCGGCCCGTCTTGCCCGATGGTCAAAGCCGAAATTCCCCGTTATGACACCATCATGACCTTGAAGGAGCCCGACCGGTATGGCCGATACGCCTGACGCCCCGCAACAGCCGCAACTCTACCTGATCACGCCGCCCAGTTTCGATCTTGCGGTGTTCCCGGATCTGCTGGCCAGCGCACTTGACGCGCAAGAGGTTGCTTGCGTGCGCCTGGCCCTGGCCAGCAAGGACGAAGACAATGTCGCACGTGCTGCAGATGCGCTGCGCGAGGTGACCCATGCGCGCGACGTCGCGCTTGTGATCGAACGTCATGTTCTGATGGTCGAGCGTCTGGGACTTGATGGCGTGCATCTGACCGACGGAGCGCGTTCGGTGCGCAAGGTGCGCAAGGACCTTGGCCCCGATGCGATCGTGGGCGCGTTTTGTGGCGTTCAACGGCACGAGGGCATGAACGCAGGCGAAGCCGGGGCCGATTACATCAGCTTTGGTCCCGTCGGAATCAGCCCTCTTGGCGATGGCAGCCGCGCTGAACTTGATCTTTTCCAATGGTGGTCCGAGATCATCGAGGTGCCGGTCGTGGCCGAAGGCGCCCTGACCGAGGATCTGATCCGCAACCTCGCCCGCATTACCGATTTCATCGCCTTGGGGGACGAAATCTGGTCCGCATCCGATCCGGTTGCCGAACTCACCCGCCTGAGCCGCGCGATGCAGGCCTGAACCTGCGTCAATCCTGCGTCATGGCGTGCAGCAGGCCGTCACGGACGGTCTTTTCGACATGGGCCGTCAGGGATTTGCGGTTGGGAAAGGCATCCACGCGGACCGGCGCGTGATAGATCACCTCTACACGTCCGTTGCGCCGGGCGGCCAGCACCTTGACCAGATGCGGCCCGAATCCCATATCGCCCCACCAGCCGTAAAAGCGCGGGTCCTCCCCCTCGGGCGCGACATAAAGCAGGGTTACCGGCTGGATGAACAGCCGATGCCTCAACTCATCCGAAAAGAAGGCCTGGAACAGGGTCGACTTGAATGGAAGCACCAGCATTCCGTCGGTCGAAGTACCCTCGGGAAAGAACAGCAACCGATGGCCTGCCAGCAGGCGGCGTTCGAACAGGATTTGCTGGCGGCGGGCATCGCGCGGATCGCGGTTGATGAAAAGCGTGCCCGTCGCACGCGCCAGCCAGCCGATTCCCGGCCAGCCCGCGACTTCGGACTTGGAGACGAAATAGATCCGCTTGCGCGCGTTCAATGCGAAAATATCCAACCAGGAGACATGATTGGCCACCACGGCGCCACGCTCGCGCATGGGTTTGCCGCGCACTACGTGCCCCATGCCCAGGATGAAGAAGGCACAGCGGCAAACGATCTGCGTCAGAAAGGGCGTGACCGGCCGGTGCAGCCCGAACAGCGGGCGTTCGATCAGGCGCAACAGCAGCATCAGGCCAAGCCCGCCGAAGGTCAGGCTGCCCAGCACGGCGCCGCGCAGCAGCAGGCGCGCCCAGCCTGCGGGCGTCAGGGCGCGGGCCGGCGGTTCGGGTGGCGGGGTCCAGGCCGCGGTCACGGCTGCACCGCACGGGCCGGGACCGGCCGGGTATAGATGGCGCGCTGGCTCTCGTTCATCCGCGCCACATCAAGGATCAAACAGACATCCGTGGTGTTGAAGTCCCGGTCGATGAAGGCGCCCTGCCCCACGAAGCCGCCCAGGCGCAGATAGGCCTTGATCAACGCGGGCACGGCCAGCATCGCGGCACGCCGATCCAGGCAGTCAGGGGCGATCAGGTCCATCGCGGTCGCACCCGGCGCGCGCGCCATGACGCGCAGATCGGCCGGGGCAAGGTGGCGATGGTGCAGCAGCGACAGCGGTGCCGCCAGGGCCTGCGGATCGGTGCCATGAAAGCTGGCGACACCGAACAGGATCTCGATTCCATGCGCCTCGACATAACCCGCCAGCGCATGCCACAGGTGGAACATACCCATGCCGCCCCTGTAGTCGGGATGCAGGCATGAGCGTCCCAGTTCCAGCAAACGCCGGCCGCTGGCCCGCAGCGGGGCCAGATCATATTCATCCTCGGAATAGAACTGGCCCGCCGCCACGGCCTGATCCGCGCGCAACAAGCGGTAGACGCCAACCACCTGATCGCCATCCGGTCGCGCCTGATCCAGCAGCAGAAGATGATCGAAAAACGGATCGAACCTGTCCTGCTCGCGACGATTGGCGTGATCCACCATCGCGCCCCCACCGCCAAGCTCCGCGACAAAAACCTCGTAGCGCAGGCGCTGCGCCGCATGCAGATCCGACTGATCCGAGGCCAGTCTGACGGCGAATTGCGGCGGGGCTTCGGTCATGGCGCGGCCAGGTATTGAGGGCAGTCAGACGTTTCTAGAAAAATGGCCCGGTGAAGGCAACCGTTGCAGTTGCAGCCAGAACTCGAGCCATGCACGATAAGTCCTTCCCAAGGCACGAAAAGATGGCGCGGCGCCACTTTCAGTAACCTTTTGTTAACTAGTTTGGGTGATCAAATACGGGAAGAAGACCGATCCGGGA
Organism: Rhodobacterales bacterium; assembly: GCA_033839205.1. Classification (GTDB taxonomy): domain Bacteria; phylum Pseudomonadota; class Alphaproteobacteria; order Rhodobacterales; family Rhodobacteraceae; genus Seohaeicola. The sequence continues at coordinate 47,884 of JAJLKH010000012.1, read as the reverse complement.
GCCGTCAATGACAACCTTGCCGGTTTCGGGAAAATTGACGGTGATCCGACCCGCGATATTGGATTGCACCTGTCCCACCCCCCAGTCAGGCTGGTCGGGGTGGCGCACAAGCATTCCCGGCTCCAGTATCGCGTTCAGATCAGACATGTCGCAACCTCGTATCGGAGACATCATTGGGCCACAGTACCCACAATCTGGCCGCCTTGATAGGCTCACGTATCTGCCATGACCTGATCAGCCCGATCGGCGCCATAACCAACGGGCTTGAGCTGATGCAGATGTCGGGCGCCGCCCTGACACCCGAACTGGCGCTGGTCTCGGACAGTGTCGAGAATGCCAATGCTCGCATCCGTTTCTTCCGCGTGGCCTATGGTATGGCATCCGAACAGCAGATGATGGGCCGCGCGGAAATCGTCAGCATTCTCAAGGCGATGGCGCAGGGTGCGCGGGTCAGTTTCCACTGGGGACCACTTGAGGATCTGCCCCGCGTCGAAGTGCGCCTGGCCTTTCTGGCCCTGCAATGCCTTGAAACGGCGATGCCTTACGGCGGTCGCATCAGCCTGACCCGCGAGGGTGATCATTGGGCCATCAGTGGAAGCGCCGACAAGCTGCGCCAGACGCCCGACCTGTGGGAGGCGCTGGAGACGCCCGGCACCGGGATCGAGGTCAGCCCATCCGAGGTGCAGTTCGCGCTGCTGCCCATACTGCTGCAGGAGGCCGGGCGCCGGACCAGCCTGCGCATCACCGAGCATGATATCCTGCTGCGCTACTGACCCCGATCAGGACCGGATCGCGCCTTGCCCGGTCACCAGGTATTTGAAACTGGTCAGCTGTTCGGCACCCACGGGGCCGCGCGCATGCAGCTTGCCCGTCGCGATCCCGATCTCGGCCCCCATGCCGAATTCCCCGCCATCGGCGAACTGGGTCGAAGCGTTATGCATCAGGATCGCACTGTCCAGACGTTCGAAGAAACGCGCGACGGCCTGGGGGTCTTCGGTCAGGATGCAATCGGTATGGTTCGACCCATAGCGGCGGATATGCGCCACGGCCGCGTCGATGTCGTCGACAACCCGCGCCGCGATGATCATGTCAAGGAACTCCCGCCCCCAATCTTCGGCCGTGGCGGGCACTGTGCCCGGTATCGATTGCAGCGTCTTGTCGGCGCGCACCTCGACCCCTGCCGCCAACAGATCTCGGATCAGATCCGCGCCAAGGGTTGCCGCGATGTCACGATGAATCAGAAGGCATTCGGCGGCGCCGCAAATCCCGGTCCGGCGTGTCTTGGCGTTCAGCACCACGCGATGTGCGATCTGCGGATCGGCCGCGGCATCGACATAGATATGCACGATCCCTTCCAGATGGGCAAAGACCGGAACGCGGGCCTCGCGCTGCACCAGCCCCACCAAACCCTTGCCGCCGCGCGGCACGATAACATCGATCCATTCGGTCATGCGCAGCATCGCGGTCACGGCCTCGCGGTCACGGGTCGGCACCAGCTGAATCGCGTCCTCGGGCAGGCCTGCGGCGCGCAGACCCGCCACCAGGCAGGCATGGATCGCACCGGAAGAGTGAAAGCTTTCCGAACCGCCCCGCAGGATCACCGCATTGCCCGCCTTGAGGCACAGCGCGCCCGCGTCCGCCGTCACATTGGGGCGGCTTTCGTAAATCACCCCGATCACCCCCAGCGGGGTCGCGACGCGCCGGATGTGCAGCCCGTTGGGACGATCCCATTCGGCCAACACCCGGCCCACGGGATCGGTCTGCGCCGCCACGGCGCGCAGACCCGCCGCAATGGCCTTGATGCGGGTGGCGTCCAGCATCAGCCGGTCCATCATCGCAGGGCTCAGCCCCTTGTCGCGGCCATAGTCCAGATCGCGGGCATTGGCGGCGATGATCGCATCGGTCTGCGCCTCGATCGCATCGGCCGCCGCCATCAGCGCCTGCGCCTTGGCTTCGGCCGGGGCAAAGGCCAGTTCCGCCGCCGCGGCACGCGCGCGGCGTCCGATCTCGTTCATCTGGGCTGTCAGGTCCTGGCTTTGCGTCATGGGTCAGTGGTCCGTTCAAGGGCCGGATGCCTCCGGCGGGGATATTTGGCGCAAGAAGAAGGCAGGTTCAAAGCGCCATGTCATCGCGATGGATCAGCGCGGCCCGCCCCGGATAGCCCAGCAGCGTTTCGATCTCGTCGCTGCGATGGCCGCGGATCAAGGCCGTCTCTGCGGCGGTATAGCGGATCAGACCCTGGCCCAAGGCGGCACCGTCGGGGCCCAGGATGGTGACCGGATCACCGCGGCCGAACCGCCCCGACACGGCGGTGACACCGGCGGGCAGAAGGCTTTTGCCGCTTTCCAGCGCGCGGACAGCCCCCGCATCCAGCGTCACCTCGCCGCGCGGTTTCATGGCAGCGATCCAGCGCTTGCGCGCGGCTTGCGGATCTTCTGTCGCGGTGAACCATGTGGCGCGTGCGCCCTGTTCCAAAGCCTGCAGCGGGCGCATGACCGATCCTTCGGTGATCGCCATGGCACAACCGGCCGATGTGGCGGTGCGCGCGGCCATCAGCTTGGTCTTCATGCCGCCCTTGGACAGGCCCGATCCCGCATCGCCGGCCATAGCCTCGATCTGCGGGGTGATGCGGTCGATCACCGGGAAATGCCGCGCCGAGGGGTCCTGCTGCGGATTGGCGGAATAAAACCCGTCCACATCCGACAGCAAAACCAACTGGTCAGCGCCCACGGTCACGGCGACCTGCGCGGCCAGACGGTCATTGTCGCCGTAACGGATTTCATCGGTAGCGACAGTATCGTTCTCGTTCACGATGGGCACGACGCCCAGGCCGATCAGCATCTCCATCGTGGCGCGCGAGTTGAGGTAACGGCGCCGGTCGCTGCTGTCCTCCAGCGTGACAAGCACCTGCCCCGTGGTGATGCCATGTGGCGCAAGCACTTCCTCATAGGCGCGGGCCAGTCGGATCTGCCCGACCGCCGCCGCAGCCTGCGATTGTTCCAGCGCAAGCGTCGTGGCCGGCAGGCCCAGCACACCGCGCCCCAGCGCGATCGAGCCCGACGAGACAAGCACAACATCGACACCCTGCGACTTGAGCCAGACCACATCCTGCGCCAAGGCGGCCAGCCAATCCTGACGCAGCTTGCCGGTGGCGCGATCCACCAGCAGGGCCGAGCCGATCTTGATCACGACGCGACGCGCGGCGGACAAGCGTATGGAAGATGTCATCGCTTCGCTCAGGGGCGCCACGGCTGGTCCTCTTCGGCTTCTTCCTGTTTCATCCGCAACCGGTCCGCGGTGATCTGTGCGCGCACCGCGCGCAACACCTCGGGCACGCCTTCGCCGGTGACGCCAGACAGCATCAGGACCGGCCCGCCCACTTCGGCCTCGAGAGCGGCGCGCGCCTCGGCGCGTTCCTCGTCATCCAGCGCGTCGATCTTGTTGAGGGCGGTCACGCGCGGCTTGTCGGCAAGATCGCCACCATAGAGTTCAAGCTCGGTAATGATGGCGCGATAATCCTCGGCCACGGTTTCGGATGTGCCATCGACCAGATGCAGCAGCACGGCGCAGCGTTCCACGTGCCCCAGGAACCTGTCGCCCAGCCCCTTGCCCTCTGACGCGCCCGCGATCAGGCCGGGAATGTCGGCCATGACGAATTCGGCATTGTCGATGCCCACCACACCCAGGTTCGGATGCAGCGTGGTAAAGGGGTAGTCCGCGATCTTCGGCCGCGCATTGGACACGGCCGCCAGAAAGGTGGATTTGCCCGCGTTGGGCAGGCCCAGAAGCCCCGCATCCGCGATCAGCTTCAACCGCAGCCAGAGCGTGCGCTCCACGCCTTCCTGGCCAGGGTTGGCCCGGCGCGGCGCCTGGTTGGTCGATGTCTTGAAATGCAGGTTGCCCCAGCCGCCATTGCCGCCGCGCGCCAGCAACACGCGCTGGCCAACCTCGGTCAGGTCCGCAACGACGGTTTCCTCGTCTTCGTCCAGGATCTCGGTGCCGACGGGCACGCGCAGCACCACGTCATCGCCATCCTTGCCGGTGCGTTGCCGCCCCATGCCGGGCTGGCCGTTCTGGGCGAAGAAATGCTGCTGATAGCGGAAATCGATCAGCGTGTTCAGACCGTCCACCGCCTCGACCCAGACCGAGCCGCCCGATCCGCCGTCGCCCCCGTCGGGGCCGCCGAATTCGATGAACTTCTCGCGCCGGAAGCTGACCGCCCCGCCGCCGCCCGAACCGGACCGGATATAGACCTTTGCGAGATCAAGAAATTTCATGGTCTTCCCCTATCGCAAAGGCACTGCTCTGCTCAATCAAGTTTTCGGCTGTAGGTCCAGGTCGCCACCTTGGCACCGCGTGCGACCGAAAACGTTTCCGCATCGCCAAGATATTCGAAGCCGCAATTGGTCAGGACACGGGCCGAGGCCGGGTTGTCCTGAAAGACTTCGGCAAACATCGTGCGGCAGGCACGCGGATTGGCCGCCACCAGCGCCGCCACAGCCGCCGAGGCCACGCCCGAGTTCCAATAGGCCGGCGCCACCCAGTAGCTGACCTCGGACTGGTTGCGATCCATCGGCGCAAGGCTGATCAGCCCCATCACCTCGGGGCCGCCATGGCGGCTGCCATCCATGGCCCAGACATCCTCGGTCCGATTCGGATCCATCGCGCGTTTCACGAAGGCCTCGATCGCGCCGGGCGGCAAGGGATGCGGGATCGAGCGCGTATTCATCGCCACCCGACGATCCGCGCCATACATCTCGATCAGCCCCTTGTCGGACAAGCGCAGCGGGCGCAGGTCAAAGCGTTCGGTGTCAATCACCGGCTGGGCGTAGATGGGATCGATCTTCATCGGCCTTCTCCTCCGAAAATGCGTTGTACTGAATGCCTGCCGGGTCCGCGACCCCTGTGGCGTCGTTACTCATTACGCCTGCCCTTGTCCCCCTCCCCGGAAACACTGGCAGGAACGGCATCGGGCTGGTCCTGTCTGTGACATCACTGCGTGGCAGTTCTGTGAAGATATCTGGTCCAATTCCTGCCGCGGGTGCAGGCCTCTCCTCAAGGCACGCGGAAAAGCAAAAGGGGACCGGCGGTCTTGCCGGTCCCCTGATGCATGTCACCTGAAGAACGGCTTACTCAGCGGCCTCCGCCACCGGCAGAACCGAAATGAAGGTGCGGCCCTTGAGGCCCTTGTGGAAAGTCACCTTGCCTTCAGTCGTGGCAAAGATCGTGTGGTCACGGCCGATGCCCACGCCCTCGCCCGGCCACCACTTGGTGCCGCGCTGACGCACGATGATGTTGCCGGCAATCGCCGACTGGCCGCCGAACAGCTTGACGCCAAGGCGCCGGCCGTCAGAGTCGCGACCGTTGCGGGAGGAACCGCCTGCTTTCTTGTGTGCCATGGGGGATTACTCCTTGGTCTCGGCCGCTTTTTTCGCGGCGCGTTTCGGTTTCGCGGCGGTCTCGCCTTCGGCGGCTGCGGGCGCTTTCGCCTTTGCCGCCTTCTTGGCGGGGGCGGCTTCGGCCACGGCGGCCACGGCGGGCGCCTGGCCGGTTGCGGCTTTCACGCCGGTCTTGTCGGCGCCCGATGCCAGGATCTCGGTGATCCGGACAAGGGTCAGCTTCTGACGGTGACCCTTGGTACGCTGCGAGCCATGCTTACGACGACGCTTGACGAAGTGGATGACCTTCTCGCCCTTGATCTGGTCGATCACTTCGGCCTGAACGGCAGCACCTGCCACCATGGGCGCGCCCAGAACGGTGGTCTCACCGCCCAGCATCAGCACGTCGTTGAATTGAACTGTTTCACCTGCGTCTGCGGCCAGTTTCTCCACGCGCAGCGTATCGCCGGCCTGGACCTTGTACTGTTTGCCGCCGGTTTTCAGAACCGCGAACATATCTGTCTTCCTTCGTTTCCGCGTCCTGTGGTCCCCGACCGGGTGTTTCGACCGCATCCTTCACCAGGAAGGTCTGCCAGTCACCTCGAACAGCGCGCCCTTGCGGACGATTGTGAATAATCAACACGGCAGAGGCATTGAACCCCTTCCGAGATGGCGGCTTATGCGGCGCATCGGACCGGAAGTCAAGGGGCTAGGCTGGCATTCCGAAGCTCTGTTTCTTCCATGCAGGACGACCATGGGAATCCCATTACAGGTCCTCGGTCAGCATCTGCGCCGCGATCGCAAGACCAAGCGCATGGGACAGGGTTCCATACATGTCATCAAAAGCAGCAAAGAGCGCGCGGTTCATCGCCCGACCCGCCGGTGTCATAGACAGATCGGCATACCCGCTGATCTCTTCTGCCTCCAGCGGTTGATAGGCCAGCATCAAAAAGGCGTAAAGCCATTCGCGGGTCTCGGCGCGCGTCTCGTCCTCCTGTTCCCAGACGTCGGACAGGATCTCGCCCTCGGTCATCTCAAGCGCGCCCCCCTCGATCAGGCCACGATAGAACAGCATATTGGCATTCATCGCGCCCATGACGTTGAAACCGATAAGGTCGTTCGCCTCGACATAGGCTTCGATGGCGGACAGATGCGGATCGATATCGCGCGGGCTGGGCGCATCAAGATCGGCCTCGACCTGGCGAAAGGCCTCGCGCGCGGTCTCCTCGATATCTTCATCCATGAAGGCGCGGCGCGCGGCAATCTCAAGCGATACGATCTGGCGCCCGGTCTCGCTTTCAAAGAAACGGATCAAAGGCTCCGGATCGGTCGTGCCGAAAGCCTCGCGAAAGCCTGCGCGCACCATGGTCGACATCGCATCGACGTCATAGATGCGATCGACCTGGCGGCCCCAGACCGGACCACCCTGCCCGGCCAGCATGTCACGGCCAAGGTCGCCGCCATAGGCAAGCCCCTCCTCGCGCATGATCTGGACGATGTCATCCATGCCCATCACGTCCATGAGGTGGCCGATCCGGTCGCCTTTCTGCGTGCCCTGGGCCATGGCCTGCGGGATCAGCGGCGCAACAAGCCCCAGCAGCAGGACAAGCGGCAACGCAAGGCCGATCCTGGCCAGGATGGCGCGGGGGAACATGCGGGCGGGCATCTCACAATTCCTCGCCGGGATGCAGATCGGCCATGCGGCGGGCCAGCACCTCGAACCGGTTTGCCATGATCTCGTATTGAATCCCGTTCATCAGCTCATAGACGCGCTGCATCTTCGGATGTTCCAAGGCCTCTACATAGGCTTCAAGATCTGCGTCCGAAAACGACTGGTAGACATGCGCGGCATGGATCAATGCGCTTTGGCGCATCCTTTGGCGCAACTCGCCGCGCTGGTCCGCCATCAGGCTGCGCAGCGCGGGTTCGTCCAACTCCATCGGCAGCACCCCCGCGGCGGAAGCACTTAACAGAAAGCGCACCTGGATTTCCTCGACCGCGCGCACGGAGGTATCCTTCGGATCGATTGCCGGCCCCATGCGCTGCAGGATCGTCAGACGCGGCGCGCCGCTGCGCACCAGATCGGCAATGATGGCCTCGCCATCGGCCCGCGCGCCGTCCGAGTCATCGGACAGATGCGCGGCATTCTCGACCGCGACCAACCGCTGACCAAGATCCGAGGCGTAGAAATCCACCGCATGGGTCAGCAAATCCTCTTCCAGCGCCTTTGCCAGAATGCTGATCGCCATGTCATGCATCAGTTCGGTGTCGAAAATCTCGGCCACGGCACGGGTCCAGTCGCCCCCGAACTCCGACACGTCCCTGCCCAGCATCAGCGGCGCATCGCCGGCTGACAGGGCAATCGATTCCAGCGCCTTGTCAAAGCCCGTCACGCTCAGAAACGCCTCAAGCCTGTCAGTGTCCTGCCCGGTCTGCGCGCGCAGCGGGGCCGCCAGGGACAAGCCTATGGCACACGCAAGAACAAGCACGCCCAGGGCCATCCGCCACATCCTGACCAGGCCAGCCGGACCAAGGCCGAAACGTGACGGGTGCACTGTGCTGCGGATCATCTGTCTTGCGTCCTTTGTACTGAATGATTGCCGTGATGGGATGCGGGACAAGCCTTCCCTGCGCCAAAGCCTAAGCCATTTGTGCGGGTAGACAATGCAAAACCGGGTGAGGATCGAAAACCACCCGGGTCCTTGCCGAAAACGATCGGGAAAGATTTGCGAAAAGCCCCCTTGCCACCGCCCACGGGAGAGATTAAACGCAGCCACCAGACCGCGGAGAGGTGCCGGAGTGGTCGAACGGGGCGGTCTCGAAAACCGTTGATCCTGCAAGGGGTCCCAGGGTTCGAATCCCTGTCTCTCCGCCATCATGGCTTAGCCCGAAACGCGTTATTGATCTGTCCCCTGCCCCAGGGGGCTGGCGCGCGTGACGGATGACGTCAGTTGCCGCCCGGCGTCATCGTCGAGAACAGCTTCATGATCTGCATCATGATCGGCACCAGCACGATGATCAGGTTGACCGGAAACAGGAATCCGGCCATCGGAAACAGCATCTTCACCGGCAGCGCGTTCGCCTTTTCCTCGGCCTTGATGATCCGGGTCTGGCGCATTTCCTTACTGAAGACCCGCAGCGTCTTGATCACGCTCGACCCCAGTTCCATCGACTGGCGGAACAGCACCGAAAGCGTCCGCGCCTCGTCCAGCTGAATCCGGGTGGCAAAATTGTTCAAAGCCTCATGCATCGGGCGCCCTGCCCGCACTTCCAGCGAGATGATCGACAGATGCTGGCCGAAACTGGGCTTGGTGTGCAGGAATTCATGGGCCACACGGTCGATCGCCGCCTCGATGCTCATGCCGGAATCGACACAGACCACCAGAAGATCCATGAAATCGGGAAAGAGGCGCCTGTAGGCGGTCTGGTTCTTCTTGGCCTGACGGTCCAGCACTGCGCTGACCAGGATAAAGACAATCCCGGATGCAAGGCCCGCCAGCACCAGCGCCATGGCCGATGAAAGCCCCTCGGACAGGTTGACCAGCAGATACCACACCAGCGCGAAGACCGCGACGGTCACGGCCAACCGGATCAGCTGAAAGCTGCGCTTGGCATCCGGCGAAAAATATCCCGCACGGATCAGGCGCATATCCAGACCCTCGGGATCATTGCGGCGCATCACCTCGTAATAATGGCGGATGTTCTCGTTTTCCGAGCCGAAGACCTCATCGCTTCTGGCATCGCGCTGCTGTTGCTCGACCGACACCTGGTCGAGATTGCGGCGAATATCACGGCTGCGCGTCAGCGCATTGGCGATGGTGAAGATCAGGATCAGGACCGCGACGAAGACCGCGACAAGGATCAGGGTGTCATTCATGGTGGTTCACCGTTTTCCCGGGTTCATGCGCCATTGGATCAGAAGTCGAATTTCACAAGCTTGTAGAGAATAAGCAGACCGAACCCCATCATCACCAGGATCGAGACAACGACCACCGTGCCGTAACCGCTGTCCCAGACGGGATCGAAATAGGTGGGCACGAGGGTCGAAATCATAAGGTACAAAAGAAAGGGAAAGGCTGCCATGATCATCGCGGTGATCCGCCCTTCGGCTGAAATCGCGCGGATCTTGTTGCGCAGCATCGACCTGTCACGGATCATGCCGGACAGGTTCTCAAGAATTTCCGACAGGTTGCCGCCGGTCGTGCGCTGTACGCTGACCGTCACCGCCACAAGGTTCAACTCGTCCGCGCCGACCCTGTCGACCATGCGCAACATGGCATCGTCCAGTTCCGAACCAAAGGTCAGCTGATCGCTCAGAATGCCGAATTCGCTGCCGATGGGATCGGGCATTTCGCGTCCCACAAGTGCGATGGCAGTGGTCAGCGGATGGCCGGAATTCATGCTGCGCACGATGATGTCCAGCGCATCGGGCAACTGCAGGACGAACTTGGCGATCCGTCTGGCGCGCGCCTGCATCACAAGCACAAGCATCACGCCGGGGCCGATGACCAGCGCCAGGACAAGCCGCAGCACGACTTCGGATGTCAGCCATGACGCCACCAGCCACGCCCCCAGCATGATGACCAGCGCATAGGACAGACGACGCGGCAAGCTCAGCATCAGGCCCGACTGGCGGTAAAGGCGCGACACCCATTCCATGGACAGCAGACCGCGGCGGCCCACGCCCCGATCGTTCAGCAGGCTCTGGTAGGCCGACAACTGATCCGCCCCGGTCTTGAGCCGCTCAAGCCGTTCGTTGACCTCGCGGGTGGCACTACGCGCGCCGAAAACCCGGCGCAGGATGGCATCCGACAGCAGCAGGACTGCGCCGAAGATGAAACCGTATATGACGATAATCGACATGAAACCCCGTCAGTGCCTTGTGGTCGGGTCGAAAATGGACATGTCCACCTTCAAGCCGATCGTGCTGATATCCGTCAGGAAACGCGGCCTGATGCCGGTCGAACGGAACTCGCCGATGACGCGGCCGTCCTCGTCCACGCCCAGTCGGTTGAACTTCATGATCTCCTGGATCTGCACAACATCCCCTTCCATCCCTGTCAGTTCCGAAATGGACGTGACGCGGCGCGAGCCGTCGCGCAAGCGCGACAGCTGGATGATCAGCTGGATCGCCGATGCGATCTGTGACCGGATGCTGAGTTGCGACATCGGCATGCCCGCCATGCCGACCATCTGCTCCATCCGGCTCAGCGCATCGCGCGGGTTGTTCGCGTGGATCGTGGTCATCGAACCTTCATGGCCGGTGTTCATCGCCTGAAGCATGTCAAAGGCCTCGCCGCCGCGCACCTCGCCCACGATGATACGATCAGGGCGCATCCGCAGCGCGTTCTTGACCAGGTCGCGCTGCAGGATCTCGTTGCGCCCATCCAGCGTGGGCGGGCGCGTCTCAAGCCGGACGACATGGGGCTGCTGCAACTGAAGTTCTGCGGCATCTTCGATGGTTACAAGGCGTTCTTCATGTGGAATAAAGGCCGACAGCGCGTTCAGCATGGTGGTTTTACCCGAACCGGTGCCGCCCGAGACAACAATCGACACCTTGCCCTCGACGGCGGCGGCCAGCAACTTGGCCATGCCCTGCGGCAGCGCACCGTTCTTCACCAGCGTTTCCAGCTGGAAAGGCCGCTTGGAGAATTTGCGGATCGACACCTGCGGCCCATCCACCGCCACCGGCCGGATCGCCGCGTTCACGCGCGAACCATCGGCAAGACGCGCATCCACCAGTGGCGATGATTCATCCACGCGCCGCCCGACCGAGGCCACGATCTTGTTGATGATCCGCAGCAGATGCTGCTCGTCCTTGAAACGCACATCCGTGCGCTTCAGCCGGCCGGCCCGTTCGATATAGACGGTCTTCGGCCCGACGATCAGGATATCGGAAATCGTATCATCCTTCAGAAGCGGCTCGATCGGCCCCAGGCCCAGCATTTCATCGCCAAGGTCCGATACAAGGTTGTCCATCTCCTTGGCGTTCAGCGCCAGGTTCTGCGCTTTCACGTAATCGCGCACCAGTGGGCGCAACTCGTTGTGCAGCTGGGTTTCCTCCATCTGGTCCAGAACCGCCAGGTTGATCTTGTCCAGCAGGAAGCGATGCAGGTTCACCCGTTCCGCCACCAGATCGGGCATGCCCGCATCACCGCTCATGTTGCGCGGCGCCGCAGGTCTTGCAGGTGCCGGCGCATCGAACAGCGCAGAGGCCACAACCGGCTCGGCGGCCGGTGTCACCGGTGTTGGCGCAGTGAGCCGGTCCTCGCGTTCCTGATCCGGGGGCTTTCTGAAAAACCGACCTACCACCTTGGATCCTCCCGTCGCATCTGTTTCATTTCACGATCACCTTCGTGCCGACCGCGACCTTGTCATAGAGTTCGATCACATCGGCATTGGTCAGGCGGAAGCAGCCCGATGTCTCATAGCCGCCCACGGTCTCGGCGCTGTTCGTGCCGTGGATCCGGTACAGCGTGTCCCGCCCGCCGCTGTAAAGATAGATGGCCCGCGCGCCCAAGGGGTTATAGGGACCGGCGGGCACGAAACCCGGCAAGGATGGATCGCGGCGGCGCATCTCGGCCGGTGGGCGCCATTCCGGCCATTGCGCCTTGCGCCCCACGGTCGTCGTGCCGGTCCAGACAAAGCCATCGCGCCCCACGCTGATGTCGTAACGGGCGGCCTGGTTGTTGCCCAACACCACGTGCAGGCTGCGGTCCGCATTCGATATGATGATCGTGCCCGGCGCCTCGCCACTGGGAAAGGACACGATCCGGCGCGACGTGGGACCATGATCGCGGGGCACCCGCTTCAACTCGGCCATGGTCGCCGTGGGCAACAGCGCCAGCCCCCAAAAGGCGCCAAGCAGTCCGCGACGGGTCACTTGCCGGGTCATGCCACAGCCACCTTTTCCGCAAGGATCACGTCGTTGGCGTATTTCGTCAACGCTTTCAGAAACTTGGAGGATGAATTTACATCGCTCAACGTCACCCCGCGATCCATTGCCTCGGCCATCTGTTCATGCTCGTCGGGCAAGTAGTCGAAGGGCGTATCCCCAAACAGCTGCTTCAGCTTGGCCTTGGGGATCCGATCGCCGCCAAACAGCCCCTTGTGCCGCTTGTTGATCAGAACGGTCACCGGCTTTCTCGGGCCGCCGATCCCCCTGATGCTTTCCAGCAGATCCATCGTGTGCTTGATCGACGGAAGGTTCATCTCGCAGACGATGGTCACGGTATTCACACCGGACAGCACATCCTGCCGCCAGTCGGTCTCGTAATAGGGTATGTCAAGGACGGTATGCGCATGCTGCAGCGTCACCACATCCAGCATCCGCAGGACCATCTCGTAGCAATTCAGGCTGGTCACCACCTCGCGCCGCTTGAACGAATAGACGATCATGCCGTGATCGTGCTTCTGCTGCAGCAGATTCACGAATTCGCTGTCGATGCGGCTGGGGTTGGAAATCACGCTGTCCAGATTGAAGCCGGACGTGAGGTTCAAAAGATAACCACATGATCCGGTGGAAAAATCCAGATCGAACAGGGCAACGCTTCCCTTCGTCTTCTCCTTGGCCATAGCGCGCGCCAGGATCTCGGACAAGCACACGGCCACCGTGGTCGCCCCCGCGCCGCCGACGGCCGAGATCACCGCGTGAACCCGCGTGCTCGATTGCTTGGATGTGCGGATGCCGCTCTGGATCGAATTCAGGAACTCCCCGAAATTCACCGGCTTGCGCAGCCAGTCATGGATCTTGAGTTTCAGAAGCTTGCGAACCTGCGCGTCATCCAGCGCCTCGGAGACGATGACGATCGGCACATCACCATAATGCCCCCGGACCGAGGACAGCATTTCCAGTTCGGCCGCGCTGACGCTCGCGATATCCATCACAACGATATCGGGTGAAAACCCACCGGGCGCGCGCATCATCTCGTCAAAGGTCGCGACTTCCCGCTGGAAATGCGACATCTTCTCGACATGGTCCGAGATGACAGAGAATTCGGGCTGACCGGTATCAAGGATCAGCACCGTATTCTTGCGCATCTTGGTGCGCGCGGGAAGAATATCGTTTTCAATCATATTCATATCGTATTTGACAAATCTTCGCTGGTGATGGTGACAGGATGCGCGGGGATGGTGATGTTGTTCAGTCCCAACAAGGCGCCAAGAAAGAAGAAGTTGAAGGTCAGGTCGCGTGTCTCGATCGTGATCGACACAACGGGTCCGCCCGGACGGCCGACATAGCCCAGCCCCGAACGGTGGTAGGTGACGCGGATATTCGCGGGGGCGATCAACCCGTTCAGGTCGCACATCCCCAATCTTGTGCCCGCAACGGGGCCACAGACACCGTCCCCACCAAAGACAAGACGGTTCAACCCCGTCTCGTCGCAGGCGGTTGCGGCTTCGGCGCCGCAGATGACCGTCACGGCAGTCGTGGGCACAGGGCCGCCTTCTGTCGCCGGATAATCTGCCGTGAACGGGGTCATGTCGACCAGCGGATCGGATACCGCAAGCACCCTTGCACCGAACTGCATGGCCTTGACGGTCTGGTTCCATTGTACCATCGCCACGCCGAATTCGATGAAGGTGGCGAAGGTCAGCAGGATGATCGGAAAGACCAGCAGCCCCTCGACCAGGGTGGCACCATCCTCGGCGCGGCGGAAAATGTGCATACGCCTCACCATCCCATGTACCTCTGGTTATGGGTGTAGGTGAAGGTGAAGCCTTCCAACTCGATCAGGCGCATCAAGGGCGATCCGGTGTAGGTCAGGCTGCCCGTCACGGTGACGATATCCGCCGCGCCCGGATTGCTGGGCGGAATCGCGGGCGTGATTGTCAGATCGGCGGCATCGGTCCATCCCGGCACCCGCGGCGCACCAGTGCCAGCCGGATTGCCATAGAACGCCAGGTTCCGCGCAATGTCCTGCGTACATGTCGTGAAAGGCGCCGTTGACCGGCACCGCGACCAGTAGCGCGCCGCGTCCCTTACGCCAACCTGCACCTGGTGCCGCTGCCAGAAGACATTGCCGAACTCCAGAATTCCCACGGCAAAGATCGTGACAACCGGCACGACAATCAGGGCTTCGGTCAACAGGGCGGCTTCCGTCCCCGAAAGAAAGCTTCGGAGGTTCCGCAGAATGCCTTGTCTGTTCACGCGGCGCATGGTCAGTCAAATACCTTCAGACGTATCGGCACGCGGATCGCGATCCGCGCCCCAGTAAAAGCATCCAACCTGTGCCGACCGGAAAGGTGCCCGGCGGATCACGACGGATCCGCCGGGCGCAGTGCCTCAGCCCCCGACCACGATCGTGGTGTTCGAGGCTGCCGGTGGGAACGGGTTGATTGTATGGATCGCCGTGTTTCCTTCGGCGGCGTTACCCGCGCCGAAACTGACGGAATCGCGACGGTTCATGTAATCCGCGCAAGCCGAAAGACTGGCCAGCATCATGACCGCGACCAGGGCTTTACTTCTTTTTGACAAGCGCATCATCAAACTCCAAATCAATCATGTGGCCATAGGGACCGATGATGCCGTCGCCATCCACGAAGGACCGGATCATGTCCTTGTTGACCTCCAGCATGCCCAGCAGGAACAGCTCGACATCGTTGGACGGCCGCGAATTATCCAGCGGCGACTGAAGCGCCTCGTTGGGCGTGCTCGGGCGAACAAGACGCGGCGTCACCAGGATCACGAGGTCGGTCTCGCGCTTCTGAAACTCGGTCGACCGGAACAGCGCGCCCAGAACCGGGATCTGCCCGATCCACGGAACCTGCTGCACGTTGCGCTCGTTATCGGTCTGCAGAAGGCCCGCAATCGCAAAGCTCTGCCCGTCGCGCAGCGACACGGTGGTGTCGGCCCGGCGGGTGATAAAGGCCACGTCACCGGCGGCCGTCGGGGCTGAGGTATCGATATCGCTGACCTCGGGACGGATCCGCAGGCTGATCATCGAATTGTCCAGAACGACCGGCCGGAAGTTCAGGCGCACACCGTATTCACGATAGTCGGTCCCGCTCACGGTGACATTGCCGTTCTCGTCACGCTCGAACGAGTCGATCGGAACCTCGCCGCCGACCACGAAATTCGCCTCGACCCCGTTCGATGTCACCAGCGTCGGGTTCGCCAGGCGGCGCGCCATGCCCTTGGTTTCCAGCGCGTTGATGACGATGTCGATATCGGCACCGGCGCCTGCCAGCAGATTGCCCACGAAGCTGCCGAAAGGCACGCTGCCATTGGTGGCCCCGGTCGTCATGCGGTTACTGTCCAGCTCGACGCCAAGCTCGCGGCCCGCACGGCGGCTGACCTCAAGAATGCGCACATCCAGCTGCACCTGCTGCGGATCGGTGATACGAACAGCGTTCAGGACCGGCTGGTCGCTGAACTGCTGCGCGATCTCCATGACCCGGTCCATCGACGGGCCGTCGCGCACCTCGCCGGACACGCGCACGCGCCCGTTGACATTTGCAACCGATACATTCGCATTGGGAACCGCCCGGTTGATCGCCTGCTGCAACTCGTCGAAATCGACGCGCACGTTCAGGATCATCGCCCCGATCAGTTCCTTGTTCGGACCATAGAAGGATACGTTCGTCGCACCCGGGCTGTTGGCCTGCACGTAAACGGACATATCGGTCAGCGGGAACACATCCGCCACGGCCGAGTTGCCGACCACGATATCGCTGAAGGCGCGATCGGTGCGCACCGTCAGGGTAAAGCCCGGCTTCAACTGCACCGGCTCGACAACGCTGTCCCCGCCCAGGGCAACAAGCCGCTCCTGCGCCTCAAGCGTGGCGGGCAAGGTTGCCAGCGCCGCGATCACGACAGCCAGGGACATGGTTCGCGCCGCGAAACGCGACACCCCCCGCCCCAGTTCTGTCAACCTTTCCATCATCTGTCTCATGTTCGTCCCGCTCCGTTATGTGGCGTCTTGTGACGCTCTGTTTGCCTCTGGTTAAAAACCTGCCGCGTCATTCCGCGGCAGGCTGATCGGTTCCTACTGTGTATTCCTGGCGTTGGCCGTTGCGTGCCACCCCGATGGTGACAAAGCTGGGCTTGGGCGGCTGCACTTCGACGACCCGCTCGACGATCACTTCCTTTTCGACCACCTGAGGCTCGACCGTGCGGGCGGCGGCCAGGTTCTCTTCGACCTCGGCCAGTTTCCCGGTCACATCCGTGCCCATGTTGCGGATCATCTCTTCCAGAGCGGCAAGGCGCGCGGTTTGCTCGTCCAGCCGTTCCTGTTCGATCTGGCGGGCCGCCTCTTCTGCCGCGGCTTGCTCGGCGGCCAGGGTGGCCGAGGTCGAGGTCATGTTCAGCTCGCTCAGCGTCATGCGGCTTGGTTCTTCGGCATCGGCGGATACGACATTGCGCAGCGCCAGGGACAGCGTGCCCACGGTGGCGCCAAGGGTCAGTTTCTGCGCCTCTTCCGTCGTGACCTCGAAGGTCACAGTGCGCACCACGCTGGGCTGGTCGCGGGTATCATCGGCGGTCTGGTCGATGGCCACGACCCGGACGCCCTGCAACAGGACATCAACGAAAGCCTCGCCTCCGCGCCCGCCTTCGCTGCGGGTCAGCATGACATCAACGCGGTCGCCCGGCAGCACGAAACCGGCCACACCCAGAACGTCGTTCACGCGGATCGACACGGCCTTCATGCCCGGCGAAATCGCGGTCGACAGCTTGGCGCGCTGGCCCGGATTGGTGATCTTGGCGGATAGCACAGGCTCCCCCCGCTCGATCGAAGACAGAACGAAGCGCGCGGTATCGTCCGTCCTGCCTTCAAGATCGGCAATGCTGGTAAAGGCGCCATCGGGCAGGGTCTGGCTGGCCCATGGGATCACCTGCAGCTTTTCCGCGGTGATCCTTTCGCCGAAACGCATCGGGTTACGCGCCACCACGATCGTGTTCTGCGGCTCACCGCTTTCGCTGCGGGCTGCCTGCTCCAACTGCTGGCGCTGTGTCTCCAGATAGGATTGCACACCGAATACGGCCGCGACAGCCAGAACCATGGCGATTGCTATGCTCAGAAATGTAGAAGCCCGCATTCCGAAAATCCTATTGCTCTGCCTGAGCGACATAATCCCGGCCAGCTATTCCCTGGCGTCTGCTGCGCCCAGGCCGATAAAATGCCGCTGTTAAATGGGAAACTCTTCACATGGGCCTGAAATGGCCGCTACCTGGAAGAGAGTTTAAAGAACATTCCCCGGTTTACAAAATATAAACCGGGGAATGGCGTTAGTTAAGTTAACTCGTTGTCAAAGTGTGACAGTGACTAGATTAGCCACCGGCTGCCGGTGCAATCGGACCGCCGGCGCCAAAAGTAGTTCCAAGCCACGTAGCCCATCCGTTCCAAGCGGTGCCAAGGTTTCCACCGAACAGGGTAACCGCAGCGATAACCACAGTTGTCAGCAGGCCCAGCAGGATGAGGTATTCGGTCAGTGCCAGGCCGTCTTCTTCCTTGCGGAACGCCTTCAGCATGGTGATTGCCTTGATGATCATTTGAATTCTCCGTCAGGTTCAAGTGTTTGTTTTAAAAGGCACTGGCCCCCGCCTCGCCCAATTTTTGCCATAAAGGCCCATACTTTTACGCTTGTGCACCCAAGGCGGCTTGTATCTGCCTTCCTTATGCCTCAATCATTCGCCTACCCACTCGGATAGATCAAGCTTCGGTAGATTTTATGGGGGGTAAAGACAACCAGTTCCGCGATTTCGCGAAGATTGTTCACGTTTTGCGAGTAACAAACTATACCTAAGAATAGGGTATTCCGTCCCATTCCAAAAACGACCACGCCTCTATTTTGCCGCGATTCACAGCAGTGATTCGTCGGCAGGCAAAATGCGTATCCAGGAATCAGAAAACAACTTTTGCGCAATTACCCACGAAAGAGGGGCAGGGCTGCCGCCCTGCCCCTTGCGCTTGATTGGATCACTCGACGTTCGTCTGCGTCAGCGAACCAGCACAGCCTCGTTGCGCACGAAGGTATCCAGCGTGCCACCACCGCCAAAGCCGGTGATATCAACGATTTCAACGTCGATCACGCCCACGTCGTCCACGCTGGCGCCGCCCTGTTGCATCGGGTTCACCAGGAAGATGCTGGCAAAACTGTTGACGTCCAGCACGCTCCGACCCGCCGCATCCTGCGCCAGACAGTCGATGATAGCCGCGAAGATCACACGCCGGTCATTGTCGCGTGACCGGCTCAGCGTATTCGGGTTTACCCCCGTGCATTGCGGTATTCCGCTTTCGCGGTAGCGGGCCGCTTGCCCTGCAGGCGCAGCGGGATTGCCCGCAGACGTGTCACCCGACAGGTTGTTGGGATAGGCCTGAAAGGACGGCGGCTCGCTTTCGATCTCGTAGCGGTAGACGTCATAACGTGATGGCGGCCTGCCGGGGAAGGATGTGATCTCATCCAGCGTTGTGGTCGTCAGCGCAGGGCGCGTGGGGTGATTGACGCTCCAGTAGGTATCAAGCGGCCAGTCGTCATTCGATCCGATCGACGCGCCGGACGTGCCCGTGCCCGGGGGCAGCATTACGTCATTGTCCGGAAACCGTGTAGTCCAGGTGTCATTGGTCGTCGGCGTAGCATTACACCAGTTGTTGCCGCTGCCGGCGATATAGCCCCTGCGCACATTCGCGGCAGGCGCATAGGCCGCATTGTTGCGGTTGCTGTTCATCGGGCCGTCATACATGTCAAAGCGCACGTTGATGCCCGTGCGGATCGCGGCCGGGCGACCGGGCTGAGTTTCAACCGTCCCCGCCTCATAGCAGGTGCGATTGCCGCCGGTCGCAAAGATGGTGCGCAGCGTGTTGACGCCATTGCCCTCGGCGCTGCTCAGCAGGCCGAAGTTGCCCGGAAAGGCGGTGCCATTGCCCCGCGGCAACAGCCGGATCAGGCGGCCATGCAACTCGCCTGCGGCAAAGGCCGTCTGCAGGTTGTCGATCCCGCCCGGGCCTTCGAACGGGTTGCAGATGAACAAGGGCGTCACATCGCAGGCCGCCGTCAGATAGGTCGCCACGGCCTCGGCGGCGATGGGCACATCCGTGACAGGGTTCGCGCCCGGAAAGAACAGGCCGAAAAACGGGCTGAGGTCGCGCGACTGTGCCCGCACATAGATGAACTGCGCCTCTGACTGGTCCGTCGCGCATGTCGTGCTGGTGGTGTCATTGGTGACGCACTGGTCAAAATCGATCGCATCATCGTCGCTGGCAGGCAGCGCGGACAGAAAGACCACGGCATATTCATCCGGATCATCCTCTGCCCCGAAACTCAGCAGGATCGCGGCATCCTCATCCGTCCGCCCCAGGTAGCTGACCGTGTTGTCGATGTTCTGCATGGCCGCGATGGCGCGGTCGATGGAATCTACGCCGCCATCCAGTTCGCGCGCGCCAGCCAAAGCCAGGGCATCGGCGGCGGCCTGCAGGTCGGAATTCGCGTTATTGCCACGGCTGATGTCGATCACCAGCAAGGCCATTCCGATGAAAACCGGCATGAACAGCAGGGTCAGCACCAGGGCGTAACCGCTCTCGGATCTTAGAAAACGCATATGGGCAATCCTTTCGGATCAGGTTCAAATGGTCGGTATGAAGGCGCCGCAACCGCACCGCTTTATGACTCGCAACCAGTAATCAACCCTACCGAGCAACCCTTACATGGCGCCCTCTGCGCTATGGCACGAATATGCCGGATGGTGAAAGCCCTGTAAACTGCGGGCCAATTACATCCGCAGCGCCCCCGGCAAAAGGGTCAGGATCGCTCCGAAGACCATCGGTACGGCATAGGGCACCGCCCGTGCCGCCGCGATTTCCGTCAAGCGGGCGCGGATCCTGCCCCGTCCCGCGGGAAAGCGCCGCGCCAGAAGAACGGCCCCCAGCAGGATGACCGATCCGATCAGCAGAAAGACGACATAGACGGGCAACAACGCCCAGCCGACGAACACACCAAGCGGCAGGTAGAGTTTCACATCCCCTGCCCCCATGGCACCCAGCATCCACATCACGAAGCCCAGCACGAACAGCAAAAGCCCGGCCATCAGATCAGGCAGCACCCCGTCAAAACCGCGAAGCGCCAGCAGCAACAGAACCATGCCGGAAAAGATCGCCACATCGCGGTTTCGGATGCGCAACTCAAGGAAATCCTTCCAGGCCACATAGGCAAGGAAGGCAAAGCAAAGCCAGATCATCAGCTGATGGGCCAGATCCATGGCTCACCCCGTGGTTCGCGGCGCGCACTCAGATCCCGCGAAGATCCCCACGCGACCGGCGCTGAAAGGATGACGAGTTGCGCAGCAATTCCAGATTGTTGGCCGCAAATTCGTTGCTGGGATCCATCTCGTAGGCGATCAGGAAATGACGACGCGCCACCTGCAGATTTCCGCGCAGCAACTGAGAGTATCCATAGTTGTTATGAAACTCGATCCGGTTGCCGATGATCGGCTGCAGCTTGCGATAGGCCATGTCGGCTTGGTCGAAGCGGCGCAGCATGTCGGAACTGGCCGCATACCCCAAAAGGGCTTGCGGATCATTCGGCGCCACTTCCAACGCGCGCTTGAAAAGCGAATTGGCCTTGCCGTAATTGTTGTTCTTGAATTGAAGCTTGGCTTCAACAAGAAGCTGGTCGTCGGGATAGTAATCACGGTCCGACGTATCGGCGACAGTCGACACATTATCCCCGAAAGACGAGAATTCACCGATCCCGCCTTCGGTGCAAGCTGCAAGCCCGACAAGGGATATCATAATAAGGGTGGCGCGCATTTTTCGGCCCAACTTTGCTGCTCAATTGTGGAAAATGTAGAGTAAACAGGGCAAATCTGTAAACTGGCATTAAATTGTGCTGATCCCGTTGTGCCTTAATTACAACTTGAAGAACACAATTATACTGCTTTCGGATAGGGTATTTACCAGAAATACCACCTGATCAAATACCAACCGCCCGTCGCATGGGCGGCAATCGTGAAACCATAGGCGGCAAACGCAAGGCTCGCCTGGCCTTTCGACATGGCGGCCTTTTCCGTGATTTCGGTGTCTGGCCGAAAGAAGACCAGGCCACCCAGGCAAACCAGCGTGATCAGCGACATCGACTCCTTAACGAAGGACAGCGCAGCGGCGCCTGCGGAAATGGTCAGGATCACATGGATCCCCGTTCGCGGGCTGAGGGTGACAAGGATCTGACGCAAGCAGCGCCCGCCGTCCAGCGGCAACAGCGGCAACAGATTGACGAAGTTCAGCGCGCCGATCGCCGTGCCAAGCGCAAAGAAGAATTCGTAAAGCCCGGGGATCGTGCCCTTGAATAGGCTGGCCGCGACCAATGCGACAACCATCGGCGCGATGCTGAAGCCCGCCCCCATGATGGTGACAAAGAAATCCTGCGCCAGCGTCGGAATCTTGCGCTGGGACACCGGCACATTCGACACAAGCGGTGCCAGCCGGAACCGCGCATCCGTGTGACCCAGCATACGGTGGGCCATGACATGCCCCAGTTCATGCAGCAAAAGCGCCAGCACAAGGGCCGTGCCATAGAGCGGCCTCAAGACCAGGATGGCGGCCAGCGACATCAGGATCCATGTGCGCAGCGACCCCAGTTCGACCTGCGGCAGCCTGATCTGTCCCTCCTGCGTCACCAGCGAACCCGCAAGGGCGCGCAGGGTCAGTGCACAAATCAGCGCAGCAGAAAGGATCTCAAGCATTTCCGGCTCCATTGTTTCCTGATTGCCTGAAAACTGCATGAGCCTCCGGGCAGTAATTGGCCGCGTTTATGGTCTTTACATGGCAAACTTTAAAATCAACCGTTCAAAAAACTGAACATTGTTTCAGGTTGTGTTGCAAAACAAGACCTGTTTGACCCGGTCGATGCCGCATCCCCACTCAGATCATGCGGCGCGGATCGTTGGCGTCCCGCAATGGTCCCTTCGGACGGATCTCGGCCGTCAGCGCCACCACGGGCAGCAAACTGCGCACGGAACGCACCTCCTTGCGCGTCGCGCTCCACAGCCCCTCAAGCCGATCAGGCAGGCGCTCCATCTCCGATGGGGGCATCTCAAGCACTTCGTCCTCCAGCGTGCCAAGGACGCTGTGCAGACGTCTTGCGCCGAAGGTGGCGGCCTGCCCCGCGAACCCGTGCAACCGGTCCCGCAGAACCTGCCGGGGACCATGCAGCCCCTCGCGGATTTCGGACAGCGCCGTTTCCGCTTCGGTCGCGAACTGGTCCAGCAGGCTGCCAAGCTTTTCGGGGCCAAGCGTGTCATGCAGCAGGTTCAGAACGTCCTTGTCCAGCAGCGGCGGCAGCGCGCCTCCGTCTTTTCCGGCTCCGGCGCTTGTTTGCTGTTCCGACGTCGAGGCTGGGTTGCCCCGCATCACGCGCCGCAACCCTTCCCAGCGCAGCGGTTTGATCACCACATCCTCCATGCCCGCATCCCGGAACCGCCGCAGGTCGTGGTCAAAGACATGCGCCGTCAGGGCCACGATCCGCGCCTTGGCGGATTTGCCCTTGCCCGCGCGGATGGCCTTGGCCGCCTGAACGCCATTCATGCGCGGCATGTTGATATCCATGAAGATCAGATCATAAGCCTCCTCTGCGGCCATCTCGACGCCCTGGCTGCCATCGGCGGCCTCGGCCACCTTGTGCCCATCCCGCTGCAGCATTTCGCGCAGGATGAAACGGTTGATCTCGTTGTCCTCTATCAACAGCACCGATGCCTGGGGCACATCCGACGGATCGGTCAGAACCTCGCTGACCGCCGTGGGCAGTTCGACCGGCTGCAAGGACAGGCTGATCCAGAACAGGCTGCCTTCGCCCAAAACGCTTTCCGCGCCCAGTTTGCCGCCCATTGCGCTGACAAGACGTTTGACGATCCCCAGGCCAAGCCCGGTGCCTTCCGTCCGGCGCGCAGCCGTGTCCTCCAGCCGCACAAAATCCTCGAATATCCTGTCCAGCTGGTTCTGCGCGATGCCGGTGCCCGTATCCGCGATCTGGATTTCGATCCGTTGACGCCCCAGGATCAGCCCTTCGGTATCGGGGGCCACATCCACATCGATGGTGATCTGGCCATCGTTGGTGAACTTGATGGCGTTTCCGATCAGGTTGATCAGGATCTGCCGGATCCGGACGGGATCACCGCGGAACCAGCCCATCTGCTGGGGCGACTTGTGCAGCACCAGGCTGTTGGACTTGCGTTCGGCCGAAGGGATCAGGCTGCGCGCCACATCGTCCAGCAGCGCGTCAAGGTCGAAGACGCGTTCGGTCAGATTGATGCCCATGGACTCGATCTCGGTCAGGTCCAGAACATCGTTGATATGTCCCAGCAAAAGCTCGCCCGATGATTGCAGGATATCCAGGTAATCCTTGGTGTTCCGACCATCGGCATTGGTGCGCATCAGCTCGATCGCGCCCAGGATCCCCGTCAGCGGGGTGCGCATTTCATGGCTCATCACGGCCAGGAAATGCGCCTTGGCGCGTTCGCTGGCCAGGGCCTTGTCGCGCGAGGCGCGCAGATCCTCCTCGACGGCAAGACGCGCCGAGATATCGCGCAGAAAGAAAACGTGGATCGTATTGCCCTCGCGCACGGCCGTGCCCAGCGACACTTCGATCGGGAATTCGCGCCCCACGGCATCGCGCCCGACCATCTGGACACGTTCGACATCGGGCTTGTCCACCCGCGCCAGCGACAGGGCCCGGCCATCCATCTCGAAGATAAGCTCGCCGATCACAAGGCCGCGGGCAATGCTGCTGGCCATGCCAAAGACCTGTTCGGCCGAGCGGCTGAAGCCCGAGATGACGCCCGCATCATCGGTGACGATGATCGCATCCTGCGATGTGTCCACCACTGTCTCAAGACGCGCGCTGACAAGCCGGTTTTCCCTGGCGCGCTGCAGATTGATCCTGGAAATCCGCCAGAACACCGACGCCAGAAGCGCTGTCGAGGCGAATAGGACAAGGGCCGCCAGCACAAGAGACACCAGGGACTGGCCAAGGTCCTCCTGGATCATGGCATCGTTCTGCTGCACCATCCGGTCCGCCGCGTCGGTCAGCGTGTTCAACGCGGCCCGGATCTCCTCAAGGGCGTCGGTCAGCTGCGGCAACGCCGCCATCAAATCGGCATCGCTCAGCTTGAAGAAAACCGACAGTTCTTCGCATTCGGCCGCGAAAACCGCCAAAGCCGCATCCGTGGCGGACACCAGTTGCCCCTGCCCCACATAGGACGGCCTTGAAATGGTCGTCTCCAGCGCCTTGATTTCCAGCAGAAGATCTTCGAACCCTTTTCGCAATTCCCCAAGGTCGGGCCCGCCCGCGTCTGCGGCACGCAGGACATCCAGTTCGAATTGAAGAAAGGACGATTCCAGATGATCACCGGCGCTATGTATGATCCGGCTCTCAAAACGGCCCAACCAGTCGATCTGCTTCCAGATCCTTGGGGCCTGAACCATCAGGACTGCCAGTGACAACAACCCGAAGACGATCGCGATCGCGGGCAGGACGCGCAGACCGAACCTGTCGGCGGCGGGATTAGGACGGTTCTTGTCGGTCACGATCCCTCATCCCTTAACAAGCATTCCGCCAAACATCATCACACGCAGTTTGTGCCAGTTTTCAGGCCCGGTCCAGATGCCATTCGCCACCCGCCATTCCGGCGGCGGCGGTGTGCATGATCAAGTAGTTATCTTTTGATTGATCTTATATCAAAAGCGTGGTGGAAAAATTCAACATTCCGGATATAATCGTGACAGACGATGAAACTGCGGGGTGATCCTGCCGCCCTTACTCAACTTGGAAAGATCAACGTGAAATCCAGAATACTGATCGCGGACGATCATGACCTCGTGCGCGAGACCCTGGCCTGCTACCTCGCCAAATCAGCCGATTTGGACGTCAGCCAAAGCCGGGATCTGGACGGGGCACTGGAACAGATCGGCAGCCATGGCTCATTCGATCTGGTGCTTCTCGACCTGACCATGCCGGGGATGACCATGCCGAATGGCCTGATCCGCTGCCTGGATGCGAACCGCCCCGGGCCTGTTGCCCTGCTCACCGGTACCTCCTCGGAAGAGATCGAACATCGCGCCATCATGGACGGTGCCGCCGATTACCTGCCCAAGACACTGACGCCGGATGCCCTTGTCGCGCGCGTCAAACGGATACTTGCAGGCGAAGTGGCGCGCCCTTCGGACCTGAAACAGGCCGATACGGATGTCGAGGTGCAGGGAACCCCGGTTCTGACGCGCCGCGAAAAGGATGTGCTCCAAGGGATTTGCGCAGGCCGTTCGAACAGGGAAATCGCCGAAGAACTTGATGTGCAGGAGGTGACGGTCAAGCTGCATGTCAAGACGCTCAGCCGCAAGCTTGGGGCCCGCAACCGCACCCATGCGGCCCTGATCGCGCGCGATCTTCACCTGATCTGACCGTTGCTTTCAGGGTAGGAATGAAAAAGCCGGGCTAAGCTGCCCGGCTTTTGTCATGTCCGACGGTGACAAGGTTCAGCCGCGGCGGCGGCGTCCCCCGGCACGGCCACCCCGGCCGCCCTCGCCCTCTGCCGCCGGCGCGCGGTTGAAGCGGATCCATTCGCCGCCCGAGGGGTCGTTGTTGGTCAGGAAATTGGCGGCGCGGATCGCCTCCATCTCGGAACCGGCGCGCGGCTTGGTCGACCCCAGTCCGGTCAGCTGGCAGAAAAGCTCAAGATCCATGTCATCGGGCACGATGATGCCCGCAGCCGCCAGCGCCAGCTTCTTCTCTTCGATCTTCGACATCGGCACCGGCAGGGCGATCGGGTTCATGATCGCCGAGGTCATGCCGGCGGTGATCGCCATAGGCAGGAAGGCGTTGTTGATCCCGTGCCGGTTTGGCAGGCCGAAACTGATGTTGGATGCGCCGCAGGTCGTGTTCACACCCAGTTCCTCGCGCAGACGCCGCACCAGCGCAAAAACCTGCAAACCGGCTGTTCCCATGGCACCGATCGGCATGACCAGCGGGTCGACCACGATGTCATGGGCGGGAATCCCGAAATCGGCCGCGCGGTGCACGATCTTCTTGGCCACCTCGAAACGCACGTCGGGGTCTTCGGAAATACCGGTGTCATCGTTGGAAATCGCCACCACAGGCACATTGTATTTCTTGACCAGCGGCAGCACGAATTCCAGCCGATCCTCCTCACCGGTGACCGAGTTCAGCAGCGGCCGGCCCTCTGTCACCTTCAACCCCTCCTCCAGCGCGGCGGGAACCGAGCTGTCGATGCACAAGGGCACATCGACCAGCCCCTGCACCAGCTCCAGCATCTTGCGCATCAGCGGCGGTTCGGTCTCGTTCGGGTTGGGGTTGGAGTTATAGACGACACCCGCATTCACATCCAGAACAGTCGCCCCGGCGGCAACCTGCGCCAGCGCATCCTTTTCGACGGTCGAAAAATCGCCCGCCTCAAGCTCGGCCGCCAGCTTCTTGCGCCCCGTGGGGTTGATGCGCTCGCCGATCACGCAGAAAGGCTGATCAAAGCCGATGATTGCGGTCTTGGTCTTGGATTCGATGATCGTGCGGGTCATGGGTCAGCTTATCCTTGGGTCTGTGCGGCAGGCACGCCAGAGCGCCCGCCATGTTGAATGGCCCAGTTGGCATTGGTCGCGATGCCGCCAAGCGGGAAGAAGTGGACATGTTCGATGTTGAAATCGGGGTTGGCCGCCTTGTGCGCGGCCAGTTCCGCCAGAACATCGGTCGGCTCATAGGGCAGCAGCAGCTTGGACACATCCATCGCGCGCTTCTGCAGCACCTTCAGGCTGGGGCCGACACCGCAGGCGATGGCGAACTTGATCAGCGTCTGCAGCTTGGCAGGCCCCGCGATGCCGATATGGATCGGCAGCTCGATGCCTTCAGCGCGCAGACGGTCGGCCCAGGCGATTATCGGCTTGGCGTCGAAGGCGAATTGCGTGGCCATCGCCATCTTGGCGTCGGTGCGTTCGGAAAACGCCTGCTTCCAGCGCAGCGCCTCCATCACGATGCGGTCGCCGCCATCGGTGTCGATGTCGCGGTTGCCCTCGGGGTGGCCGGCCACATGCAGGCGGGTGAACCCGTCGAACAATCCGGTTTCCATCAGCTGCATCGAGCTGTCGAAATCGCCTGCAGGGGTGCTGACGCCACCGCCTAGCAGAAGCGCCTGATCAACGCCCGCCTCGCCCTTGTAGCGCGCGATCCAGTCGCCCAGCGTGGCGCGGTCCTTGATGATGCGGGCCGGGAAATGCGGCATCACCGGAAAGCCGTCGCGCGCCAGGCGGCGGGCGGTCGCCACCATGTCCTCGATCGGGGTGCCTTCGATATGGGCAATGTAGACGCGCGTGCCTTCGGGCAGCAGGGCGCGAAAATCCTCGACCTTTTCGGCGGTGCGCGGCATCACCTCGATCGAATAGCCTTTCAGAAGGGCCTCGACCTGCGCGTTCACGGGGCCGGTCCCCGAGGCGTGGCTGTCGTCACGTTTGCGGAAATTCAACAGTGCCATTGCGGCCTCCCACAGGCGCGGCAGGGTCGTGCTCATTCAGCAGCGGCCCATCCGTCATTGGCGATCAGGGCCTTGATCCGGTCCTGGTCATATGCGGCTTCCAGCTTTGCAGCCTCGGCCTCGGCGATATCCGAGGGGTTGTCGCCCTCGACCGTGTAGGGATCGGCCTTGCGCCATTCGGCAAGGTAGTCATCCGTGCCCGCAGCACCCGTCTTCATCGCGGCACGGTCGATGGCCTGCTCAAAGCGCTCGGCCAACTGCCGTTTCGCTCCGCTGCGGCCCCGGCCCACGATGACCTGGGCAGGTATGTCGCGCCAATAAACGATGGTGACATCCGGCATTGATTGATTCCCCTGTTACGGTTCGCCCTGTCTACTGCCCTTCCCCCGCGACAAAGAGGCGATTTTCGACAGATGGGCCGCGCCTTGCGACCTCGCCCTGTCTACACCGCATTCCCCTGCCCGCGCCACGGGTCGGGATCGGAAAAATCCTAAAGATGATCTTGAGCGAACCGGAACGCTTGCGCGCGGGTCGTGATCTCACTACCTTTAGGGTAACTCGAAATGGAGGGCGTGTTCCAATGACGCCCAAGCGTCCCGAAGGTGCGGGCGCGTTCCCGAAACCGGTCGAAAGCCCCGCGCCGACACCGCCCGATACAGCGCAGCTTTATGCGGCACTGGATCTGGGTACGAATAGTTGCCGCATGCTGATTGCCCAACCCAAGGGCAATCAGTTCCATGTGGTGGACAGCTTCTCGAAATCGGTGCAACTGGGCGCCGGACTCGAAAGCTCTGGCCTGCTCAGCCGCGCTTCGATGGCGCGGACCGTTCAGGCCATGCGCATCTGCCAGCAGAAGCTCAAGCGCCACAAGGTCAAGCGGATGCGTCTTGTCGCAACCGAAGCCTGCCGGCGCGCGCGCAACGCGGGTGAATTCATCCAGCAGGTCAAACGCGAAACCGGGCTGGAGCTGGAGATCATCCAGACCGAGGAAGAAGCCCGGCTCGCGGTGATTTCCTGCGCGCCGCTGGTCTCGACCAAGACCGAACAGCTTCTGGTCGTCGATATCGGCGGCGGCTCGACCGAACTGGTCTGGATCGACCTGTCGCAGGTGGCTCCGCGCGAAAGGCCCCGCGCGATCATGCGGCTGCATGCGGGGTTCCATCCCCCCGAAAGCCCCTTTCCCGCCGCGCGGGTCGTCGACTGGATTTCGGTGCCGCTGGGCGTTGCGACCCTGCGCGACCAGTTCAGCGATGTCGAGGACGATGCCGCGCGCTTCGCCCTGATGAGCTGGTATTTCGAGGAGAATCTCGCTGAATTCGCCCCCTACAAGGACGAACAGAAGCGCGAGGGGTTCCAGATCGTGGGCACCTCGGGCACGGTCACCACGGTGGCCGCCAGCCATCTGGGGCTGAAACGCTATGACCGGACCAAGGTGGACGGGCTGCGCATGACCTCGGACCAGATCGACAAGGTGATCCGCAACTACCTTGACCTCGGCCCCGCCGGGCGGCGGCGTGATCCGCGCATAGGTCAGGACCGGCAGGCGCTGATCATGTCGGGTGCGGCGATCCTGCAGGCGCTGTTGCGGCTCTGGCCCACCGACAGGCTGTCGGTCGCGGACCGCGGCCTGCGCGAGGGTCTGCTTTATGCGCAGATGAGCGCCGATGGCGTATTGGAGGACGGGCCGTTCTGAGCCTGGCCGCGTGACCCATGGCGCAGCGGCGCGAATGCGCGTATTTGAAGAACGAAGAAGAGGCGACAGTCGCCTCTGCGGAGCGACGATGACCGACAAGAAGAAGACCACGGGAAAGAAAAAAGCCGCAGGCGCGGCCAAGGCCACATCCGGGCGCGGCCAGCGCGATCTGACCGTCAAGGTCAAGACCGCGCGCGGGCGCAAGATCAGCTCGACCCTCTGGTTGCAGCGGCAATTGAACGACCCTTACGTCAAGCGCGCCAAGGCCGACGGCTTTCGCGGCCGTGCCGCCTACAAGATCCTCGAACTGGATGACAAGTTCCGCTTCCTCGTCCCGGGCGCGCGCGTCGTCGATCTGGGCTGCGCGCCGGGCGGCTGGTGCCAGGTGGCGGTGCCGCGCGTCAATGCGCTGGGCGAGAAGTCGGGCAAGCGCATCGGAACCATCCTGGGCATCGACCTGCAAGAGGTGGAACCCATCGCCGGATGCGAGATCCATCAGCTTGATTTTCTGGAAGATGATGCCGACGAAAAGGTCAAGACCTGGCTGGGCGGGCGCGCCGACGTGGTCATGTCCGACATGGCCGCCGCATCATCGGGGCACAAGCAGACGGACCATCTTCGCATCATCGCCCTGTGCGAGGCTGCGGCCTATTTCGCCTTCGACGTTCTGGAAGAGGGCGGCACCTTCGTGGCCAAGGTCCTGGCGGGCGGGGCCGAAGGTGAATTGCAGAAGATCCTCAAACAGCGCTTCCGCAAGGTCGTGAATGTCAAGCCAGCTGCCTCTCGCGCCGACAGTTCCGAGAAATTCGTGGTCGCCACCGGCTTCAAGCGCGACGACGGGGATGGCGACGCCGATCAGCCCACGACCTGAACATCTCCTTCATATAGCGTGGCTGCCAGTGCCCCGGGCGATGGCAGGGCCGGCGCCCCCTCGTTGATCTGCCGATGATGCAGACGTTCCAGCGCGCGCAGTGACAGATCCTGCTGGCGGATCATCTCGAACAGGCGCGCATGGCGGGCGCTGACACGTGCTTGTGTCAGCACCGGTGCGGCTGATGGCGCAATATGGCGGCTGTGCTGCATCAATCCTATCCCAAACTGCGCCCGAAAGGGCGATCAGAAGGACAGGATTATCAGCCAAATCTGGCATTTCTGGCGCAGCACGGGCGCATTTCGATGGCAAATGACGGGGACGTGCCTCAGCTTTCGCCGGGCAGCCAGCGCCAGAAATCGCGCCCTTCCTCGGCCAGGTGACGGTTCAGCACCATCTGGTGCACCTCGTCCGCACCGTCCACAAGGCGGGCCTGGCGCGCATAGCGATAGATCCATTCCAGCACCGTATCCTGCGAATAGCCGCGCGCGCCATTGACCTGTATGGCGACGTCAGCCGCCTTGTGCAGCAGGTTCGCGCAGTGGATCTTGGCCATCGACACCTCTTTCTTCGCGAAACTGCCCTGATCCAGCGCCCATGCCGCCTTCATCACCAGCAGGCGGCCCATCTCGATCCCCATGGCCAGATCGCCCATCTTGATCTGGATGCTTTCGCGGTCCGACAGGCGCACGCCAAAGCCGTGACGGTTGCGCGCATATTCGCCCGCGATCTCGGTGCAGCGCTTGGCAAGGCCCAGCCACCGCATGCAATGGGTCAGCCGCGCAGGCCCCAGCCGCATCTGGGTGATCTTCAGACCCATCCCCTCGCCCAGGATCACCCGGTCGGCAGGCAGCACCATATCCTCGTAGACCAGTTCACAATGCCCGCCATGTTCCTCGGGCCCCATGATCGGAATGCGCCGGTCGATGCGCCAGCCGGGTTCGTCGCGATGGTGCAGAAAGGCCGTCAGACCGCGGCGCGGATCATCGGATGTGCGCGCCAGCAGGATGAAATGGCTGGCATCCGCCGCCCCGGTGATGAACCACTTGCGCCCCCGGATCACATAATCGTCGCCCTTCTTGGTGGCGGTCGTCATCATCATGCCGGGATCGGACCCGCCACCCGGATGCGGTTCTGTCATCACGAAGGATGACCGCACATCGCCGCGCACGATCGGATCAAGCCAGCGCTCCTTCTGCGCGGGCGTGCCCGCCTGTTCCAGCACCATCATATTGCCATCGTCGGGTGCTGCCGAATTGAAGATGACAGGCCCGAAGATCGAGCGGTTCATCTCCTCGTAACAGACGGCCATGCCCACCTTGCCCAGCCCCTGCCCGCCGGTCTCGGGCTTCAGTTGCAGGCACCACAACCCCTGTTCACGGGCCTTGGCGCGCAGCGGCTCCATATGCGCGTAACCTATGTTGCCATGCTCGTCCCATGCCGCGCGATCCTCTTCGACCGGCATGATCTCTTCGGCGACGAACCGGGCAATCCGGGCGCGAAAATCCTCGATCCGGGGGGAGATGGTGAAATCCATGGAAAGGTCCTTTCAGAGCGAAGACACAAGATGGCCGCCGTCGGCCACGATTTCGGTGCCGGTCATGAACCGGCCCAGGTCCGACACCAGCAGCAAAAGCGGCCCGTCCAGGTCCGAAGGCTGGCCAAGCCGGCGCTGCGGGACACGCCGGATCAGCGCGCGCCCCGCATCGGAGGCAAAGAAATCCCGGTTCAACTCGGTCTCGACATAGCCGGGGCAGAGCGCATTGACCCGGATGTCATGACGCGCCCATTCCAGCGCCAGCGCGCGGCTCAACTGCACAAGCCCCCCTTTGGATGCCGCATAGGCCGCCACATGACCCGCCACACGCATCCCCAGGATCGAGGCGACGTTCACGATCGTGCCGCCATTGCCCCGCGCCGCCATCGCTGCGGCGGCAACGCGCGCCACATGGAACGCCCCCTTGAGGTTGGTGTCGATGATACGGTCGATATCGTCGACACCGTGATCCAGCGCCGACGCCGACAGCGTGGTGCCCGCGTTGTTGATAACGATGTCAAAGGTCCTGCCCTTCAGCGCCGCGCCGACCGAAACCGCATCGGCCACGTCCATCTGCAGGGCTTCGGCCAGCCCGCCCGCATCGCGGATTGCGGCAGACAGCGCCTCGACCCGGTCCAGCCGGCGGGCGGCGGCAACCACCTTCACGCCGTGATCAGCCAGAAGCCGCGCGAAATGTGCCCCCAGCCCCGAGGACGCCCCGGTCACCAACGCCGTCTTGCCGGACAAGCCCGGCCAGTTCATCTTTTGCGATTGCGGATCAGCCATGTTCGACAAAGGCCTCCCCTCCTTTTTCGAATATGTTCAACAGGATGCTGTTGGCGCAGGCTAGAAGGACGCAAAGGCGCGCGCAAGGGCTGACAGGGGTTTGCCCTGCGCCTTGATCCCGGACCGGGGTTCAGGCGCTTGCCTTGCGCGCCGGTCTGACAGACAGTCGCACCATGCGGCCCCGGCACCCGCCCGATCCGCGCGCGATTCCCGAAAGAGGGCCCCATGACCGACCAAAGCCGCGATTTTCTGACCAACAGCCATTGGGGCGCCTATTGGGTCGATGTCGCGGATGGCCGCGTCACGGGGATGCGCGATTTCGACCAGGATCCCGACCCCTCGCCCATCGGCAAGGGCATCGTCGGTCTGCTGGACGATCCCTTGCGGATCACCCGCCCCGCCGTGCGCAAAAGCTGGCTGGAACATGGCCCCGGCATGCGCGGCGATCTGCGCGGGTCCGACCAATTCGTCAGCGTCAGCTGGGACGAGGCCGAACGGCTGGTGGCCACCGAACTGGACCGCGTGCGCACCACGCATGGCAACCAGGCGATCTATGCGGGCAGCTATGGCTGGGCCAGCGCGGGGCGGTTTCATCACGCGCAAAGCCAGCTGAAACGCTTCCTGAACTGCATCGGCGGCTTTTCCTATTCGGTCAATACCTACAGCTATGCCGCCGCCGAAGTGATGGTGCCCCATGTGATCGGTGACTTCCTCGGACCGCTCGAACGCGCCACGTCGTGGGAGGTGCTGGCCGAAAGCTGCGATCTTTTCGTGGCCTTTGGCGGTCTGCCCCTGTCGAACGGGCAGATCGGACAGGGCGGCACCGGCGCGCATGTGCAGCGCGGGGGCATGCTGGCCGCCCGCGCCAACGGCACCCGCTTCGTCAATATCTCGCCCCAGCGCTCCGATGCGCTTGACGCGCTCGATGCCAGCTGGCTGGCGATCCGCCCCTCGACCGATGCGGCGATGATGCTGGGTCTGGCTTACGTATTGCTGGATGAAGGCCTGCATGACCGCGCCTTTCTGGATCGCTACACCGTAGGCTTCGACCGTTTCGCAGCCTATCTGCGCGGACAGACCGATGGCATCCCCAAAACCGCCGCATGGGCCGCCGCGATCTGCGACATCCCCGCCGATCGTCTGCGCGCCCTGGCCCGCGACATGGCGGGCCATCGCACGATGATCGGCATTTCCTATTCGCTGACCCGGCAGGATCACGGCGAACAACCCTATTGGGCGGCCATCACCCTTGCCGCGATGCTGGGCCAGATCGGTCTGCCCGGCGGCGGGATCGGCTTTGGCTATTCGGCGATGAACAACAACGGGCTGGAACGGCGCTACCTGCCTTATGCCGCCTTTCCGCAGGGACAGAACCCGGTCAAAAGCTTTATCCCCGTGGCGCGGATCGCCGACATGCTGGAAAACCCCGGCGGCACGGTCGATTACAACGGCCGCCGCCTGACCTACCCGGATGTCAAGGTTGTCTGGTGGGCCGGTGGCAACCCGTTCCATCACCATCAGGATCTCAACCGCCTGCGCCGGGCCTGGGCGCGGCCCGACACGGTGATCGTGAACGAATGGTGCTGGAACAGCTTGGCGCGCCATGCCGATATCGTGTTGCCATGCACCACGGCGCTGGAACGCAGCGACATCGCTATGTCGCGCAAGGATCCTTTCATCACCGTCATGGACCGCGCGATCCCCCCCGTGGGCGAGGCGCGCGACGACCATGCCATCTTTCGCGGGATCGCCGCCCGGATGGGGGTCGAAGAGGCCTTTACCGAAGGCCGCAGCCCCGAGGACTGGGTGCGCTGGCTCTATGATGTATCCCGGCAGGCGGCATCGCGCGGCGGCGTGGAACTGCCCGGTTTCGACGATCTGCAGAAACAGGGCTGGGTGCGCGTGCCGGACCCGGTCAAACGCACCGTCCTGATGGAAGGCTTCCGCGCCGATCCCGACGCCCATCCCCTCAAGACCCCCAGTGGCCGGATCGAGATCTTCTCGGACACCGTCGCAGGTTTCGGCTATGACGATTGCCCCGGTCATCCCGCCTGGATGGAACCGCTGGAATGGCTGGGCAATGCCGGGCCGGATGCGCCGCTGCACATGATCTCGACCCAGCCCGCCACCAAGCTGCATTCGCAGATGGACCACGGCGCGGTCAGCCGGGGTGCGCGGATCAAGGGGCGCGAGCCTGTGACGATGCATCCCCATGATGCCGCCGCGCGCGGCCTGTCCGATGGGCAGATCGTGCGCATCTTCAACGCACGCGGGGCCTGTTTCGCGGGGCTGCGCATCAGCGATGCGATCCGCCCCGGCGTGATCCAGATCGCGACCGGCGCCTGGTATGATCCGGATGGCGACACCTGCCTGCACGGAAACCCCAATACGCTGACCATCGACAAGGGCACGTCGAAACTGGCCCAGGGCCCGATCGCACACAGCTGCCTTGTCCAGGTCGAAGCCGCACCCGACGCCCCTGCCCCCAGGATCGACACCCCGCCTCTGGGCTGATCGCAGATGCAGGTGACAGAAGTCGCGCGCGATCTAAGCCGGGGGTTTTGTCCCTTGCGGCGCACTTCTCGCTTAAGGTGTTCTTTGATTACACCTTAAGTGTTGTATTTGTTGCATTTCGGCATCAATATTCCTTTTTCCGCATGTAACGCCCGCAACCCTGACTATTATCAAATTCTATTTTTAGAATCTGTAATCTAACGATTGTTCAAGGAGGACGCGCAAGGCCCCGGCCGTCCCCTGCAAGAGCAAACCAAAGAATTGGAGTTAGATCATGCAGCCAAGAAAAGCATTTCGAACCGGGTCGAACGGTCGCGCACGCCTGATGGGCACGGCCCTCACATTGCCGGTCCTGATTGTCGCGGGCATGGCGCAGGCAGGAACGCTTCTTGATGCGCCGCTGGTCGGCGTGTCGGGCGACGGTTTCATTTTCTCGGATCCCGCCGAAGGTGTGCTTGAACCGGGTCTGAAGGCGATCACCATCACCCCGAATGCCGATTGGGACAAGGAAGGCACAAGCAGCCCCAGTGGCGTGCTCAACTGCCTGATGGCCAACAACCCCGATATCGCCTGTGACGCGGCGCAAGGCGCGGGCAAGCGGATCAAGACACGCCTGACCGGCCCGGTGCCCCTGGACATGCGGCTGCGCGTGGCCCCCAGCGGCGGCGTGACCGAGTATTTCACCTATGGCAAGACATCGAACCTGACCGGTGCGCGGATCACCAATTTCGCCTTCGTGCTTGGAACCGGCAGCGGCGACAGCTTCGTCCCCCTCTCGCCCGCCGACAGCGCGGTCCTGTTCGATGACGGTCTGATCCCACGCTTCAACCTGCCCGACGGGCTGTTCGGCGGCGGCGGCCAGGAAGCCTCGGGGATCGGGTTCTTCGACACCTCGCGCTCGGAAATGGCGCCGACCAACGAACTGTTCCAGATCACGACCGCCTCGCTCGACAATGCCACCCATAACGCGCTGTTCGGCACCGCGCTGCTGGACAATACGATGATCCCGGACGGGATGTTCTGGGATGCCTCGGGCACCACCCTGCCGGACGAGGAATCCGTGCTCATCGCCTGGTATCACACCGGCGCGCAGGAATGGCGCTATGGCAACCTGGGCGTGGCCGTGGCCCCCGCCGGCGCGCCTGCCGATTTCGCCACGCTCGATGAACGCCTGGCCGCGCTGGCCGCGTCGCTTGGCGTCGATGTCTCGGCCCTTGGCACGACCGGCACCGATGGCGCCGCGATCCCTGCAGACATCCTGGCGGCGATGACGGCAAGCGGCATGTTCGAGGTCGCCCCGATCGAGGATCTGCGCAACCTCAACCTCAACTTCATGTTGGATGTGGGCGATATCGACACCGGCGAATTCACCCTGCGGATCGTCCCGATCTTCGCCCCCGTGGTGCAGGCCGCGGGCAGCCGCGCGCAATTCGTCGTGGCCGGTTCGCTGGATGCGGCCAATGTGCCCTACCTGGGCGCCGATGCCGGGTATCTGGCCATCATCGACAGCGTCATGGCACTTGCCCCGGCGGAACGCCAGCAGGCGCTGGCCGAACTGGGCTTCAGCGCGGGTGCCGGGATCTTCGGATCGGCCTATGCGCTGGGCACGGATCAGTTCTTTGCCCTGCCCGGTGGCGAAGGGGCTGACGCGGCTGACGGCTCGACCGTCTCCAGCAAGGGCGCAAGCTGGTCGCTGGACGGCGACACGCGCGGCTTCGTATCCCTGGGGGGCCGCGTCTCCGAGGCTGACGCCACCTCCAACAACTTCGGCTACGAGACGGAAAGCATGAACGCCTGGGCCGGGATCGAGCGCAACGTCACCCCCGGCAACTGGGTCGGCGTGATGCTGGGCGCGGGCGAGGCCAAGACCGATCTTGCGCTCGACGCGGGCAGTGTCGATGTCGAAAGCCTGGGCCTGGGCCTCTACGCGCGCGGCAGCATGGGCGGGAATGGCCGTTACAAGGCGATGCTGGGCTGGCAAAGCCTGTCGCTGGATACCGAACGCAATATCAGCGTGCTGGGCGCCACCGCCACGGGCGATACCGACGGCAGCGTTCTTGTCGCCGGGGTCGAGGCCGACTGGCTGCAACCGCGCAACAACTGGCGTTGGGGTCCGACCGCGTCGCTGCAATTCGCCAAGGTCGATATCGACGGCTACACCGAAACCGGCGCCGGCCTGGGCAACCTGACCGTGGGCGACCAAAGCACCAGTTTCATCCTGGCCAGCGCCGGTCTGCGCGCCGAGGCGGACCACAAGGTGGGCGGCGGGATGTTGCATTCCTTCGCCTATGCGACAATCACCTCGCAGACAGGTGGCGATGACCTGATCACCGCCAATTTCGCGGGGCTGCCCAGCTTCGCCATGCCGGTGGATGCGCTGGATGATACCTGGGTGGACCTGGGGGTCGGCGTCTCGGCCAGCCTGTCGAAAACCGCCACATCCGAGACCACCATCGGTGCGGAATACAAAGGCGCCTTTTTCGGTGACGGCTTTGAAAGCCACGCCGTGCGGGTGTCGCTGAACGTCAACTTCTGATCAGGCGCGGGGAATTCCCCTGCCCGATCCAAGTTTGTAAACGATGACGCGCCGGTCCCGTCTGGGGCCGGCGCGCTTCTTTTGACACCCTGATAAATCAGATCTTGTTGACCATATGCGACGCGGTGGGCCGCCCGGCCGCGATCCGTTCCGCCTCAAGCCGGGCGATGGTCGCGTCGATGCCGCTGCGATCCGTCAGGCCATGGGGGTTTTCCCGCGTCGGCATGGTTTCGGCCACATGCAGGAACCGCTCCTGCGCCACGGCGTATAGGCGGCGCAACTCCTCCAGCGGATCGCCATGGTCATCGGCGCGGATATCCAGCCAGGCGTAATCCTGGTCGCGGTAGATCACCAGGCAGGCCGATTGTTTGCCCCGCTTGTCGCCGCCCGCATCCTCGCCCGCCTGCATGGCGATCAGCAACCGTTCTGCCAATGGCTTGTCCATCGCGGACTGGTAGGCCGTCAGCGTGTCGCCGATCACGGCAGGCCCTTCAAGCATGTTGCCCGCGACCGACACGCCCTGGGCCACCAGATGCCCGCACCAATCCACGCAATTCGCCCCGGTAAAGGCCGCGTTGCGCCCCGTGGCGTCGATCATGTGGAACTGCCGGTTCGGAT
This sequence comes from Rhodobacterales bacterium, assembly GCA_033839205.1. Lineage (GTDB taxonomy): Bacteria > Pseudomonadota > Alphaproteobacteria > Rhodobacterales > Rhodobacteraceae > Seohaeicola. The sequence continues at coordinate 9,486 of JAJLKH010000012.1, read as the reverse complement.
GACCGTCATCGCGCCCGGTGAAAATCGGCACGATGGCCTCGGGCGGCGCGCCCGCTTCCATCAGGCGCAGCCCGTCGGGGCCATAGGTCGGGTTCACGAAAGCCTGCGTGGCCACTGCCCCCACCCTGCCCTTGATGAATGGCACAGCACATCCCACGGCGAAAAAGCGGCTGGCGACGGCAATGCCGAAATGGCCTGTGGCGGGGTCACGCGCGACGATGGAATAGGTCATCGCTCAGCGCCCCACCGCATAAGCCTGCATCAGGCGTGGCGTGGCGGCGGCGCGCAACAACCCGTCCGGGTCGCGCCGCGCGGCGGTCATGCGACCGACGGTCCAGGGCTCGGCCTCGGTGATCCGGTGCCCGCGCGCCCGCAGATCATCCAGCACGGCCGCGCCAAAGCTGGTCTCGGCCATGATCATGCCCGGCTCGCGCGAGCGCGGGAAAAAGCTTGAGGGGAAATGCGTCGAATGGAACAGCGGCGCGTCGATCGCCTCCTGCAGGTTCAGGCCGTGATGCACGTAACGCAGGAAGAACGCCAGTTGCCACTGGTCCTGCTGATCGCCACCGGGTGTGCCGAACGACAGTTGCGGCACCCCGTCCTTGAGCGCCAGTGACGGCGTCAGCGTGGTGCGCGGCCGCTTGCCCGGCTCCAGCGAGGTGGGCAGCCCCGGCTCCAGCCAGAACATCTGCGCCCGGCTGTTCAGGCAGAAGCCCAGCCCCGGAATGGTCGGCGAGGATTGCAGCCAGCCGCCCGAAGGGGTGATCGACACCATGTTGCCCTCCCTGTCGATCACGTCGATATGGACGGTATCGCCCTTCTTTTCCGACAGATGCGCCATGGTCGGCTCGTAAACCGCCTGATCGGTGCGGCTCAGCCGGCCCAGCAGGTCCATCGTGCGCGCCAACTGCCCCTCATAGCCCGGCACGGTGCCGGGACGCAGCTCAAGGCTGGCCTTTGCCCCGATCAATTTGGCGCGGGCGGCGTTGTAATCGTCCGACAACAGCACATCCAACGGCACTTTGGCGAAATCGGGATCGCCGTAATAAACCTCGCGGTCGGCATAGGCCAGTTTCTTGGCCTCGACCACGTGATGGATGAAATCCGCGCCCATCGGGTCCATCGCCGACAGATCGAAGCCTTTCAGCAGCGCCAGCGTCTGCAGGAACACGGGGCCTTGCGTCCAGGGTCCGCATTTGGCGACGGTCCAGCCGTGGTAATCATAGGTCAGCGGCGCTTCGACATGGGCGGCATAGCCCGCCAGATCGTCCGCCGTCAGAACCGCCTTGTGGCGCTGGCCGGATGCATCCATCACCTCGGCCTTCGCCAGGTAATCCGCGATCCCCTCGGCCACGAAACCGCGATAGAAGGCATCGCGCGCGGCATCTATCTGTGCCTCACGGCCTTGCTTCGCCTCGGCCTCGGCCAGGATGCGGGTCCATGTCTCGGCCAGCGCGGGGTTGGTCACGTTCGACCATGGCGCGGGTGCTGCCCCACCCGGCAGCCAAGTCTCGTGCGATGTTGGCCATTCGTCGCGGAAGAAATCGGCCAGCCCCGCGATGGTGGCCGCCACGCGCGGCAGCACCGGATGCCCCTTGGCCGCGTAGAAGATCGCAGGCTCCAGCACATCGCGCAGCGACAGGCGGCCATAATCGCGCAGCATCAGCATCCAGCCGTCCCAGGCGCCGGGAATGACCGTTGCCAGCAGACCGTCGCCGGGGATCACCTTAAGTCCTTCGGACCGGTAATGATCGATCGTGGCGCCCGCAGGCGTCGGGGCCTGCGCGCAGATCACCTCGACCTTGTCGCGCGCCTTTGAATAAAGGATCGCGGGCATGTCCCCACCGGGGCCGTTCAGATGCGGCTCCAACACCTGCAGGGCCAGCCCTGTGGCCACCGCCGCGTCAAAGGCGTTGCCCCCCTGTTCAAGGATCTTCATCCCCACGGCAGATGCGATCCAATGGGTCGAGGTGACAACCCCGAACCGGCCCAGGATCTCGGGGCGGGTGGTAAAGCCTGACATTCTATTCCTCCGCTAAATCAGTGCTCGCGCGGGTCAAGCGCATCGCGCAGCCCGTCGCCCAATAGGTTGAACCCCATCACGACCAGGAAAATCCCGGCGCCCGGCCAGATCGCCATCCAAGGCGCCTGGCTCAGGAAATTCTTGGCCGTGTTCAGCATCGACCCCCAGCTTGGGGCGGGCGGCTGCTGGCCAAGGCCCAGGAACGACAACGAGGCTTCGGCGATGATGGCGGTGGCGATGGTCAGCGTGGCCTGCACCAGGATCGGCGGGACCACGTTGGGCAGGATGTAGCGCGTCATGATCGCCACATGCCCCAGGCCGATGGCGCGCGCGCCCTCGACATAGTCCTCGGTCTTGACGGCCAGCACCTGCCCGCGCGTCAGCCGGATAAATATCGGCACCGCCGACAGGCCGATGGCAATCATCGCATTGGTCAGCGATGGCCCCAGAAACGCCGCCAGCGCAATCGCCAGGATCAGGAAGGGCATCGCCAGCAGCGCATCGGTGCAACGGCTGATCACGCTATCGGTCCAGCCGCCGAAATACCCCGACACCAGCCCGAATGGCACCCCGATGGCCACCGCGATCATGACCGACACGACCCCCGCCAGCAACGAGGCCTGCGCGCCCCAGATCATACGGGCCAGAATGTCGCGCCCGATTTCATCGGTTCCCATCCATGCGGCGGCGGATGGCGCCTTGCGGATCGCGCCCCAGTTCGTGGCGTTCGGATCGGCAATCGGCAGCAGCGGCGCCAGCAGCGCCAGCCCCACGAACAGCGCGACAACCGCGGCACCGATCAGCGCGCTCTTGTTCGCGCGCAGCTTGCGCCAGGTGCGGCTTGTCGGTTTTGCGGGCGCAGCGGCAAGAGCGGTCATTGCGCGGTCCTCAATCTCGGGTTCAGAATGACGTAAAGCACGTCCGCCACCAGGTTCATCAGGATGAAGCCGACCGCCGTGCACAGAACCACCCCCTGCACCACGGCATAGTCGCGGTTGAACACGGCATCGACGATCAGCTTGCCGAAACCGGGAATGGTGAAGATCTGCTCGGTCAGCACCGCGCCCGCCAGCAATTCGCCGAACAGCAGCGCCGACAATGTCACGACAGGCAGCACCGCGTTGCGGAACGCATGTTTCAGGATCACCACGCGCCCCCGCAGCCCTTTGGCGCGGGCGGTGCGCACGTAATCGGCCTGCAACACGCCCAGCATGGCGGACCTTGTATGCCGCATCAACGTGGCGGCCAGCGCCGTGCCCAGCACGAAGGCGGGCATGATCATCGTGGTCAGCGATTTCCACGGATCGACCCAGGGGCTTTCATAGCCCGAGGCCGGCAGCCAGCCCAGGTTGACCGACACCAGCAGGATCAGCATGATCCCCAGCCAGAAATTCGGGATCGACAGGCCCGACAGGGCCACCACATTGGCCAGCCAATCGACCCATGTGCCCTTGCGCACGGCCGACAGGATGCCCGCCGGAATGCCGATCAGCATCGCAAACAGCATCGACATGATCGCCAGCTGGATCGTCACCGGCAGCTTGGATGCGATCAGGTCCAGCACGGGTTCGTTGGTGCGCAGCGAAATACCCAAGTCCCCCCGCAGAACATCGCCCGCCCAGTAAAGATACTGCATCACCAGCGGCTCGTTCATGCGGTATTTCTCGCGCAGCAGCGCGATCACCTCGGGGTCGCGGTCCTCGCCTGCCATGACAAGGATCGGATCGCCCGGCAGCAGTTTCTGCAGCGCGAAGACGAACATCGACACCAGGATCAGTGTCGGGATCGCGATCAGGATGCGGCGAAGAATGAAAGACAACATGGGCCAGCCCTGTGGGTGCGGGTATCGCGCGGGGCCATGCGGCCCCGCAGCTTGTCAAAGGTGAAGGTCATTGGGATGCAGCCCACGCCAGCAAGCTGCATCCCTATGGCCGGGTCACTCCATCGTGACGCCGGACAAACGGATCATCCCATCAGGATAGGCCGAGAAGCCCTTGATCTTGTTGGACATCGCCCAGAGCCAGGTCTGGTGATACAGGTAGATGATCGGCAGTTCCTCGCGCAGGATCGCATTGGCCGCGTCATAGCTGGCCTTGCGCTCTGCCACATCGGTCGAGGTGCGCGCCTTGTTCAGCAGGGCGTCGATCTCTTCCATGCAGAACTTGCTGTCGTTCAGGCCACCGGCACAGGTCATGAAGGAATGAATGTTCCCATCCGGGTCCGTACGGCCCGACCAGCCCACCTGCGTCGCGTCATAGTTGCCCGCAGACTGTTCCTGCAGCATGGTCGCGAATTCGGTCGCCTTGATCGAAATCTCGATCCCCGCTTCCGCCGCCATCGCCTGCACGACCTGCATCAGCTGCAGCTGCACCGGGTTGTTGGCCGCCTGGATTTCCACCTTGATGCCATCCAGACCGGCCTCGGCCAGCAGCGCCTTGGCTGCGTCCACGTCACGCGCCGGCACCGGGTTGGTCTGGTCATACCAGGGCGAGGTCGGCGGGAACGGCTGGTTGCCCGCCGCGTAGACGCCTTCGAACACCACCTGGTTGATCACTTCGCGGTCGATCGCCAGCGACAGGGCCTGGCGCACGCGCTTGTCCTTGCCAAACGGGGTTTCCGACCGCGCGCCGTTGTTCACGTTCACGGTAATGCCTTGATAACCAAGGCTTGTCGCCGCCGAGAAGGCCAGGTTGCCATCGGCCTTCACGCCCGCCACATCGGAGGGCGCAAGGCGCTCCAGCATGTCCAGATCACCGGAACGCAGGTTGGCCAGGCGCACGGTGGTATCGGGGATCGGCAAGAAGATCAGCCGGTCAAAGCTGTAGCTCTCCGCGTCGTAGTGATCCGCGAATTTCTCCAGCACGATCCGGTCCTGCTGGATCCGTTCGACGAACTTGTAGGGGCCCGAACAGACCGGGCTATTGGCCAGCTCCAGGCCCTTTTCGGCCGCGGCGGTCGGCGAAATCATCATGCCTGCGCGGTCGGACAGCTGCGCGATCAGCGTCGCATCGGGCGACTTCAGGTTGAAGGTCACCTCGTAAGGCCCTGTAGCCACGACGGTTTCCACTGAAGACAGCTCCGATTTACGGCGGCTTTCCGGCAGCGTGGTGGACCGTTCGATATTGGCCACGACCGCTTCGGCGTTGAAGGGTGTGCCGTCATGGAACAGCGCGTCCTCGCGCAGCTTCATGGTCAGGGTCTTGCCCTCGTTCGACCATTCCCAGGATGTCGCCAATTCCGGGATGAACTGCAGATCCGGTGTGATGTTCACCAGCTTGTCGCAGAGGGATTCGAACACGATCCGCCCCACGAAGGTCCGCGCCTGGTCGGTATCCAGCGCATCGGGGTCTTCCTGCAGGCCGATCCGCAGATCGGCGGCCTGGGCGGCGCTTGCCATCGCGACCGACGCCAGAAGCGTGGTCATCAGCTTTCTTATCGTCATGGGGTGGTCTCCTTGCTGTTGGTCAGGTTGTTCTCGTGAGTGTGGTCGGACTGATAAACGGGTGCGCCTGCACCCCCTTGCGAGGCAGCGCGGTACAAAGCAAAACGCGCCTCGGCGGCGGGGCTGCGGCGGGATGCGCGCGCCAGCGGCAGATCGGGCGCGGGCAGCGTGGCATGGTGATGGCAGGCCACCTGGTGGTCCTTGCCCTGCAGCTCGGGGCGCGTGCTGCGGCACAGATCGGTCGCATGCGGGCAGCGGGTGTGGAACTTGCAGCCTGCCGGCGGGTTGGCCGGTGACGGGATATCGCCGCCCAGCACCTTGCGCCCCGCCGCACTGCCCGGAACCGGCACCGGAATGGCCGCCAGCAGCGCCTGCGTATAGGGATGACGCGGCGCGGTGAACAGATCCTCGGTCCGTGCCAGCTCGACCACCTCGCCCAGGTACATCACCGCGATCCGGTCGCTCATGTGGCGGATCACCGCCAGGTCATGGGCGATGATCACCAGGGTCAGGCCGAATTCCTGTTTCAGGTCTTCCAGAAGGTTCACGATCTGCGCCTGCACCGACACATCCAGCGCCGAGACAGGCTCGTCCCCGATCACCAGCTTCGGCCCCGAGGCCAGCGCGCGGGCAATGCAGATCCGCTGCCGCTGTCCGCCCGAGAATTCATGCGGATACCTGTCCGCCATTTCCGGGCGCAGGCCGACGCGCGCCATCAACTCGGCCACCTTGCGGCGCCGCGCGGCTGCATCCAGCCCGGTATGCAGACGCAACGGTTCGCCGATGATCGTCTCGACCGTCATGCGCGGATTCAGCGCCGAAAACGGATCCTGGAAGATGAACTGCAACTCTGACCGTAGCGCCCGCATGGCGCCTGCGCCCAGGTTGGTCAAATCCTGCCCCTCGTGGATCACGCTCCCCTCGGTCGGCTCGATCAGCCGCAACAGCAGTCGCGCCAGCGTGGATTTCCCGCAGCCGCTTTCGCCCACGATGGCAAAGGTCTCGCCCCGCCGCACCTGAAGCGACACACCGTTGACCGCATGGATCGTCGTCGATTTCGCGAACAGCCCGCCGCCTTGCGTGAACCGTTTGTGCAGGTCGACGGCTTCCAGGATGATCTCGCTCATGCCGCCCCCACCATCGTATCCAAGGGCGCGCGCAGGCAGGCCACGCGCTGGCCACCTCCCATGTCCGACAGGTCCGGCCTTGTGCTGCGGCAGGCGTCCTGCACGAAGGGGCACCGCGATGCAAAACGGCAACCCTGCGGCATGGATGCGGGCAAGGGTACCGCGCCCGGTATCGTCAAAAGCCGCCCCTGCCGCCCCGCAATGGCCGGCATCGACCCCATCAGCCCCAGCGTATAGGGATGCTGCGGCTCGTCGAAGATCCGGCCCACGGGGCCGCTTTCCACGATACGGCCCGCGTACATCACCGCCACGTCATCCGCGATCTCGGCCACCACGCCCAGGTCATGGGTGATCATCAGCAGCGCCGCGCCCGTGTCATCCTGCAACTCGCGCATCAGGTCCAGGATCTGCGCCTGAATGGTCACATCCAGCGCGGTGGTCGGCTCGTCCGCGATCAGCAGTTCAGGATCATTGGCCAGCGCCATGGCGATCATCACGCGCTGGCGCAGCCCGCCCGACATCTGATGCGGATAGTTCGTCGCGCGCCGGTCCGGGTTGGGCACCCGCACCGAGGCCAGCGCCTCGATCGCCAGCTTGCCAGCCTCGTCCCAGCTTTTGCCCTGATGCAGCACATACATTTCCGCGATCTGGCGGCCGACGGTCGCCAGCGGATTGAGCGCCGTCATCGGTTCCTGAAAGATCATGGCAATGCGGTCGCCGCGCAGCTTGCGCATCTCGCGCCGACCGAGTTTCAGCAGATCGCGGCCCTGAAACAGGATCTCGCCCCCCGTCACCTTCAGCGGCTTTTTCAAGAGCCCCATGGTGGCCAGCGAGGTGACAGATTTGCCCGACCCGGATTCCCCGACCAGCCCGTAGGCTTCGCCGGGCATGATCTGGAAGGAAACCTCACGCAGGATCGGGAACGACGATCGCCCATGCGGCACCGCCAGCGAAAGATTGCGGATGTCGAGAAGCGGGGCCGTCATAGCTTGCGCGTCCTCATATGGGGGTCAAGACTGTCGCGCAGCCCATCGCCCAGCAGGTTGAAGCCCAGCACCGACAGGAAGATCGCAACACCGGGGAAAATCGCCGCCCAGGGGGCGACACGGATCATCTCGCGCGCATCGGTCAGCATCGAGCCCCACGAGGGGAACGGCGGCTGGATGCCAAGGCCCAGGAAGGACAGCGCCGCCTCGGACAGCACGGCGCCGCCCATGCCCAGCGTGGCCATTACCAGGATCGGCCCCATCATGTTCGGCAGGATCTGGGTGAACATGATGCGCAGGTCCGAATAGCCCAGCGTCTGCGCCGCCTGCACATAGCCTTGGGACTTCAGCGACAAGGTGGACGAGCGCGCGATCCGGCAAGTCCAGCTCCAGTTCGTCAGGCCAAGCGCGATCAGCAGCGACACCAGGCCCGGCCCCAGCACCGCCATGACGGCCAGCGCAAAGATCAGCGAGGGGATGGCCAGCATCACGTTGGTCAGCCCGTTGACGAAATCGTCCCACCAGCCGCCCCAATAGCCGGCCGTCATGCCCAGCACGACGCCGATCACCGTGTTGATCAGCTGCGAGACGATCCCCACCGTCAACGAGATCTGCGCGCCATACAGGATGCGGCTATAGACATCGCGGCCCTGCGCATCGGTGCCAAACCAGAATTCGGCGTCAGGCGGCATTTCCGCGTTCATCAGGTTCGCGTCCATTACTGGATCGAAGGGCGCGAGCCATTGGGCGAACAGACCGCCAAAGACCACCAGCAGCGTCAGAAACCCGCCAAGGAAAATGTTGAAACCCAGCTTCATCGCCGCTCACCCCTGCTTGATGCGCGGGTCGATCGCCGCATAGATCAGGTCCACCGCCGTGTTGATCACCAGAAACCACAGCACGATCACCAGAATGGTGCCCTGAACGACCGGGATGTCCCGGATCGCCACGCTGTCCACCAGCAGCGAGCCGATACCCGGCCAGGCAAACAATTTCTCGATCACCACGGCCTGCCCGATCAGCGATCCGAATTGCAGACCGACAGTTGTCACGATCAGCACCAGCGCGTTGCGGGCGACGTGCCAGCGCACCACCTGCGGCTCGCTCATGCCCTTGGAATGGGCGGTGCGGATGAAATCGGCGTTCATCACATCCAGCACCCCGGCCCGCGTGGTGCGGGCCAGCAGCGCAAGGGGCGTAACCCCCAGCGCCATCGCGGGTAGCACCAGGTTTCGGAATGCCCCGTCGCCATAACCGAAACTGGGCAACCAGTTCAGTTGCAGCGCGAACAGCATCATCATCAGAAGACCCAGCCAGAACTGCGGCAGCGACAGACCCGACACCGCGCCGATCATCGTGACCGTATCCAGCACCGAACCGGGGCGCATCGCGGCCATGAACCCCAGCGGAACGCCGATCACGATGGCAAAGACCATCGCGGCAATGGCCAGCTTGAGGCTGGCCCAGATCCGGTCGTTGATCATGTCGATCACCGGCAGGCGCGTGCGGAAGCTGGTGCCCAGATCGAACCGCGCCAGATCCCACATATAGGTGAAGAAGCGTTCATGCAGCGGCTTGTTCAACCCGAACTGCTCGTTCAACTGCGCGATCAGCTTGGGGTCGGCGTTGGTCTTGCCATCGGAAAACAGGCTGGCTGCGAAACTTCCGGGGACGACGCTGAAGATCACGAAGATCAACAAGGCCACCACGATGACGGTCGGAATGATCTGAAAGATCCGGCGGATGGTAAAGCGAAGCATTCGGTCTTTCCGGTTGCAGCCCCATGGGACGCGCGGACCCGCCCGGGGCGCGCGCGGGTGACGGTTGGCCGCGGGCCCACACCCCCGGCCGTCCCGATCAATTAAGCGCCGCGGGGGGCCGGTCGTGAAACCCGGCGTCGTCCTTGGG
>JAJLKH010000011.1:0-13289 GCA_033839205.1 Rhodobacterales bacterium | reverse complement strand
CAGCGCCAGCGCCAGACCTTCCATGTCGGCGGCGATTCCCAGCTCGGGGCCATAGACGCGGCCGATCTCGTCCGGGTCGGGATGGACATGGATCAGGCGTTGCCGGGTCTGGGGCGGGGTCAGGTTTGTGTAGCCCTTGGTGGTCATCTCGCCCAGCCGCGCGCCGAGGACGAGGACCATGTCGGCTTCGGCCATGCGCTTGTGCAGTGCGGGGGCGGTGGCGGTGCCGAATTCGCCCACGTAGCTGTCCGAGCGGTTGTCAATCGCGTCCTGCCGCCGGAACGAGGTGGTCACCGGCAGGCGGTTGCCTTCGGCAAAGCGCCGGATGGCATCGGCTGCGGCATCGGTCCAGCCAGAGCCGCCCAGCAGCAGCATGGGGCGTTCGGCCTGCGCCAGAAGATCGGTGATCTGCGCCACCTGCGCCGGCGTGACCTGCGCACGTGTGACGCTGTAGGGGCTGGCATCCGCGACGGTGACGGATGTGGTCAGCATGTCCTCGGGCAGGGCAAGCACGACGGGGCCGGGGCGGCCTGATGTGGCCACGCGAAAGGCGCGGGCCATATATTCGGGCACGCGGTCGGAGCTGTCGATCTGGGCCACCCATTTGGCAAGGCCGCCGAACATCTGCTTGTAATCCACCTCCTGGAACGCCTCGCGGTCGATCATGTCGCGCCCGACCTGACCGATCAGAAGGATCATCGGCGTGCTGTCCTGTTGGGCGATGTGGACGCCGATGCAGGCATGGCAGGCGCCGGGGCCACGGGTGACCATGGCGATGCCGGGCTTGCCGGTCAGCTTGCCATAAGCCTCGGCCATGTTGGCGGCGCCGGCCTCGTGGCGGGCGTTGATCAGGGTGAAGCGGTCGGCGACGTCATGCAGCGCATCCAGCACTTCAAGATAGCTTTCGCCCGGCACGCAGAAGGCGGTATCGGCCCCATGCACCAGAAGCTGATCCACCAGAACCTTGCCCGCCGTGCGCGCCGTTGAAGTATTGGCCTGTGTCATCGCCCGCTCCTTGCTTCTGCTGTCCCTGTCTCGCCCGAACGGCTTGGGGTTGTCAATAATGTTTACAACATGCATCGGGATGTGCATGCTGCATCCCGGAGAGAGGAGATCAGCCCGAAATGCCCATGTTCGTTACAGCCAGACCTGTCCGCATCGGGTGTTCGCGATGACGCCACCGGGCAAATCCGAAGATCCGCTGCTGAACGCCACGATCCGCAAGCGCGAGACGCTGGCCGACCAGATCTATGGCCGCATTCTTGAGCTGATCGCATCCGGGCAGCTGGCGGAAGGCGACAAGCTGCCGTCCGAGCATCAGATCAGCGAAAGGTTCGAGGTGTCGCGCCCCGTTGTGCGCGAGGCCCTGGCACGTTTGCGCGATGACGGGATCGTGGCGGCGCAGCACGGGGTGGGCAGTTTCGTGCGCCGCCGCCCGCCGCAGGGGTTGATCGAACATGCGCGCGCCGATGACGTGGCGGGGTTGATGCGCTGCATGGAGGCGCGCCTGTCGCTGGAGGCCGCCGCCGCCCGCCATGCCGCCCTGCGCGCCACGCCGCGCGACATCGAACGGATCGAGGCGGCGCTGGATCACATGGAACGCACGATGCGCGCGCGCAAACCCGTGCGCGAGGCCGATTTCGATTTTCACATGGCCGTGGCGGAAGCCAGCGGCAACGAAATTTTCTGCGACATGCTGAACGCGACACGCGGCTTGATGCTGCAGGCCATCGGGGTGGCGCAACAATTGACCAGCGCGGGCAGCGAGGCGCGGATCGAGGCGGTGCTGGACGAGCACCGCCAGATCCTTGAGGCGATCCGCAGTCGCGATGCCGAGGGCGCGGCGCTGCTGATGAGCTATCACCTGGTGCAGGCCCGCCGCCGCGTCACGGATCAGGAGCGGCGGGCATGAGGCGATCAGCCCTTGAGGCTGGCGATGATGGCATCCATCTGCCGCGCGAGAAGCCAGCTGTCGCCCGCCACGGCCACGAAATCGAAGCCGCGGGCAAAATAGCCGCGCGCAAGATCGGTGCCGAAGCCGAGGATGCCGATGGGTTTGCCCGCCTCGGCGGCCAAGGCGCGGGCGCGGTCGATCATGGCCTGCGCCTCGGGGTGTTGGGCGCCGCCAAGGTGACCCATGGCTGCCGACAGATCGGCGGGGCCCACGAAGATCGCATCGACACCCGGCACGGCGGCGATCTGCGGGATGGCGGCCACCGCCTGCGGGGTTTCGACCTGCACGATGACGCAGAGATCATCGACATGCCCCTTCAGATATCCCGGATCGCGCCCGTAATTGTTGGCGCGCGTGGTCATGGACAGGCCGCGCATGCCATCCGGCGGATAGCGCGTGTAGCTGACGGCGCGGGCTGCATCCTCGGCGCTGTCGATCATCGGGAACATCAGGCTGCGCGCGCCCAGGTCCAGCGCCCGCTTGACCATGACGGGTTCGGCGCTTGGCACGCGCACCACGGCTTCGACCGGGCCCGCCATGGCCGCGCGCAGGTGATGCACGACGGACTCGAGCCCCGTGGCCGAATGTTCCATGTCGATCAGCAGCCAGTCGGCGCCGCTGCCTGCCGCGATCTCGGTGGCGGCGGGTGCATCGAGCGAGAGCCAGAGCCCAGCCATGGGCCGCCTTTCGGCCAATCCGGTTTTCAGACGATTGCGCGACATGGAACCTCCCGTTTCCTGAGACTTTTCAACTGAACGCTATAGCCGCAATTCCCGCAGCCCCCAAGACCCGAAGGACCCCCCGATGACCAAGACCCCCGATACCCTGCGATCCGCGCGATGGTTCGCCCCGGACGACCTGCGCAGCTTTGGCCACAGGTCGCGCATGATGCAGCTTGGCTATGCCGAGGAGGAATTCCGCGGCAAGCCGATCATCGGCGTGTTGAACACATGGTCCGAGATCAATTCGTGCCACGGGCATTTTCCCGAACGGGCCAAGGAGGTGAAGCGCGGCGTGTTGCAGGCGGGGGGCTTTCCGGTGGAGATGCCGGTGCTGTCGGTGGACGAGCAGTTCACCAAGCCCACATCGATGATCTACCGCAACATGCTGGCGATGGAGACCGAGGAGGTGATCCGCTCGCATCCCTTTGACGGTGTGGTGCTGATGGGGGGCTGTGACAAGACCACGCCCGCGCTGATCATGGGGGCGCTGTCGGCGGGGGTGCCGTTCATCTACATGCCGGCGGGGCCGATGCTGCGGGGCAATTACGCGGGGCGCGTGCTGGGGTCGGGGTCGGATGCCTGGAAATACTGGGACGAGCGGCGCGCGGGCAATATCTCGGACGCGGAATGGCGCGGAGTGCAGGGTGGGATCGCGCGCAGCCATGGCGTCTGCATGACGATGGGCACGGCGAGCACGATGACGGCCATCGCGGATTCGCTGGGCCTGACGCTGCCGGGCGCCTCGTCGATCCCCGCCGTCGACAGCAATCACGGGCGCATGGCCAGCGGCAGCGGGCGGCGCGTCGTCGAGATGGTCTGGGAGGATCTGACGCCTGACCGGATCGTGACGCCCGCGGCGGTGCGCAATGCGGCGATCGTGGCGATGGCGACGGGGTGTTCCACCAATGCGGTCGTGCATCTGATCGCGATGGCGCGGCGCGCGGGCGTGGACCTGAGCCTTGACGATCTGGACGCTTTGGGGCGCGTGACGCCCTTGCTGGCGAATATCCGCCCCTCGGGTAGCGATTACCTGATGGAGGATTTCTATTACGCGGGCGGTTTGCTGGCGATGATGAAGCAGATTGCCGACCGGCTGGATCTGTCCTGCATGACGGTGGCGGGCACGACGGTGGGCGAGAATATAGCCGCCGCGCAGGTTTATAATGACGACGTGATCCGCCCGTTGTCGAACCCGGTCTATGCCGAGGGGTCGCTGGCGGTGCTGCGCGGCAACCTGTGCCCTGACGGGGCGGTGATCAAGCCCGCGGCCTGCGATCCGAAGTTCTACACCCATGAAGGACCGGCGCTGGTCTTTGACAGCTACCCCGAGATGAAGAAGGCGGTGGATGACGAGAACCTTGAGGTGACGCCCGATCACGTGATGGTCCTGCGCAACGCGGGGCCGCTGGGTGGCCCCGGTTTTCCCGAATGGGGGATGCTGCCCATTCCCAAGGCGCTGCTGAAGCAGGGGTACCGTGACATGTTGCGGATTTCGGATGCGCGGATGTCGGGCACATCCTATGGCGCCTGCGTGCTGCATGTTGCGCCCGAGGCGTTCATCGGAGGGCCGCTGGCCTTGCTGAGGACGGGCGATACCGTGCGGCTGGATCTGGCGGCGCGGCGTCTGGACATGCTGGTGCCCGAGGCCGAACTGGAGGCGCGGCGCGCCGCATGGACGCCGCCGGAACCACGATATCAGCGCGGCTGGGGCTACATGTTTTCGAAACATGTGGGACAGGCCGATACGGGCTGCGATTTCGATTACCTGACGCGCGCGCATGGGCCTGCCGCGGGCGAGCCGGATATCTTCTGATGGCACGTGATCTTGATACCGCATTGACCGGCATCTCGGGCATTCTTGTCACGCCATACGACGCGCAGGGCGATATCGCGCCCGGGCGGCTGGCGCCGATCATCGACCGCGCCCTGGGGGCGGGGATGCATATCCCCGTGGTCAACGGCAATACGGGTGAATTCTATGCGCTGACCACCGAGGAGGCCTGCACCATGGCGCGCGAGGTGGTCGGCATGGTCGGGGATCGCGCGCCGGTGCTGGCCGGCGTGGGGCGCGGTATCCGCGATGCCTGCCGGCTGGCGCGGGTGTCGGCGGATGCGGGGGCGGCGGCGCTGATGGTGCATCAGCCGCCCGATCCTTTCGTGGCCCCGCGCGGGATCGTGGATTATCTGCATGCGGTCAGCGACGCCTCGGGCGGGTTGCCGATGATGCTTTATCTGCGCAATGACGCCATCGGCACAGATGCCATTGCCGCACTCTGCGCGGTGCCCGGCGTGCGCGGCGTCAAATGGGCGACGCCCAACCCAATGCGCCTGGCCGAGGCCAAGGCCGCCTGCGATCCCGGCATCGTCTGGGTTGGCGGGCTGGCCGAGATCTGGGCGCCGGCCTTTTATGCCGTGGGGGCGCGGGGGTTCACCTCGGGCCTGATCAATGTCTGGCCGGAGCGGTCGATGGCGATCCATGAGGCGCTGGAGGCGGGCAGCTATGCCCGCGCCAATGCGCTGATCGCGGGGATGAAGGTCTTCGAGGATATTCGCGCGGCCGAGATGAATGGCGCCAACGTGACCGGCGTCAAGGCCGCGCTGGCCGCCATGGGGCTGGATTGCGGGCCGACGCGCCCGCCCTCGGCCTGGCCATTGACCGCCGCACAAACCGCGCAACTGGACCGGTTCCTGCGCGAGAACAACCTGACCTGAAGGATAAGCAGCATGACTTTTGTTCCCCATGGACGCCACTTGATCGCAGGCGACTGGATCGGCGGCGCGGCGACGTTCCGTTCCGACCCGGCGCATGGACCGGCGCATGATTTCGCCGAGGCGACGCCCGTGCTGGTCGATCAGGCCTGCCGCGCCGCCGAAGAGGCATTCTGGACCTATGGCCAGACGAGCCGCGCCGAACGGGCCGCCTTCTTGCAGGCCATCGCCGATGAGATCGAGGCCCGCGCGACGGCCATTACCGAGATCGCCTGCCAGGAAAGCGGTCTGCCGCAGGCGCGCATCGAAGGCGAACGCGGGCGCACTACGGGGCAATTGCGCCTGTTTGCGGCGCATATCCTGAAGGAGGATCATCTGGATATCCGCGTCGATCCGGCGCTGCCCGACCGGCAGCCCTTGCCGCGCCCGGAGATCCGCATGATCCAGCGCCCGCTGGGTCCGGTGGCGGTGTTCGGCGCGTCGAACTTTCCGCTGGCCTTTTCGACCGCCGGGGGCGACACGGCATCCGCGCTGGCGGCGGGATGTCCTGTGGTGCTGCGCGGTCATCAGGCCCATCCCGGCACCGCCGAGATCGTGACCGAGGCGATTCATGCCGCGATCCGGCGCTGCGGGATGCCTGCGGGGGTGTTTTCGCTGTTGCAGGGGGGTGGCAATGCGGTGGGGCAGGCGGTGGTCACCCATCCGCTGATCCGCGCCGTTGGCTTTACCGGCAGTCTGCGCGGGGGGCGCGCGCTGTTCGATCTGTGCGCGTCGCGGCCCGAACCGATCCCGTTCTTCGGCGAGCTGGGCAGCATCAACCCGATGTTCCTGCTGCCTGCGGCGATGGCGGCGCGGGCCGATTCGATCGCGCAAGGCTGGGCCACGAGCCTGACCATGGGGGCCGGGCAGTTCTGCACCAACCCCGGCGTGGTGATCGCCGTCGCGGGGCCGGATGCGGAGCGTTTCGCGGGTACTGCCGCGGCCGCGCTGGGGCAGGTGGCTGCGCAGACCATGCTGACCGGTGGCATCGCCGAGGCGTATCGGGCGGGCTGCAAGGCGGCCTGTGCCGCGCCCGGTGTGCAGGCGCTTGCGGCGACCGAGGCCGAGGGGCGCGCGGCGCTGCCGGTGATGCTGCGGGTAAGCGGCGATGACTGGCAGGCCAACCCGGCGCTGCATCACGAGGTGTTCGGCCCGCTGGGCATCCTTATCACCGCGCGCGACTTTGCGCAGATGGAGGCGATTGCCCGCGATCTGGAGGGGCAGTTGACCTGCACGCTGCATATGGATGCCGCCGATACGGACCTCGCGCGCCGCCTGATGCCGGTGCTGGAGCGCAAGGCGGGCCGGTTGCTGGCCAATGGCTATCCCACCGGGGTCGAGGTCTGCGATGCGATGGTGCATGGCGGGCCCTATCCCGCCAGCACGAATTTCGGCGCAACCAGCGTGGGCACCATGGCGATCCGCCGGTTCCTGCGGCCTGTCGCCTATCAGAACATGCCGGGCGCGTTGCTGCCCGCCGAACTGCAGGAAGGATGAGAGCGATGGACAAGGATTTGCGCGAGACGTTGATGGGTGTGTCCGTCGCCACGCTGGCGACGGTGCTTTACAAGCGAGGGCTGCGCGGCCAGGTGATCCAGGGTGTGCATCCGGTGGCGCCGAAGGGGCGCAACATGGTGGGGCCCGCGGTGACGCTGCGCTATATCCCCGCGCGCGAGGATCGCAACGGGATCGCGGTCTTTCGCAATGCCGATCATCCGCAGCGCGTGGCGGTGGATACCTGCCCCGAGGGGGCGGTCCTGGTGATGGACAGCCGCAAGGACCCGCGCGCGGCCTCGGCCGGGGATATCCTGGTGACGCGTCTGATGATGCGCGGGGCGGCGGGTGTCGTGACCGATGGGGGTTTTCGGGATGCGCATGAGATCGCGGGTCTGGATATCCCGGCCTATCACGCGCGCCCGTCCAGCCCCACGAACCTGACGCTGCACGAGGCGCTGGATCTGAACGTGCCGATCGGCTGCGGCGATGCGCCGGTCTTTCCGGGTGACATCATCGTGGGGGATGCCGATTGCGTCATCGTGATTCCGCAGGACATCGCGGCCGAAGTTGCCGCCGAAGCCGCCGAGATGACCGTCTACGAGGATTTCGTGGTGGAACAGGTCAAGGGCGGGGCGTCGATCATCGGGCTTTATCCCGGCACCAGGCCCGAACATGCCGAGGCTTTCGCGGCCTGGCGCAAGGAAAAGGGGCGCTGAGGGCGCTGCCGCGCGCGTTTATTGCGCAAGACATGACAAAGCCGGAGGGGTGACCCTCCGGCTTTGGTTGTTTTCGACTGGCGCGATCAGCGCTTGGCGCGTTGCGCGGCCTCTGCCTTGAGGGTTTCGGCCAGGCTGACGCGCGGTGCGCCCTGTTCCTCGTCCCAGGCGTCGGAGCGTTCGCGCGAGTTGATCAGCAGGGCCAGAAGCGCCAGCCCAAGGCCGATCGCATCGGTCAGAAGCCCCGGATTGATCAGCGTCAGGGCCGCCGCCACCAGAAGGCCGCGCGCGATCCATCCCGTGGGCCTGAGCAGGAACCCGGTCAGGCCGGCGGCCAGGAAGGTCACCCCCATCGTGGCGCTGAAGGCGGTCAGCACGATTTCGGTCCAGGTGCCGATCATCAGCAGCGAGGGGCCGAAGACGAACATGAAGGGGATGATATAGCCCGTCAGCCCCAGACGCACCGCCATCCAGGATGTCGCCATGACCGGGGATTGCGCGATGCCGCAGGCGGCATAGACGGCGATGGCCACGGGTGGCGTGATGGCCGACAGGATCGCGTAGTAGAAGACGAACATATGCGCCGCCGGAATGCTGACACCCATGTTGACGAGCGCCGGCACCAGCAGGGCGACCTGCACGATATAGGCGGGTGTGGTGGGCATACCCATGCCCAGCACGATGCCCGCGATCATCGTCAGGATCAGCGCGAAGATCAGCTGCTGGCCCGCCGCCGCCTTGACCAGGCCGGTGAAGGTCAGGCCGAGGCCGGTCTGCGCGATCACGCCGATCACGATACCCGCCGTGGCGCAGGCCAGCGCCACCGCGACCGAGTTGACGGCGCCGGATTCCAGCGCGTCGATCACCTTGGGCAGCGTCACCTCGTGGCGGGTGGTCTTGCGCATCAGCACCACGGGCAGGATCGACAGTATCCCGCAGAGCGCCGAGAAGGGGGCGGAATAGCCGCTCATCAGCATGCCGACGATGACGACAAGCGGCAGGAAGAGGTGCCCCTCGTCCTTGAGGACCTTTCCCACGCGGGGAAGATCAGCCTTTGGCAGGCCCTTCATGCCGCGCTTGCGTGCCTCGAAATGCACGGCAAGAAAGACGGCGAGGAAGTACAGCAGCGCCGGCAGCAGGGCGTAGCCCGCCACCGTCAGGTAGCTGACGCCCATGAATTCGGCCATCACGAAGGCGGCGGCCCCCATGATCGGCGGCATGATCTGCCCGCCGGTCGAGGCCACGGCTTCGACCGCGCCGGCGAATTGCGGACGATACCCGATGCGTTTCATCAGCGGGATCGAGAAGGTGCCGGTGGTCATCACGTTGGCCACGGCCGAACCCGAGACCGAACCGAAAAGGCCCGAGGTCACCACGGCCACCTTGGCCGGGCCGCCCGCCGCATGGCCCGTGAGCGCCAGCGCGAAATCCATGAAAAGCTTGCCGATGCCGAAGCGTTCGGCCATCGCGCCGAAGATCACGAAGAGCACCACATAGGTGGCCGAGACCTGCGCGGGTACGCCGAAAAGCGCGTCGGTGGTCATGTACTGGTATTCCAGCAGCCGGACCAGATCGGCCTGGGTGAAGAAGACCTGGTAGGCCAGGAAGATCAGCGCGGTCAGCGGCAGGATGAAGCCGATCGCGCGGCGTGTCGCCTCGAGGATGGTGACCATCATCATCACGGCAAAGACCTGGTCCATCACCGAGACCGGGCCGACATAGGCCATGCGCGTGTTGAAATAGGTCTGGTTGATCAGCGGATAGCTGGCGGCGGCAAGGGCCGCGCACATGAAGGCGATGTCGATGAAGCCCGGTGCCTTGCCCCGGCGCGCTGCGGTCATCGGCAAGGCCAGGTAGGCCAGCGCCATGGCAAAGCCGAAATGGGTCGCGCGCAAGGTGAAAGCGTTGGGTGGGCCGAACCAGGCCACGTAGAGGTGAAAAAGGCTCATCGACACCGCGACCGCAACGGTCAGGCGCCGGAGCCAGACATCGAGTGCCTGCATCGCGTTCATCCGCCAGAAATAAGGGTAGGGACGGGCCGCGCGCGGCGGCCCGCCTGTCTGCCGGGCTTACTTGCCCGCGTTCGCCTCGTAGAAGGCCTTGGCCGCCGCGTGCAGCGGCACGCCGCCCGGATCCATCATCTTCTCGAGGGTGATGTCACGCATCGCGGCGCTGATCGTGGCCAGATCGCCGCGCGATTCCCACAGGTTGGTCATCAGGGCGGTCACCACGGCATCGTCCAGATCGCAGCGGCCGATCAGCTGGGTCATGTAGCCCACGGCCGTCACGTCGGCGTCCTGACCGGGATAGGTGCCTGCCGCGATGGTCAGCGAGGCATAGCCGGGGTTGATGTTGTCGCGCATCTTGCCGATGAAGTCCTCGGTCAGCGGGATCATCGTGATCTCGGTCGAGTTGGCGAGATCCATGATCGCCGAGGCGGGCGCGGTCGTGCCCGCGCTGAACATGTCGGCATTGCCGTCCTGCACAAGGCCCACACCATCCGAATAGGAGACGTAATCGACGCTGCGCATGTCCTCGTAGCTCATGCCTGCGGTCTGCAGGATGGCGCGCATGACCTGTTCAGCGGTATTGCCGACCGGCTGCGTGGTGATGCGCTTGCCCTTCAGGTCATCGACCGAGGCGATCCCGCTGTCCTTGGGGGCGGCCATCTGGAAATACTGCGGATAAAGCGTGGCCATCAGGCAGATGTTGTCGGCCTTGCCTTCGAAGGGCGCGCGGCCTTCCAGCGCATCCACGACCGAGATCGAGTTGCCGAAGGCCAGATCGGTCTGGCCGCCCTGCACACCCTGCGCGTTGGCGACACCGCCACCCGGCAGCACCTGGACGCTGATGCCGTCATCGGCCAGCATCGACTGGATCGCGCCGCCCAACGGATACCAGGAGCCGCCCTGCGGGCCGGTCATGATCTTGATCTGCTGTGCATTGGCCTGTCCAGCCACAGCCGCCATTGCGACCGCACCGGTCAAAAGAATTCTACGCATCGGTTCCTCCCTGTAAGCGCATCGTCTCCGCGAGCATGGCAAGGCCAGCGCGGGATTGCTTGTTCTGGACGGCACGTTTCCTCCTGATGCTGTCCAATGGCTGCACTCCAACAGAGGACGCTTTGCTTGTCAAATATATTTACAACATCTTAGGACAACTGGCTGTCGCGCGCCGCCTGCGCCGGTCCGGGGGCTTGCCTGTCAGGGCAGAATGCCGTCAGGATCGGGCGATATGCCGCATCGTCCGCCGGGCAGGCGATGCCGCCCTTGCGCAAGGAGAAGGCCATGATCCTGGTGACCGGTTTTCAAAGCTATGCGGGCCGCAGCGCCAACCCGTCGGAACAGGTGGCGCTGGCGCTGGACGGGATGACCATCGGGGGCATGGCGGTGCGCGGGCAGGGGCTGGCGGTGGATTTTCACAAGGTCAGGCAGGAATTGCCCGCGATGATCGATGCCTTGCGCCCGCGCGCGATCGTGTCGCTGGGGCTGTGGCCGGGTGAGCCGATGATCCGGATCGAAAGGGTGGCGGCCAACTGGTCATGGTTCGAATTGCCGGACAATGCAGGGCATCGCCAGAACGGCAAGGTGGTCGATGACGGGCCTGACGGATACCTGACGACGCTGCCCGGTGACGCGATGCAGGCGGCGATCCGATCCGCGGGGCTGCCGTGCCGGCAATCGGGCAGCGCGGGGACATATCTTTGCAATGCCACGGCCTATGTGGCGATGCACCATTGTGTACGGAATCACCCCGGCACAATCTCAGGCTTTGTTCATCTTCCCTACCTGCCCGCGCAGGTGGCAGAGCTGCTTAACGAAGTGGCAGACGAGAGCCTCCTTGAAATGCATCAGCGGGCCGATCTGGCCTCGATGAATCTGGAAGACATGATCGAGTCTCTGAAGATAGGCCTGGAGGTGATCGCAGGGTCCTGCGCCTGAGAGGCACCGCGCCACACCAAGAACGCAAGGGTTTTTGTTGCCTTGCAAACAGTTTTGCCGGGATCGAAAGGGGGCGTTTCGGGGCGCGTTCCAGCCCTTTTCGGGAATATGGGTCGAGCGCATTCGCCGCTTGCCAGCCCGGCTGTGGTTGCCGTAGCGTCAAATAACCCCGGTGATGAGTGTTGACAGGTTTTTCGACATAGGCCTACGCTTGGATTCTGAACAAACATATGTTTGTCCAAGTTCCTGGTCGAGGATCAAGATCGTTGGGGGCGCCGGCCGGGCGCGCCCGTGCGCAAGGTACTGGAGATGACGGAATGACGGTATTTGTGACGTTGATCGTTGTGATTGTCCTGGCGATCCTGGTGATCCTTTTCCTCAACCGATACTATCGCAAGGCCACCCGAGAGGTCAGCCTGGTGCGAACCGGTGCCGGGGGGCAGCGGGTGGTTCTTGACGGGGGCTGCATCGCGCTGCCGTTCCTGCACAAGGTGTCCGAGGTGAACATGCGGACCACCAAGCTTGAGATCGAGCGGCTGGGGCCGAAATCCATCATCACCAAGGATCGTCTGCGCGTGGATGTGGGCGCGGAATTCTATGTGCGGGTGCGCGCCACGGCCGAAGGTGTGGCGACGGCGGCGCAGGCGCTGGCGGGCAAGTCGTTCCGGTCCGCCGACCTGGCCGAAACACTTGAGGGCAAGCTGGTCGATGCGATGCTGTCGGTTGCCGCGCGCTACACCATGGATGAATTGCAGGACAACCGCGCCGGATATGCGCGCGAGGTGTCCGAGATCCTGACCGACAACCTGGCGCAGAACGGTCTGCTGCTGGAATCCGTGTCGCTGACCCGGATCGACCAGACGCCGTTCCATGCGCTGGATGAAAACAACGCCTTCAACGCGCTGGGGATGCGACGCCTCGCCGAGATCATCGCGGTCAACAAGAAGGAACGCGCGGTGATCGAGGCGGATGCCGAGGTGGCCGTGCGCCAGAGCCAGCTGGATGCGACCAAGCGCAAGCTGACCATCAGCCGCGAGGAAGAAGAGGCGATGATCACCCAGCAGCGCGAGATCGAGATCGCGCGGTCGCGGTCCATGGCCGAAACCGCCGAGGAGCAGGCGACATCCGAAAAGCGGCGCGAGGCGGCGCGCATTGCGCGTGAGCGCGAGGTGCGGCTGACCGAGATCAACAAGGACCGCGAATTGCGCGAGCAGAGCCTTGCCGCCGAACTGGCGACCGCGCTGGCCAAGACCGAAAACGCGGTGCGTCTGGCCGCCAAGCGGGTCGAGGAAGCCCATGCCGAGGCCGAGGCGATTGCCGCCACCGCCGCCGGGGCCGAGGCCGAGGAGAAGGTCCGCACCATCCGCGAACAGGCCGCCGCCGACCGCGAAAAGGTTCTGGCCCTGATCCGCGCCGCCGAACAGGCCGAGGTGGACGATACCCGCGTCCGCTCCGAAGTGGGCACGATGCTGGCCATGGCCGAGGCCGAGGCGAAGGCGATGCTGGAGCGGGCCGAGGCGCAGAAGGCCAAGCTTCTGGCCGAGGCCGAGGGCCGCAGCGCCGTCATCATCGCCGAAAACAGCCAGAGCGCCGAACTGATGGCGATGAAGCTGGATGAGGCGCGCATCAAGACCCTGCCCGAGGTGGTGGAGCGGATGCTGAAACCGGCCGAGAAGATCGAAAGCATCCGCATCAACCACATCACCGGCAT
>JAJLKH010000010.1:0-16023 GCA_033839205.1 Rhodobacterales bacterium | reverse complement strand
TGCCGCGACGTCGCCCCGGCGCGCCCTGCACGATTTCTGCCCGGTCGAATGATCCGATCTGTCGCGTCCGACGTAAATATCTTCGTAAGTGGTAATCAGGCAGCAACCATCCTATTTTAGGATGGCATCATGACGCGAAGGGGCCCCTCATGAACATTCACACGCCCGATCTTGATCGTATGCCCAGCCGGGAAGACGCGGCTGAGGCGCTTGAACGGTTGCGCCAGTGGGCTGCCCGCGCGTCCGAGGAAGAGATCGCGGATCTTGACCCGTCGCTGGCGCGTCTGCTGCCGGGGCGCGAACCCTCGGCATATCCGGTGCTGTCGCGCGCCTATCCCTACGGGTTCGAGGTTGATAGCGCCTACAAGGACAGCCTGCCCGACCTGCAGAATGGCCCCTCCAGCCTGATCCGCGGCGCGCGCCAGCAGATCCAGCATGTAGGCATTTCCAATTTCCGCCTGCCGATCCGCTTTCATACCCGTGACAATGGCGACCTGACCCTTGAGACCAGCGTGACCGGCACCGTCAGCCTTGAGGCCGACAAGAAGGGCATCAACATGTCCCGGATCATGCGGTCCTTCTACAAGCATTCGGACAAGACCTTCAGCTTCGAGGTGATCGAGGCCGCGCTTGAAGATTACATGACCGATCTGGACAGTTTCGATGCGCGCATCCAGATGCGCTTTTCCTACCCGGTCAAGATCATGTCGCTGCGGTCGGGGCTGGAAGGATACCAGTATTACGACATCGCGCTGGAACTGATCGAAAAGGCCGGTGTGCGCAAGAAGATCATCCACCTGGACTATGTGTATTCCTCGACCTGCCCCTGCTCGCTGGAACTGAGCGAACATGCCCGCCGGTCGCGCGGTCAGCTGGCCACGCCGCATTCGCAGCGCTCCGTCGCCCGCATCTCGGCCGAGGTTCTGGATGGCGCCTGCCTGTGGTTCGAGGATGTGATCGACATGGCCCGCAGCGCCGTGCCGACCGAAACGCAGGTCATGGTCAAGCGCGAGGATGAACAGGCATTTGCCGAACTCAATGCCGCTAACCCGATCTTTGTCGAGGATGCGGCGCGCCTTTTCTGTGCGCAGCTTCAGCAGGATGAGCGTGTGGGCGATTTCCGCGTGGTCGCCAGCCATCAGGAAAGCCTGCATAGCCACGATGCGGTCAGCATCCTGACCGAAGGCACCACCTTCGCCAGCGACAGCGTCGATCCCAAGCTGTTCAATACCCTGTTCCACGTCGGTTGAGGCATCGGGCCGGTACGCCTGCCGCTCTGCACACCCGCCAACGTCGCCGCCGCCCGGTCAAGACCCGGCGGCGGCCTTTTCACTGCGCCAGGCCGATGCGCGGAGATGCTGCGTTGCAGAAACCGCAAGGCGGCAATGCCGAAATGGCGGTAGTCGCCGTGGCCATGCTTGCCTATCTCCCCCCTGAACCCGCCAACGGGTGACGACAAGAGGATGACAGAGATGAGCAGCAACACGACGAATATTTCCGCCCTGCAAGGCTTTGACGGCACCGGCCTGCGCGCCTGGTTCGCCCGCGCCTTCGAGGCCTATACCCGCCGCCGCAGCCGGATCGACCAGATCGAAGCCCTGCAAAACCTGAGCGATGCGCAACTGGCGGCCCGGGGCCTGCGCCGCGACCAGATCGTGCAGCACGTGTTCCGCGACCTGTGGTGGTCGTAACGCACAAGGCGCTACACCGCTTTGCGCCATGTGAAAAAGGGCTGCCCCAAGGGGCGGCCCTTTTGCGTTCTGCAACCCTTTGCGGTCTGCGACCCGGCCACGCCTTGCGCTGAACGCATTGCCGCAATGCAGCATTGGTGGTGGTAAAGTCATAAAGGCTGACCTAACTTGATCGGCAAGGGAGACACAGAACCAACGCGAACGAGGTTTAACATGGCTACCCACACGACCAACCTGCACGATACCGCAATCGACACGCGCGCCCGCCTGATGGCGCGGATCGACGCGTTCTTTGCCAACATGGGTCAAGGCATCAACGCCTACATGCACCGCAAGTCCCGCATGGACCAGATCGAAGCCCTCAATGCCCTGACCGATGCCGAACTGGCCAAGATCGGCATCACCCGCGACGACATCCCGCGGCATGTGTTCCGCGACATGTTCTACATCTGAGGGCTAGTCCCCGGAAATGCGGCCGTGGCGGTGTGACGCTTGACAGCGTCGCGCGCTGCGGCCAAGCCTTGCCCCATGTTGGACCTGCGCCCCGTCGGATATGTGATCGGCCTTCTGGTCGCGGCCCTCGGGCTGACCATGATCCCGCCGCTGACCGTGGACCTTGCCGAGGGCAGGGGCCACTGGCCCGTATTCTTCGAAGCCGCGGTGCTGACCTTTCTGACCGGCAGCCTGATTTCGCTGGCCTGCAGCAATGGCGCGAAAGAGGGGCTGACCCTGCAGCAGACCTTCATTCTAACCAGTAGCGTCTGGCTGGTGCTGCCCTTCTTCGGCTCTATCCCCTTCATGCTGGGCGCGACCGAGGCGCGCTTTGTCGATGCCTTTTTCGAGGCGATGTCCGGCATGACCACGACCGGATCCACCGTTTTCGTGGGCCTTGACGATCTGCCCAAGGGTTTGTTGCTGTGGCGCGGCATCCTGCAATGGCTGGGCGGGATCGGCATCATCGTCGTGGCCATGGTCTTTTTGCCCGAACTGCGCGTGGGCGGGATGCAGATCTTCAAATCCGAAGCCTTCGAGACGATGGGCAAGATCCTGCCCCGCGCCAGCGCCATCGCCTCGCAGATATCGATCATCTATGTCGGGCTGACCGTGGCCTGCATGTTCACCTATCTCTTGATGGGGATGAATGCCTTCGACGCCACGGTTCATGCGCTTACCACCATCTCGACCGGCGGGTTTTCGACCTATGACGCCTCTTTCGGGGCGTTTTCGGGCAATATGGAATATGCCGCCTCTGTGTTCATGGTCCTCGCGGCGCTGCCCTTCGTGCGCTACGTGCAGCTGCTCAACGGCTCGGCCCGTCCGCTGTGGCGTGATACGCAGGTGCGCTGGTTCATCGGGATCATCATGGGCCTTGCCATGGGAACCGCCGCGATCCTGACGACGATTTTCCCCCATCACCCCGAACAGGCCTTCCGCGAGGCCCTGTTCAACATCACCTCGATCATGACGGGCACGGGCTATGCCAGTGTCGACTACATGACCTGGGGCAGTTTCCTGGTGGGGATGTTCTTTTTCATCGGCCTGATCGGCGGTTGCGCGGGCTCTACCGCCTGCTCGGTCAAGATCTTCCGCTACCAGATCCTCTTCTCGTCGATCCGGGCGCAGATCCGCAAGACGCAATCCCCCAACGGCATCTTCATTCCCCGTTTCGAAGGCGCGCCCATCACCGATGACGTGATGGATTCGGTGATTTCCTTTTTCGGGTTTTTCGTCCTGACGCTGGGCATTGTCGCCGTGGCGCTGTCGCTGACGGGGCTGGATTTCATCACCGCCATCTCGGGGGCGGCCACCGCCATGGCCAATATCGGCCCCGGTCTTGGCGATCAGATCGGCCCGGCGGGAAATTTCGCCGGGCTGAACGATACCGCCAAATGGATCCTCAGCTTCGCCATGTTCGTGGGCCGGCTTGAGGTTCTGGTGGTCTTCGCGGTCTTCACCGTCAGTTTCTGGCGCGCCTGACGGGACTGGATCAGTCCCAGCAGCCCACCAGGACCGTCATCGCGCTGGCCTGCCGCGTCATGTCCACCGGGTGCAGCGCGCTGGTCTGCGTCGACAGGGTCGAGGTGACGCCAAGGCTGTCCAGCAGCGCGCGGATCGCGCTGGCATCCACGCTGAAGCTGACGTTGGGCGGCAATTGACGCCCGTCGAGGGCCTGCGCGCTCAGCATGCCCACCACC
The DNA here is from genome assembly GCA_033839205.1 of Rhodobacterales bacterium. Taxonomy (GTDB): domain Bacteria; phylum Pseudomonadota; class Alphaproteobacteria; order Rhodobacterales; family Rhodobacteraceae; genus Seohaeicola. The sequence continues at coordinate 12,137 of JAJLKH010000010.1, read as the reverse complement.
GCGCCGCTGGCATCCAGAACCGGACCGCCGACATCGCCGGGCAGGGCCTCCATCTCCAGCCGCTTGAGGTTCTGCTCGCCGTTCAGCCCCTGCAGATCGGCCAGCCGGCCAAAGGTCAGCGTCGGCGCGCTCAGGATGCCGCCATAGGAAAACCCAGCGACCGAGACTTCTGATTGCAGCCGCGGCGTCACGGTCTGGAAGGCGGCCGTCACCATCGGCGCCAGCGGCAGGTCAGGCCGCAGCACGGCGATTCCCAGGATTGTATCCTGCCCCAGAACGCTGGCCTCGGTGTCATTGTCCAGCGTGATCCGCCCGCAGCCCGCGACCGCATCGCCCGAGGTGACGACAGTGCCCTGCCCATCGACGTAAAAGCCCGACCGCGTCAGGCGCGGTTTGCGGATTTCCAGACCGGCCACCAGGTCGATGCGCTGCGCGCCCGGCGCATCGGCGATGACATCCAGCACCCCGTCGATCCGGGTAAAGCTTTTCTGCATCTCGCCCAGCAGGCGCAGGCGGCGATCCTCGTCACCGGCGGGCCAGACCAGGGTAAAGCCCTTGATCCGGCCATTGCGCAGCGTCACCTCGGTATGCGACACGAAATCGCCCCCCTGGCCGATCAGGACGAACCCGTCCTCGCGCCGTTCGCGCGGGCCTTCGGTCGGCACGATCCGCAGCGTCTGCATGATGTCGTAAAGGCCGAACATCGTCGCCTGGTCGCCTTCCTGGCTGATCAGCAGCACGCGCGCGTCAATGTCGCCGCTGGCCTCGTAATGCACGAAAGGCGGTTCGATCCGGTCAAAGCTGACGGCCCCCAGCGGCAGGACCATTTCGATCCCGGCGGTCTCGTCGCGCACGGTCTGCAGGTCCAGCCCGGACAGCACGGCATTGTATTGCCCCAGCAGCGTCGCGCGCTGCAACGTGGTCAGGATGCCGGTGGGCTGGAAATTGTTGGCCGCCTGCCATGCCGACATCGAGGCGCGCGTGCCCCGCCCGAAGGCACCGTCAATCGCCCCGTCATAGAACCCGGCCCATTTCAGCGCCACCTGAAGCGCCTCGCGCTCGGCACCCGACAATTGCCCCTCGCTGGCGCGCGCCTCGTTGGGCGACTCGTCCGGCAAGGGCGGTTGCGGAATCCCCGCATCGTCCGTCACCACGGGCTGCGCCTCGGGCTCGGGCGCGGCAGAGGCGTCGGGCGGCGTGGCCGGCTCCGGCAGGCTCAGCAGGTTCGCGCCCACCGGCCAGAACTGCTGCCGGAAACTGCTGGTGAAGGCGATGAAACTGTCATTGGGCACGGTGCCTTCGGCGCGGTAGACGCGCAGCACCTGTTCGGCATCGGCGCGCGTATATGGCCCCAGCGCCAGCGCATACCAGCCGCTGGGCAGGACAAATCCGTTCACGTCAGGCAATTGCGCGCCGTAGCTGCGCGCGCGGTCCTGCGCTTCCGCCAGGGTCGGGCGGGCCTCGATCTGGACCCAGACGACCTCTTCCTGCGCCCAGGCGCCGCGCACCATCAACAAAACAAAGAAAACGACCGCGAAAACCTGTCTCAACATGAAAATTCAGTGCCCCTGCCTTTATAGATCTGTCCCGTTCGGGTCTTAGCGGCCCCGTTTTAACAAATCCCGCCCGGCATGCATCCGAATAATGCGTGATCGTGCAATTGACCCCATCCGGCGCGGGCAATAGGTAGAGCGCGCGATCTGCTGCCTGAAAATCGGGCGGGCAGGGCGCCGGGGCAACCGAGTCAGGAGCGTTGGACGCATGAGCATGGCAGGGACAGGCGGCACGCCGCGCAGTTTCCAGGAAATCATCCTGAGGCTTCAGGCCTATTGGGCCTCCAAGGGCTGCGCCGTGATGCAGCCCTATGACATGGAAGTGGGCGCGGGAACCTTTCACCCCGCCACCACGCTGCGCAGCCTTGGCACCAAAGCCTGGGCCGCCGCCTATGTGCAGCCCTCGCGCCGCCCGACCGATGGGCGCTATGGCGAAAACCCCAACCGCTTGCAGCACTATTACCAGTACCAGGTGCTGATCAAACCCAGCCCCCCCGATCTGCAGGCGCTTTATCTTGGCAGCCTCGAGGCGATCGGCATCGACATGGCGCTGCATGACCTCCGCTTTGTCGAAGATGACTGGGAAAGCCCCACGCTGGGCGCCTGGGGTCTGGGCTGGGAAGTCTGGTGCGACGGGATGGAAGTCAGCCAGTTCACCTATTTCCAGCAGGTCGGCGGGCATGACTGCCACCCCGTCTCGGGCGAGCTGACCTATGGCCTGGAACGTCTGGCCATGTATGTGCTGGGCGTGAATCACGTGATGGACATGCCCTATAACGATCCCGACGCGCCCATTCCGCTGACCTATGGCGATGTATTCCGCCAGACCGAAGAGGAATACAGCCGCCACAACTTCGACGCGGCCACCACCGAGATGCTGTTGCGCCATTTCGAAGATGCCGAGGCCGAATGCGCCCGCCTTCTGGCGCTGCCTGCCGAGGATCCCAAGACCGGGAAACGCATCATCATGGCGCATCCCGCCTATGACCAGTGCATCAAGGCCAGCCACCTGTTCAACCTGCTGGACGCGCGCGGCGTGATCTCGGTCACGGAACGTCAGGCCTATATCGGGCGGGTGCGCGCGCTGGCCAAGCAATGCGCCGATGCCTTCGTGCAGACCGACGCCGGCGGGTGGGCCGCGTAATGGGCAAGTTTCTCGCAGTCCTGATCCTGTCTGCCGCGCTGATCGGCGGTGTGGCGATGTATTACCTGCAGGTCTATGGCTTTTACGATGAAATCGCGGCCTCTGGCCCCGATGACGTGCAGATCGTGGCGCTTGCGACAGGGCAGGCGGAACCGCTGCCCCATGCCGCGTTCCAGGCCATCGATTCCGACAGCAGCCCGATCCGCTACCGCGCCTGTTTCCGCACCGATCTGTCGCTTGACCAGATGGTCGCCACCTATCAGCCCTACCAGGGCGCCGTGCCGCTGGTCGCGCCCAAGTGGTTCGACTGTTTCGACGCCCGCGAACTGGGCGCGGCGCTGGAATCAGGCACAGCACAGGCCTTCATGGGCACCGAGAACATCCGCTATGGCATCGACCGCATCGTCGCGGTCACCTCGGACGGGCGCGGCTATGTCTGGCAGCAGATCAACCGCTGCGGCGAAGTGGTCTTTGACGGACAACCCGCCCCCGCCGATTGCCCGCCGCCCCCGCAGGAAAACTGATCTCCGCGCCAAGGAAACCGATTCATGCCCGATCTTCTGATTGAACTCTTCTCCGAGGAAATCCCCGCGCGCATGCAGGCGCGGGCGGCGGATGACCTGAAGAAACTTGTGACCAACGGCCTGGTCGAGTCCGGGCTGACCTATGCCGGGGCTGCCGCCTTTTCCACGCCGCGCCGCCTGACGCTGGCCATCGAAGGGGTGCTGGCCAATTCGCCCACCCTGCGCGAGGAACGCAAGGGCCCCCGCGTGGATGCGCCCGAACAGGCGATCGAGGGCTTTCTGCGCGGCGCGGGCCTGACCCGCGACCAGCTGGAAGAACGCGACGCGGGCAAGGCGCGCGTCTTCTTCGCCGTCATCGAAAAGCCGGGCCGTCCGGCGGCCCAGATCGTGGCCGAGGTGCTGGAAAGCGCGATCCGCAATTTCCCCTGGCCCAAATCCATGCGCTGGGGCGCGGGCAGCCTGCGCTGGGTGCGTCCGCTGCAATCCATCCTCTGCATCCTGACCACCGAGGCGGGCGCCGAAGTGGTGCCCATGTCCGTGGATGGCATCACCGCCGGCAACACCACCGAAGGCCACCGTTTCATGGGCAAGGGGCGCTTTGCCGTCACCTCGTTCGAGGATTACGCCGCCAAGCTCAAGCAGAACCGCGTGATCCTTGACCCGGCCGAACGCGCCGATGCAATCTGGGCCGAAGCCACAAACCAGGCCTTCGCCAACGGCCTTGAAGTGGTCGAGGATGCGGGCCTTCTGGCCGAGGTGGCGGGCCTTGTCGAATGGCCCGTCGTGCTGATGGGCGCGATTGATGAGGCGTTTCTTGGCCTGCCCCCCGAGGTGCTGCAAACCAGCATGCGCGAGCATCAGAAGTTCTTTTCCGTCCGCAATCCGAAAACGGGCCGGATCGAACGCTTCGTCACCGTGGCGAACATCGAAACCCGCGACCATGGCGCCACGATCCTTGCGGGCAACCAGAAGGTGCTGTCAGCACGCCTGTCGGACGCGCGCTTTTTCTGGGAAAACGACCTGCGCACCGTCAAGACGAAGGGGCTTGAAGGGATGGCCGCGGGCCTGTCTTCGGTCACCTTCCACAACAAACTCGGGTCGCAGGCCGACCGCGTCGCGCGGATCGAGGCCTTGGCGCGCGACATCGCGCCCCTGGTGGGTGCCAAACCCGATCTGGCCGCCGAAGCCGCACGCGTCGCCAAGGCCGATCTGCAATCGGAAATGGTCGGCGAATTCCCCGAACTTCAAGGGCTTATGGGCCGCTATTACGCCGCCGCCGCAGGCCATGACGACGGCGTCCCCGAGGCCTGCGAGATGCATTACAAACCGCTGGGCCCCAGCGACGCCGTGCCCACGCAGCCCGTCTCCGTCGCCGTCGCGCTGGCCGACAAGATCGACACGCTGACCGGGTTCTGGGCGATTGATGAGAAACCCACGGGTTCCAAAGACCCCTACGCCCTGCGCCGCGCCGCCCTGGGGGTGATCCGCCTGGTGCTGGGCAACGGGGTGCGCATGAACCTCATTGAGGACATTGCGTGGACTGCGATCCAGCAATTCCCTCTTCACACAGAGCGGCTTAACGAAAAACTCGATCAATTGCGTACAGTCATCCCAGCCTTAGAGGGCCGCAAGATCGAAGTGGCGGGACTAGAGTTACTACTAAGTGACCAGCAAGTTTCTGAAGTGGGCAAAGCTGCCGTGAATGAAATTTTGAAACTAAAAGCAGAAAACTACTCTAGTTTATCCGTACCTTTGGAGAAAGTGAATGACCTTCTGTCCTTCTTCCATGACCGCCTCAAGGTCTACCTCAAGGATCAGGGCATCCGCCATGATGTCATCGACGCCTGCCTGGCCATGCCCGGCAATGACGATCTGACCCTTCTCGTCAAACGCGCCGAGGCGCTGGCCGCTTTCCTGAAAACCGATGACGGCGAGAACCTGCTGCAAGGGTTCAAGCGCGCCGCCAACATCCTGTCGCAGGCCGAGGAAAAGGACGGTGTCGAATATTCCTATGGCGCGGACGTGAAATTCGCCGAAACCGAGGCCGAGACAGCGCTGTTCACCGCCCTCGACCAGGCCGAGGCCGCGATTGCCCCCGCCATGCAGGCCGAGGATTTTGCCGCCGCCATGACCGCCATGGCCGGATTGCGCGCGCCCATCGACGCCTTCTTCGAGGCCGTGCAGGTCAATACCGACAATGCCGTGGTCCGGCGCAACCGCCTGAACCTGCTGTCGCGCATCCGCACGATCTGCATGTCGGTGGCCGACCTGACGCGGCTTGACGGCTGATTGACACCTCTGTCAATTAATTCTGACACCTCCCCAACGCTGCGCTTGCGTTGGGGCGCATCGGGCGTATTCTGCATGTGAATACGAAAGGCGCCGCAGTGCAGCAAAACGACCCTGACATCACCCTGATCACGCCCATCGCCCCGATCAGCACGGCCACCCATGGCGGACGGGCGAAATGCCTGCAGCGCCTGGCCCGGCTTGACCTTCCGGTGCCCGTGACCGTCGCGCTCAGCTTCGGGGCGGTGCAGCGGATCGCGGCGGGCGAGATGCCCGACATGCGCGCGCTGCTTGAACCCTTCGGCCCGACGCCGCTGGTCTGCGTGCGCCCGTCTTCGGAAGACCCCGACTGGGGCGGTCCGGGGGCGGTGTTGAACATCGGCATGAACGATCGCGTCTACAAGGATATGTGCGGCCGCCTGGGCGAGGATGCCGCCGCCGCCATCTATCTGCGCTTCGTGCAGGCCTATGCGCTGCATGTCGCCCGCCTTGACCCGGACATGTTCGACCATGTGACGCTTGATGATCCCGACGCGCTGGCCGAGGTGCTGCGCGCCTACGAGGACGAAACCGAAGAAAGCTTTCCGCAGGATCCCGCCGTTCAGCTGGCCGAGGTGCTGCGCTCCATGGCCCGCGCCTGGGGCGGGACAACCGCCCGCCTGCTGCGGCAGGCCAAGGGCGCGCCCGCCGATGCGGGGCTGGGTCTTGTCGTGCAGGCCATGGCGCTGGGTCTGGGGCAGGGGGAATGCGGGTCTGGCGTGATCCAGTTGGTCAATTCGCAGACCGGGCACAAGCAGATCACCGGGCGCTACCTGTCGCAAAGCCAGGGGCGCGATGCCCTGCAACGGGGCACCAACGCGCTCTACCTGGAACGCGACAGCCGTGGGCCGTCGCTGGAAGAACTGGCCCCCGACGCCTTTGAAGAGCTCAAGGCCCATACCGCGTTGATGCGCCAGCGCCTGCGCGAGGAAATGCAGGCCGAATTCACCATCGAAAACGGCCGCGTCCATATCCTTGACGGTGTGCGCGTGCAGCGCAGCGCGCGCGCCGCCGTCCGTATCGCCGTGGCCCTGGCCGAGGAAGGGATCATTCCGCGTGAAGAGGCGCTGCTCAGGATCGAGCCGCGCGCGCTGAATGAACTGCTGCACCGCCAGATCGACCCCAGCGCGCCGCGCGACCGCCTGGCGCGCGGCATCGCGGCCAGCCCCGGTGCGGCCAGCGGGCGGCTTGTCTTCACCGCCGCCGAGGCACAGGCCAGCGCCGCGCGGGGCGAACCTTGCATTCTTGTGCGTCGTGAAACCAGCCCTGAGGATATTCGCGGGATGCATGCCGCCGTGGCCGTGCTGACCGAACGGGGCGGCATGACCAGCCATGCCGCCGTGATCGGGCGCGGTCTTGGCCTGCCCTGCGTGGTGGGGGCCAGCGACATCAAGTTCAACCTGCGCAAGAACGCCCTGACGGCGCCGGACGGGCGCGAATTCCGCGCGGGCGATATCCTGACCATCGACGGAACCCATGGCGATGTTCTGGCGGGCGAACCCGCCATGCTCGAGGCGACGCAGGACGATGCCTTCCAGACCCTGATGCAATGGGCCGACGATCTGCGCGATATCGGGGTGCGCGCCAATGCCGACACGCCCGCCGACGCCCAGACCGCGCGCAATTTCAAGGCGCAGGGGATCGGCCTGTGCCGGACCGAGCACATGTTCTTCGAGGCCGACCGCCTGACCGTGATGCGCGAGATGATCTTTGCCGATGCCAGCAAGGATCGCCGGGCCGCGCTTGACCGGCTCTTGCCGATGCAACGTGCCGATTTTGCTGAACTTTTCCGCATCATGCAGGGGCAGCCCGTCTGTATCCGCCTGTTCGATCCGCCCTTGCACGAATTCCTGCCCCATGACCGCGCGGGCCATCGCGAACTGGCCGAGGCGCTGGACCTGCCGCTGTCCGACGTGACCCGGCGCTGCGAGGCGCTGGCCGAATACAACCCCATGCTGGGGATGCGCGGCGTGCGTCTGGGCATCACCGTGCCCGAGATCTACGACATGCAGGCGCGCGCCATTTTCGAGGCGACGATCCTGGCCAGTCGCGATGGCGATCCGGTTGTGCCGGAAATCATGATCCCGCTCGTTTCCGCCAAGCGCGAGGTGGAACTGGTCAAGACTCGCGTCGATGCCGTGGCCGCCGCCGTGCGCAACGAATCGGGCGTCAGTTTCACCTATCGTCTGGGTGTCATGGTCGAAACCCCGCGCGCCGCCTTGCGGGCCGGCGAAATCGCGCCCCATACCGCCTTTCTCAGCTTCGGGACCAATGACCTGACGCAGATGACCTATGGCCTGTCGCGCGACGATGCGGGCCGGTTCATGTCCACCTATGTGCAGCAAGGTGTCTTCCCCGAGGATCCGTTCCACACGCTGGACCAGGACGGGGTGGGCGAGCTGTTGCAGATTGCGGCGAAAAGAGGGCGGACCAGCAGCCCGAATCTGGTCCTGTCGATCTGCGGCGAACATGGCGGCAGCCCCGAATCAATCGCCTTCTGCCGGGACGCCGGATTCAACTATGTGTCGTGTTCCCCCTTCCGCGTACCCGTCGCAAGACTGGCAGCGGCCCAATTGGCCGTGAAGGACAAGAAAGGGTAGCGGGGCGCCGTCCCACCTACCATATTTGCCAAAAATGCATGGGTCCGATGCAAAAATCACCCTTGCGCTTTTGAGCGGCTTCTCGCCTGTTTCGCGCTCGAATCGTCCTTGGGTGGACGACAGGGCACTTTTTGGCTAAGGACACGTCTGATTTTGCAGGATGGGTCGGGATCTGCTCCCCGCACATTCTGACAAGGAGATGACGAAAATGCGCCTTTTTGCTGCCATTGCGCTGGCCACCCTTGTGGCCCTTCCCGCGGTGGGCGAGACGCCCATTCACGACGTTCTCAAGGAAGAACGTCGCGGTCTGAACAGGATTTCGGCCTCCCAACTTGATGGGTTCCTGCAAAAGGCGTCCCCCGCGGTGGGACAGCTCAGCTACAGCCGGGACTGGCTTGACCAGCTGCCGCGCCCCAAGCTGACCGATGACGAAATGCGCTGCCTATCCGAGGCGCTGTATTTTGAAGCGCGCGGCGAAACCCTGCGCGGCCAGTTCGCCGTGGCCGAGGTCATCCTGAACCGGGTCGACAGCGCGCTCTACCCCGATACGATCTGCGGCGTGATCCACCAGGGCACGGGCCGCAAATACCAGTGCCAGTTCACCTATACCTGCGACGGTATCCCCGATGTGATCCACGAAAAGGCGGCCTTCGACATTTCCGCCAAGGTGGCCAGCGTCATGGCCAGCGGCGCGCCCCGCGCCCTGACCGAAGGCGCGACGCATTACCATACCACCGCCGTCAAACCGAACTGGTCGCGCAAATTCCCCCGCACCGCCACCATCGGCGTGCACCACTTCTACCGTCACCCGCTGGAAACCGCGCAGAACTGATCGCGCCGTTTCCAGCCTCTGCTGTGCCGCAGGAAGCCTTGCAGCCGTGACATGGCGCGTTAGTGTGCGCGCGCAAGGCAGGGGGAAACGACCATGAGCAGCGAAATCAAATGGGCCTTCGGGCATCCGTCCGAACGTGCCGAAGGCACCGCCGGCCCCGAGATGCTGGACCGCATTTCCCTGCGCGACCACGTGGTGACCGTTGAAATCGGCGCCTTTCAGGCCGAACGCGGCACCACGCAGCGCATCTGCTTCAACGTCGTGGTCGAGGTCGAGCCCCAGGGCCACCTGGACGACGACGTGGATCGCATCCTGTCCTATGACAAGGTGACCGAGGCCATCGCCCACGAACTGGCCGCCGAACGCCTGAACCTGCTGGAAACCCTGGCGCAGCGTGTCGCCGACCGCATCCTGCTGGAGCCTCAGGCCCGCCGCGTCTTCGTGCGGATCGAGAAACTGGATCGCGGCCCCGGTGCCTTGGGGGTCGAGATCATGCGCGCCCGGCCTGCCGCCGCCACGCAGCCCCTGCGCCCCGTCGATGACCGCCCCCACCCCGAGGTGATCTTCCTGTCGAACGCGGCCATCGCCTCGCCGCATCTGAAGGGCTGGATCGACCAGCTCGAGGCGGGGCATCGCCCCACGATCCTCTGCGTCGGCGCGCCTGACCTTGACGCGCCGCAAGCAGGCCATCCGCTGGCGCAGCGTCGGATCGACCTGCTTGCCATCGAACAGAACGCCTGGGTCCTGGCCGCGCGCGATCCGCGCTGCGTCGTGGTGAATTCGCGCACCGAACTGGATTGGTCCATGCGCCAGGGCCAGATCAGCGTCTGGGCCCCCTCCAAGATCGTGCTCGACGCGGTCGATGGCCCCTCGGCGCAGCCGCGCGATGCGCTGGCGCTGGTGCTGTGGTTCGCCCGGCACATGCAGGCCGCCGATATCGTGGTGATCGGCGATACCCCGCCAAATACCGCCGATCTGCCGATCCGCACGCTGGGCGCCGACCAACCCGATCTGTGAGGGTGCTTGCCAACCCGGCTGCAATCGCCCATTCACGCTGTCATGAAAACCTATGTTCGCCCCCTTGTCCTGACAGGGCCGGAACGCCCGGATCATGCCTTGCCGCTGGCCGGTGGGCCGCTGGTCTTCGACCGGGTGGAAATCCTGTCGCGCCATGCCGCCCCGCGGGTGATCCCGGCCCACGAGGCCCCCGCCGACGCGCTGGACCGGTTGACCGCGCCGCGTGCGCCCGTCGCTGGCCTCGACATGGGGCGCGTCAACATCATGGGCATCCTCAACGTCACACCCGACAGTTTCACAGACGGCGGGCGGCACAACGCGCCCGCTGCGGCCCTGGCTCATGCCCAAGCGATGCAGGGGCAGGGGGCCGATATCATCGACGTGGGCGGCGAATCGACCCGCCCCGGCGCGCGGGCGGTCAGCTCCGAGGATGAAATCGCCCGCACGGCGCCCGTCATCACCACCTTGCGCGCGGCAGGGCTGGGCCTTCCCATCTCGATCGACACCCGCAAGACGCCCGTGGCGCGGGCGGCTATCTCCGCCGGGGCCGATCTGGTCAACGATGTGTCAGGCTTCACCTTCGATCAGGACCTTGCCGCCTATTGCGCGGCGCAAGACCTGCCGGTCTGCGTGATGCATGCGCAGGGCGATCCGCAGACCATGCAGGACAATCCGCGCTATGACGATGTGCTGCTGGATGTCTATGACTTCCTCGAAGCCCGTATCATGGCGCTTGAGGCGCAAGGTATCCCGCGCGCGCGCATCGTCACCGATCCCGGCATCGGGTTCGGCAAGACGCAAGGCCATAACCTTGCCCTGATGGCGCGCATAAGCCTCTTTCATGCCTTGGGCTGTCCGGTGCTGCTGGGGGCCTCGCGCAAGAAATTCATCGCCACGCTGGGGCAGGCCCCCGAGGTGGCGGACCGTGTGCATGGGTCTGTCGCCGTGGCCCTTGCCGCCGCCGCCCAAGGCGTGCAAATCCTCAGGGTGCATGACGTGTTTGCCACGCGCTCGGCCCTGACACTGTGGCAGGCCGCAACAAGAGGAACCAGTGATGACGCGTAAACTGTTCGGAACCGATGGGGTGCGCGGCACCGCGAATATCCACCCGATGACTGCCGAAATGGCGCTGCGCATCGGGGCCGCCGTGGGGCGCTATTTCCGCCGCGATGGCGGCAGCACGGTGCACCGGGTGGTGATCGGCAAGGACACGCGCCTGTCTGGCTACATGATCGAGCCGGCCCTGGTGGCGGGTTTCGCCAGCGTGGGCATGGATGTCCGGCTGCTGGGGCCCATGCCGACCCCCGGCGTGGCCATGATGACCCGCTCGATGCGAGCCGATCTGGGCGTGATGATCAGCGCCTCGCACAACGCCTTCTCCGACAACGGGATCAAGCTGTTCGGGCCGGACGGCTACAAGCTGTCCGACAAGCGCGAGCTCGAGATCGAGGCCCTGATGGACGAGGGGCTTCAGGAGCGGCTGGCCCCGCCCGAGGGCCTGGGCCGCGTGGCGCGTATCGACGATTCGCAGGCCCGCTATGTCGAGATCGCCAAGGCCACCTTCCCGCGCGGCCTCAGCCTCGCCGGTCTGCGCGTCGTCATCGATTGCGCCAATGGCGCGGCCTACAAGGTGGCCCCCACGGCCCTCTATGAACTGGGCGCCGAGGTCATCAAGCTGGGCGTCGAGCCCAACGGCTTCAACATCAACAGCGAGGTCGGCTCCACCCACCCGGAGGCCATGGCCAAGATGGTCAAAGAGTACCGGGCCGATATCGGGATCGCCCTGGATGGCGACGCTGACCGGCTTGTGATCTGCGACGAGACCGGCCGGGTGGTCGACGGCGACCAGATCATGGCCCTGATCGCCGCCCACTGGGCCGAGCGTGACCGCCTGACGGGCGGCGGCGTGGTCGCCACGGTGATGTCGAACCTGGGCCTCGAGCGCTTCCTGGGCGAGCGCGGCCTGAAGCTGGAGCGTACGGCCGTCGGCGATCGCTCGGTGATGATGCGCATGCGCGAGGGCGGCTTCAATCTGGGCGGCGAGCAGTCCGGCCACGTGATCCTGTCGGACTTCTCCACCACGGGCGATGGCCTGCTGGCGGCGCTTCAGGTGCTGGCGGTCCTGAAGGAGGCCGACAA
>JAJLKH010000009.1:0-11714 GCA_033839205.1 Rhodobacterales bacterium | reverse complement strand
TATCGCCAACACTTCCTCGCGCATCAACCAGAAAGACCTGGAAACATGAGCAGCAAATGGTGTGACCGAGGTCATGGAAGTCCGCTTCTGCTATGACGGAATCGTCTTTGCATCCGATGTGAACGGCCCCGCGTTCGCTTTTACCCCGGCTGACATCTATAACGCTTTGGCTGCACAGGTTGCGGTCGACGGTGCCATTGTCGCGAACCCCTATTCCCAGTGGTCCGATTTCAACAACGCGATGCCCGCGCAAGAAATTCTGGTCCTGTCGCCCGGCACCAAGCACGGCACCCGTGAAGTGTTCGACGAGCGTGTGATTATTGCTGGCTGCAAGGAAACAGGCGCTTACGACCTGTTCCTCGCAACGGCAGAGGGCGACGACGATCGCGCCAAATCCCGCGTCGCCAATGGCGAATGCACCAAGCTGCGCACCGATGGCCGCAACGTGGACATCGACGGCGACTACACCGAAACCCTGGCCCGTCTGGAAGCCGACAAGAAAGCCATCGGCGTGTTCGGTCTGTCCTTCTACCAGAACAACACCGACAAGCTGCGCGTCGGCACCATGGGCGGCATCACGCCGTCGACAGAATCCATCGCTTCGGGTGAGTATCCGGTATCCCGTCCGCTGTTCTTTTATGTGAAAATGGCGCATCTGGATGTGATCCCCGGCCTGCAGGAATATATCGAGTTCTTCGTGTCCGATGACATGGCAGGCCCCGATGGCCCGCTGGCCGAATATGGGCTGGTGTCCGACCCCGAGCTGGCCGCAACCCAGGAAATGGTGGCAAATCGCACGCCGATGGCGCCGCTGAACTGATCTGATTGATACTTCGCCCTCCGGCCTGGTGGCCGGGGGGCGGCACCCTTCCGAAAAAGACTGTCGGGAAACACCATGTCCGTCTTCTTGCTGATCATCGTGCTTGGTGTTCTCGCCATTGCCGGTTTCGTTCTGGGGCGCAGTCGCGCCCTTTCGTCCGTTGACGGCAATACCCGCCGCCTGCATTCGCTTCCCGGCTATTACGCCTGGCACGGGGCCATCATGGCCTTCCTGCCCGCGATGGCGGTTCTGACCCTGTGGCTGATCGCGCAGCCCCTGGTGATCGAGCGGCAGCTGGCCGATTACTTTCCCGCAGAGCAATTCGAGAATGACAGCCAGCGCATCCTGCTGATGGCCGATGTGCGCCGCGTCGCCGAAGGGCTGGACGTGGCCGTGGCCGCTGGCGCGCTGAGCCCGCAAGAGGCCGAGACGATCACCGTTGCCGATGGATCGGTGCGCGAGCGCTTGGGCGCGGTTGGCGTGGCGCTGGGGGCCGAGGTGACGCCCGAGGTGCTGGATGCCGCGCAAAGCTATCGCGGGCTGGCGTCGACCGGCGCGCTGGGGCGTGCCATCGTGACGCTGATCGTGGCGCTGGCGGGTCTGGCCTATGCCTTGCGGATCACGAATGGCGATTTCCGCGCCCGCAACCGGGTGGAAGCGGTGATACAGGGCGTGCTGATCCTGGCCTCGACCATCGCGATCCTGACCACCGTGGGCATCGTGATGTCGATGCTGTCGGAGACGATCCGCTTTTCGTCCATGTATCCGTTCAAGGATTTCCTGTTCGGCCTGACCTGGCAGCCGAGTTTCCAGGGCAACAGCGAGCTGGGCCTGATCCCGCTGCTGTGGGGGACGCTTTACATCAGTCTTGTTGCGATGATCGTGGCCGTGCCCACGGGCCTGTTCACCGCGATCTATCTTGCGGAATACGCCAGCCCGCGGATGCGTTCGATCGTCAAGCCGCTGATCGAGGTGATCGCGGGCATTCCCACGGTGGTCTTCGGCCTGTTCGCGCTGGTCACTGTCGGCCCCTTCCTGCGCGACTGGTTCGCTGTGCCCACCGGTCTTGGCTCGTCCGGGTCATCGGTGATGACGGCGGGCCTGGTGATCGGAGTTCTGAACATCCCGTTCATTTCGTCGCTGGCCGATGACATCATCAACGCGGTGCCGCAGTCGCTGCGCGACGGGTCCTATGGGCTGGGTGCCACCAAGTCGGAAACCGTGCGGCAGGTGATCCTGCCCGCCGCCCTGCCCGGCATCGTGGGCGCCATCCTGCTGGCCGCCAGCCGGGCGATCGGCGAGACGATGATCGTGACGATGGGCGCCGGCGCCGCCGCCAAGCTGGACCTCAACCCGTTCGAGGCGATGACCACGATCACCGTGAAGATCGTCAGCCAGTTGACGGGCGATACCGAGTTCAATTCACCCGAGACGCTTGTCGCCTTCGCGCTGGGCATGACGCTGTTCGTGATCACGCTGGGCCTGAACATCTTTGCCCTCTGGGTGGTGCGCAAATACCGGGAGCAATACGAATGACCGACGCAACTTCTTCGCAGGTTCCGGCAGCCACACCCGCGCCGGCGCGTTCGTCCCTGCTGACGCAAAGCGCGCTGATGAAAAAGCGCAACGCGGCCGAGGCGCGGTTCAAGGCCTATGGCCTGGCCGCGATCTGCATCAGCCTGTCGGTTCTGGCGATCATGCTGTGGACGATCTTTTCGGACGGCGTGTCGGCCTTCAAGCAGGCCAGCCTGACCTTTCCCGTGACACTGGATGCCGAAACGCTGGACCCGAAGGGCAACCGCGACCGGGCCGAGATGATGCGCGTGACCACGATCGGCTATACCAAGCTGCTGAACGCGCAGCTTCTGGCGCATCTGGAGGAGCGCGGCATTTCCACCGAGGGTGTCAGCGACAAGGATGTGGCGGCCTTCATTTCGCGCGACACACCGGCGCGGCTGCGCGATATGGTTCTGGAACAGCCCGCGTTGCTGGGCCAGACGATCGAGGTCAGCGGTTTTGCCACGGGCCGGATCGACGGCTACATCAAAGGGCGCGTCACACGCGACACGGCCGAGCGCGATACGAACATTTCGGTTGCGCAGCTGGACCTGGCCGACCGCATGAAGGACGAGGGCATCCTGGCCAGCACGTTCAACTGGGGCTTTCTGACCAACCCCGACGCCTCGGACCAGCGGCCGGAGGCGGCGGGTCTGGGCGTGGCGCTGATCGGATCGGCCTATATGATGGCGCTGGTTGTCGTCATGGTATTGCCGCTGGGCGTGGCCGCGTCGATCTATCTTGAGGAATTCGCCCCCCGGAACCGCTGGACCGACCTGATCGAGGTGAACATCTCGAACCTGGCGGCGGTGCCGTCCATCGTCTACGGGATCCTGGGCCTTGCCATCTTCATCAACTTCGCGAAGTTCCCGCAATCCAGCCCGCTGGTGGGGGCGCTGGTGCTGACGCTGATGACCCTGCCCACGATCATCATCGCCACCCGCGCCGCGATCCGCGCCGTGCCGCCATCGATCCGCGATGCGGCGCTGGGTGTGGGCGCATCCAAGATGCAGACGGTGTTTCATCACGTGCTGCCACTGGCGGCCCCCGGCATCCTGACCGGCACGATCCTGGGCCTGGCATCCGCTCTGGGGGAGACCGCGCCGCTGTTGCTGATCGGTATGGTTGCCTTCGTGGCCAACTACCCCGCCGGTCCGCTGGACGGTGGCGTTCTGGACCCGGCCACCGCCCTGCCGGTGCAGGTCTATTCCTGGGCCTCGCGGTCGGACCCGGCCTTTATCGAACGGTCTGCCGGTGCGATCATCGTGCTGCTGGCCTTCCTTGTGACGATGAACATCATCGCGATCATCCTGCGCCGCAAGTTCGAGCGTCGCTGGTAACCCGTGGACAAGGATGCAAGACATGTATGACGCGCCCAACCTGGAGACGAGAGTGACCCAAACGAACACGAAAATCACCGCACGCGGCGTGCAGGTCTTTTACGGCGAGAAGCAGGCGTTGCAGGATGTGAACGTCGATATCCTGGACAATACCGTGACTGCTTTCATTGGGCCGTCGGGCTGTGGCAAGTCCACCTTCCTGCGCTGCCTGAACCGGATGAACGACACGATATCGAGCGCAAGGGTCGAGGGTGAGATTCTGCTGGACGGCGAGAATATCTATGACAAGCGCGTCGATCCGGTGCAGCTGCGCGCCAAGGTCGGCATGGTCTTTCAGAAGCCCAACCCCTTTCCCAAGTCGATCTATGACAACGTGGCCTACGGCCCCAAGATCCACGGGCTGACCCGGTCCAAGGCCGAGCTTGACCAGATCGTCGAGGAAAGCCTGCGCAAGGCCGCGTTGTGGAACGAGGTCAAGGACCGCCTGGGCGAGGCCGGCACCGGCCTTTCGGGCGGCCAGCAGCAGCGGCTTTGCATCGCACGCGCGGTTGCCACGGCCCCCGAGGTGCTGTTGATGGATGAGCCATGTTCGGCGCTGGACCCGATTGCCACGGCGCAGGTCGAAGAGCTGATCGACGAGCTGCGCGCCAGCTTTTCGGTCGTGATCGTGACCCATTCGATGCAGCAGGCCGCCCGCGTCAGCCAGAAGACGGCGTTTTTCCACCTGGGCCACCTGGTCGAATATGGCGACACCAGCCACATCTTCACCAATCCCAGCGATCCGCGCACCGAAAGCTACATCACCGGCCGTATCGGCTGATTTCGCGCCCCTATTGAACAGGAAGACCGATTTACATGTCCGACAGCACGCAACATATCGCCTCGGCCTTCGACCGTGACCTTGAAGGTATCCAGGGCCAGATCATGAAGATGGGCGGTCTGGTCGAGGCCGCGATCCTGGACGCCGCGCAATCGCTGGCCGACCGTGACGAGGAACTGGCCGAAAAGGTCCGTGCCGGTGACAAGGCTATCGACGAGCTGGAAGAGCTGATCAACGACACCGCCGCCCGCGTGATCGCGCTGCGCGCACCCACCGCCATCGACCTGCGCGTGGTGCTTTCGGTGATGAAGATCAGCGCCAACCTGGAGCGGATCGGCGACTATGCCAAGAACATGGCCAAGCGCACATCGGTGCTGGTGCAGATGAGCCCGATCAACGGCAGCCATGCAGCGCTGCGCCGCATGGCGCGCGAGGTGCAGATGATGCTGAAGGATGCGCTGGACGCCTATATCCAGCGCGACGCGGAACTGGCGCTGGACGTGATCCAGCGCGACCGCGACGTCGACCAGATGTATAACGCGCTGTTCCGCGAATTCCTGACCTTCATGATGGAAGACCCGCGTAACATCACGGCCTGCATGCATCTGCATTTCATTGCCAAGAACACCGAGCGCATGGGCGATCACGTGACCTCGATCGCCGAGCAGGTCGTTTATCTGGTCACCGGCGACATGCCGGACGATCAGCGACCCAAGGGTGACAACGTTTCGTTCGACATGCCGGATGCAAAGGATTGAGGGGATGGCCGCCGATCAACCCACCGTTCTGATCGTCGAGGATGAGCCCGCCCAGCGCGAGGTGCTTGCCTATAACCTGGAGGCCGAGGGTTTTCGGGTCAGCCGCGCCGAGAATGGCGAGGAAGCCTTGTTGCTGGTGGCCGAGGATGCGCCGGACCTGATCGTTCTGGACTGGATGCTGCCCAATGTTTCGGGGATCGAGGTGTGCCGCCAGCTGAAGATGCGCGCAGATACGCGCAAGGTGCCGGTGATCATGCTGTCGGCCCGGTCCGAAGAAGTGGACAAGGTGCGCGGGCTGGAAACCGGGGCCGATGACTACGTGATCAAGCCCTATTCGGTGGTCGAGCTGATGGCGCGGGTGCGCGCGCAGCTGCGCCGGACGCGTCCTGCCAGCGTGAGCGGGCGGCTGGAATACGAAGACATCGTGCTGGATAGCGAAACCCACCGTGTCAGCCGCGATGGCAAGCCCTTGAAGCTGGGTCCGACAGAGTTTCGCCTGCTGTCGACCTTCATGGAAAAGCCCGGCCGGGTGTGGAGCCGCGATCAGTTGCTGGACCGGGTCTGGGGGCGCGACATCTATATCGACACCCGCACGGTCGACGTCCATATCGGCCGGCTGCGCAAGGCGCTGACCCTGCATGGCGGCAGCGATCCGCTGCGCACGGTGCGCGGTGCCGGTTACGCCCTGGGGTGACCTCGGTTTACGGGGTGACCCGCGCAGGAAGAAAGGGCCCGGTTGCGCGGGCCCTTTTCATTTTCACACCTCGACGATCAGCCGGGTTGGTGGAGCGGCGCCTGTTTCAGGCTTTCCGGGCCGTGCCGGTCCAGCCAATGCAGCACCGGGCCCGAGACAAAGAGCGAGGAAGCCGTGGCGATCACCACGCCCGCGATCATCGGCCAAGCGAAACCGGCCACCGCCGGCCCACCCCAAAGCGCCATCGGCAAGAGTGCCGCAAGCGTCGTGCCCGAGGTGAAGATGCAGCGCGCCAGAACCTGGTTGAGGCTGGTGTCGACAAGCCGCGTCAGCGGGGCGTCAGGTGTGTCCCTCAAATGCTCGCGCACGCGATCGTAGACGACCACCTTGTCGTTCACCGAATAGCCGATCAGCGTCAGCATGGCGACGACCGTGGTCAGGTTCACCTCCCATCCCATCAGGGCGATGACCCCCAGGGTCTTGGTCACGTCCAGAAACAGCACGGCAATGGCGCCCGCCGCGAAATGCCATTCGAAGCGCAGCCAGATATAGACCAGCATGGCCAGAACGGCGAGGGACAGGGCAATCAACCCGGTGCCGGCAAGTTCGGAGCTGATCGTGGGCCCGACAAGATCGACCTGGTCCAGCACCGCACCCGGAACAGTCTGGGCCACGGCCTGCGACACCGCCGCGACGGTATCCTGCCCCGCCGTTCCCTGCACCTTGATCAGGGCCTGGTTCGTGTCACCAAAGGCCTGAAGGCTGACGTCGCCGGGCACGGCCTGGGCAAGGTTTGCGCGCAAGTCCGCCAAAGGTACGGGCGCATCGGAGCGCAGCACGATCTGCATGCCCCCGGTGAAGTCGATCCCCAGGGTCGGACCCGGCACCACGAGCGCCGTGACCGCCCCCACCGACAGCGCCGCAGACACCGCGAGTGCCAGCCCACCGCGGCGCATGAAGGACAATGAGCCGGGCGCCGGCACGCGCCCGAAGAGCGGGGCGATGGTCAGCCGCGCCATCTTGCGGCGGCGCACCAGCCCTTCCATCATCATGCGCATCAGCACGACCGCGGTGAACATCGAGATGATGATGCCCAGGCTCATCGTGACGGCGAAGCCGCGGATCGCGCCCGCGCCGAAACCAAAGAGCAGCAGCATCGCCAGAAGCGTGGTGATGTTCGCGTCAAGGATCGTGGCCCAGGCCCGCGCATAGCCCTGGGTCAAGGCCTTGATCCCGCTTGCCCCTTTCGCGGTTTCCTCGCGGATGCGGCTGAAGATCAGGATGTTGCTGTCCACTGCGATACCAAGACACAGGATGATGCCCGCGATGCCGGGCAGTGTCAGCGTGGCCCCCAGAACCCCCAGCGCGGTGAGGGTGAG
Organism: Rhodobacterales bacterium; assembly: GCA_033839205.1. Lineage (GTDB taxonomy): Bacteria > Pseudomonadota > Alphaproteobacteria > Rhodobacterales > Rhodobacteraceae > Seohaeicola. Next base: position 4,346 of record JAJLKH010000009.1, on the reverse strand, counting down.
CATCACGTTCAGCCCCAGCACGGCGCTGGCCAGAAGACCCCAGCCCCCGTAGAGCAGGGTCATGATCGACACCACAAGCGCCAGACCGATGGCGCCGCTGATCAGACCGGCCCGGATCGAATCCGCGCCAAGACCCGCGCCGACGCTGCGTTCCTCGACCACGTCGAGAGAGGCGGGAAGCGCGCCGGAACTGAGCAGGACGGCCAGCGTCTGCGCCTCGTCCACGGTGAAATTGCCGGTAATCTGCCCCTTGCCGCCAAGGATGGCGGATTGGATGACGGGGGCGGTCAGGACTTCGCCATCCAGAACGACGGCGAAGCGCTGACCGATATGGGTCGAAGTGATCTCGGCAAAGGTGATGGCGCCGGCATGGTCGAAGGCGAAGGTGACCATCGGGCGACCGGTCTGCCGGTCAAAGGCGGATGCCGCCGTGTCCAGCCGGTCACCGGACAGGGCGACCCGGTCCTCGACAAGGACGGTTCCGCTGCCATCGCGCAGGGGCAGTTCCGACACACCGGGGCCCGGATTGGGCGCCACCATCTGAAAGGTCATCTTGGCGGTCGATCCCAGCAGGGCGCGCAGATGGGCGGGGTCTTCGACACCCGGCATCTGCACCAGGATGCGGTCATCGCCCACCCGGCTGATGACGGGTTCGGACACGCCGACCTGGTCGATCCGGTGGCGCACGACTTCGAGGCTGCGATCGGCGGCATCGCTGGCCGCGCGGTCCAGGCCCGCCTGGGTCAGTTCAAGCCGCAGGATACCGTCCGACAGTTGCAGGGTGACATCCGACGGGCTGCCGGGTTGCAGACCTTCCGTGACCCGGTCCTTCATGGCTTTCAGAAGCGCCTCGTCGGCGGGAAGGGACAGGGTGAGCCCCTCGTTTTCGATCCGGGCCGGTTTCAGGCCGAGATCCTGCATTTCCGCGATCAACGATTGACGCAGATCCTGCAAGCGGGACTTGGCAAGATCGTCCCGGTTCACGGCAAGCAGGAGATGGGCGCCGCCCTGCAGGTCGAGCCCGAGAGAGACAGTCTGTCCAGTCGCCCAATCGGGCAAGGTCTGGCGGAGGTTTTGTGGAAGAAAATTGGGAATGGCCGTCGCCACCGCGAGAAGCAGCAGGACGGCATAGGTCGTGATGACCCATGCTGGTCGACGCATGTCAGGATCCTTGTTACCAGTTTGTTCAGTCTGCGAAAAATGACGTCAGACTGCTGGCGGTCCCCTGGGCAAGGCGGTGGGTATGACGCGCCCGGACATGACCTGTGCGATCCCTTGCGGGACCGCGACAACCAGAACCGGCACGAAAAGATCGGGACCACAGCGCGCGGGCAAGGGCGCGTCGTCGAGCGCGGCCTCGGAGGCCTTGGCGCGCTGTGGCGAGGGCTGGAGCGCGGGCCCCGCGGTAGCCGTTTGCACAACACCCAGGGCTGCGGGTTCGGACCGCTGACCCCGGTTTTCGGTGGCGCTGGCCGCGAGGGCGGGAAAAATCAGCGCCCAGATGACAAGAAGGCGCGACAGGATCCTTCCCGGAGCCGACAGATCAAAACGATCCTTGCGCCCTTGCATCATTGCGCGGACCAGACATAGGCGGCATAGGCCAGCAGCATCGCGATGCCCACCCCGCGCCCGATCACCGGGCGCGTCAACAGCAGGGTCAGGACCAATGAGACCGCGATCAGGATCGGCAGGTCAAAGGTCAGGAAGCGCGGCGCAACGGGCACCGGCGCGATCACGGCCGTCAGCCCCAGAATACCCAGCACGTTGAAAATGTTCGATCCGACGATATTGCCGATCGCGATTTCGGACTGTCGCCGAAAGGCCGCGATCAACGAGGTTGCGAGTTCTGGCAGTGACGTTCCGACGGCCACGATCGTCAGGCCGATGAAGGCCTCGGAAATGCCGTAGCCGCGGGCGATGGACACGGCACCGTCCACAAGAAGGCGGGCACCGATCATCAGGGCGATCAGGCCACCGACGACCCAGAGGCCGGAGACGGCGACAGATGCGGGAGCCTTCTGATCCATGTCGTCATCAGCGACCTCGCCCGCCTGGCGATAGGCCCAGACCAGGTAGGCCACAAGGCCGGCCACAAGGACAGCACCCGAAATGCGCCCCATCTGCCCCATCGCGAACAATGGGACCATGGCCAGGGCCGCAGCCATCATGACAGCCGTATCACGCCGCAGGGTTTCGCCCATGACCTTGATCGGCCAGACCAGGGCCGAGACACCGACGATCAGCAGGATGTTCGCGATATTCGAGCCTATGACATTGCCCAGCGCGATATCCGGCACACCCCGCCATGCCGCATCGACCGAGACAAGAAGTTCCGGTGTCGAGGTTCCGAACCCCACAACGGTCAGGCCGATCAGCAGGGGCGAGATGGACAAGCGTCGTGCGATGCCGACGCTGCCGCGCACAAGCGCCTCGCCGCCAAAGAAAAGTCCCAGCAATCCAAGGAAGAGATAAAGGTAGTCCACGCTAAGCGTCCCCTCGGACAGAGCACCTGTCCGGAAGCCACAGTTGTACATGATCTTGCGCCTGTGCAAGGCGGGTTGAAAAATATTTTCCGGATCAGTCGCGGACAATTCGGCGGCGCGCGGGTGCCATCAGCCGGTTGCATTCCGCGGCCATTCCACCGTTCTGGTTGGCGGTCAGGACAGGGGATGCGAATAGACGTTGTTCAGATAGTTCTGGTCCGCGATGGTGAAGTAGCTTTTTCCGACCTCGACAAAGCCGCGGTCGAGATCGAAGGCGATAGCGGGCGCATTTTCCGCGTTGGTGGTCAACCAGACAGAGCTTGCGGACCTGCTGCGACAATGCGCAAGGGCGGCGTTCAACAAGGCTGATCCAATGCCTTTGCCGTGGTGACGCGGCTGCACGTAGAAGGTGGCGATCTCGAAACCGGAGCAGTCCTTTACCGGGGCGGTGCTGCCTTCGGTGACACGAATGAACCCGTCTATGCCTTCATCGTTCTGGGACACCACAATGAACTCGGCCGGATCCGCGATAAGCATCCCGGCCCTGGCCGCAGTGAAGGCACCCAGGGCATAGTCCGCGAAAAAGGGGCTGACGCCCTTTTTCAGATAGTGCCGATCCAAACCTCGAGCGAAATGGCCGCGATGCTGGACGCATCCTTGGGCATGGCTGGCCTGAGGGTCATGGGATGTTTTCCATCCGAATAGCCTCGCAGACCGCATCGGTGACTTGTCGCGTCGTGGCCGTGCCGCCCACGTCCGGGGTCATCACACCATCCGCGCAGACCTTTTCGACGGCACGCATCAACCGGGCCGCCGCCGCGGGTTCGCCCAAGTGTTCCAGCATCTGCGCCGCGGTCCAGAAGGTTGCGACGGGGTTGGCGATGCCCTTGCCGGTGATGTCGAAGGCCGATCCATGGATCGGTTCGAACATCGAAGGGTAGCGGCGTTCGGGATCTATGTTGGCCGTCGGCGCCACGCCAAGGCTGCCGGCGAGGGCCCCTGCAAGATCAGACAGGATGTCGGCATGCAGGTTGGTGGCGACAATCGTATCAAGGCTGCGCGGGTTCTTGACCATGCGCACCGTCATCGCATCGACCAGCATCTTGTCCCATGTCACGTCGGGAAAATCCTTGGCGACTTCGGCGGCGATTTCATCCCACATGACCATGCCGAAACGCTGGGCGTTGGATTTCGTCACCACGGTCAGCAGCTTGCGCGGCCGCGATTGCGCCAGCCGGAAGGCATAGCGCATGATGCGGGTCACGCCGACGCGGGTGAAGATCGACACTTCGGTGCCGACTTCCTCGGGCAGGCCCTTGTGAGCGCGCCCGCCAATCCCCGAATATTCGCCTTCCGAATTTTCGCGCACGATCACCCAGTCCAGATCGCCCGGCCCGACATCGGCCAGCGGCGAGCGGATCCCCGGCAGGATCCGGGTGGGGCGCACATTGGCGTATTGATCGAAACCCTGGCAGATCGGCAGGCGCAGCCCCCAGAGCGTGATGTGATCGGGCACATCCGGCGCGCCGACCGCCCCGAAGAAGATCGCGTCGAAGGCTTTCAGTTGTTCGGTCCCGTCTTCGGGCATCATCGCGCCGGTTTTCCTGTAGCGATCGGAACCCCAGTCGAAACTGGTGACATCCAGCCGGAAGCCGCCATCGCGACGCTCCAGCGCCTCGAGCGCCTGAAGGCCTGCCGCGATCACCTCGGGGCCGATGCCATCGGCGGGGATAGCCGCGATCCTGTATGTTTTCATGACGTTGTCTGCCTTTCCGGCCGCTGCGCAATCCTGTGAAACCCGACAGGGAAAGCGGGACGGCGCGGCGCCCCTGCCCCCGGATGGCGCCATCGCTGTCGCCCCCC
>JAJLKH010000008.1:0-10189 GCA_033839205.1 Rhodobacterales bacterium | reverse complement strand
GCACGCAATCTGACAGTGGCGCAAGGGCAATCGCTGGTCGTCAGTCATGCTCTGCCGGTTGCCTCGCGGATCACCGCAGCCACCGGCGAGACGCCTTATGTGGCGCTGGTCATGCCGCTGGATCTTGACCTGTTGCGGGGGCTTGCCCCTATGGTTCCGCCCTTGCGTGCGACGCGCTTGCAAGATCCGTTCTCGATCACGCTTTGCCCGACGGCCGGAGAGATGGAAGATGCGCTGGTTCGCCTGATCGACCAGAGCGAGGTCGAGGACACCCGTCAGATGCTGGCGCCGATCACCCGGCAAGAACTACACGCGCGGCTGTTGCTGGGACCGCATGCCGAAGCCCTGCAGCGGCTGCTCTGGCACGAGACCACCGCCAGCCGCATCTTTCGCGCAACACGCGAGATCCAGTCCGACCTGTCGCGCCCGCTGGTCGTGGGCGAACTGGCCAATCAGATCGGCATGAGCCCTTCGGCCTTCTTCGAGCATTTCAAGGCCATCACCGGCACATCGCCCCTGCAATACCAAAAGGACCTGCGCTTGCTGCAGGCCCGTGACGCGCTGCACAGCTCGAACGCCAAAGTATCCGATATCGCCTTTCGCGTCGGCTACGAAAGCCTGGCGCAGTTTTCGCGGGAATATGCGCGCAAATTCGGTTCATCCCCCCGCCAGGACAGAAACGCGCTGGCAGCCGTGTAACCATGCCAATGCTTGCGATCCGCTTGTATCTGCCGCTTGCGCGCCTTGTTTCCTGTCGTGCAAAGGTTCGCCGCGCTCATCCACGCCTTGATGCGGGTCGGCTTCAGCCCGCTGGCGCCTGAGACTGAGCCGCCCAGGTGAGCGAGACCAGCAGCAAGGCAGCAGACATACCGCAGGCGACGGTGCGGACTGTATTCCAGAAGCTCCAGCGGGGCAGATAGGTGCGGGTCCAGTAGTCGCGCGTCGCATCCGCAGAGGTCTCCATCCCCGCAAGGGTTTCGTTCATCGGCACGTTGAAAAACACCGTTACCCCGAAGCATCCAGCGAAATATGCAAGACCGGCCAGTGACATCAGAAGCCCCGGACCGTGTTCGACGACGATTGCGCCATAGGCCGCGATCAGCAGCGATGCCGGTGCCAGCCCGAGGAAGAGCATCATGAAAACCCAGCGAAAGACCTCTCGGTTGATGGTCTGCATGGTTTCCACACCACCGTGGCCGCGGGTCACGGACAGGGCGCGCATGATGAAATCCGAGAAGGCGAGAAAGACGCCGCCAACCATTGCATAAGCAAGGACGACGAAGTGAGCGAGGTAGAAAACAAGAGGGGACATGGGGCGGGACTCCTTGAATGGGGGGCGGCACGACCTTGCTGGCCATGCCGCTGCGTCAGGTTCAGCGCGCGGGTGACCCTGTGAAGGGTGCAGGCGTTCCATGCCAGAGACGCCTGCCGAAGGCTGCCAGGCATAGTGTGGCAATGACGAGTTCGACGATGAGTGCGGCCATGATGCTGCCGGACGGAACCCCGTCCACCAAAACCCCGAAAAGCCGTCCGGTCGGAAAGGCGATGAAGACCGTCAGAGCCGCAGCCATGGCGACGGGCAGGGCAGATTGCCGCCATATGCCGCGCAGAATCAGTAGGCCGAACCCCGCAAGACCGGTGCCGGGAGCACGCAATTCGCTGAGCAGGTTGATGTCTTCGCCAAGCGCGATGCCGTAGCTGGCGTAGAAGGCATGCGGCGTGAACAGGATCAAAGCGCCGATGGTGAATGCTGTAAGGCCCGACAGGCCAAGCGCTATCTTCTCGAGCAAGGAAGGTTTCATGCCATCGTCCCTTCATGCGAGAGACTGTCGGTGCTTGTCCAGGTGCCGGACCGGGCGGCCGCCTTGGCGAAGTCCTTAAAGTCGCGTGGAGGGCGGCCAAGCGCGCGCATGACACCATCCGTTGTTTGCGCGTTGCGCCCGTCCAGCGTTTCCCGCGCGATGGCTGTGAAGACATCTGCCACGAATGTGCCGCCCGCCTGCGCGATGTTTTGGTGAAAGTCCTCGAAGGTGATCGGAATGTGCCTGATGTCACGCCCGGTCGCCTGCGAAAGTTCGGCGGCCATGTCTGCGAAGGACATCAGCCGCGGGCCTGTCACCTCGTAAAGTTCGCCTTTGTGGCCTTCTTGGGTCAGCGCCGCGACCGCGACGTCGGCGATGTCGTCGATGTCGATGATGGGTTCGGCGACATCGCCGCCGGGCATCGGCAGAACGCCCGCGAGGACCGGATCGCGCAGGTAGCCTTCGGAAAAGTTCTGCGCGAACCATGCCGCCCGGATGATCGTGGCATCCACGCCGGAATTGCGCAGCACCTCTTCGCCCAGCCGCGCGTGATGTTCGCCCCTGCCTGACAGCAGGACAAGGTGTTCCACGCTTGCGTCGCGGGCTGTTTCGCAAAGGGATTCGAGTTTTTCCACGGCTCCCGGAAAGGCGAGGTCGGGAAAGTAGGTCACATAGGCCGCGCGCGTCCCGCGAAGGGCGGGCGCCCAGGTTTCGGGCGCTTCCCAGTCGAAAGGCGTTGCGGAGCTTCTTGAGCCCCTGCGCACCGGATAGCCCAGCACTTCGAGGCGGTTGGCGACACGGCTGCCGGTCTTGCCGGTTGCACCGATGACGAGGATCGATTGGTCGTTCATGGAGATATCTCCCTGGTTTGGTTTTCGGTGGCCAGGGGATATTCGATGTGACGCCGCGCGGTATTGACCGACGCTGCCAGCGTTTTGACCGCTGTCGCCAAGGTGGTCGTCAGCCGCCGGGCAGATCCTTGCGATAGGCTGCGGGTGTTGTGCCGAACCAGCGCTTGAACGCGCGGGTAAAGGCGCTTTGTTCCGAGAAACCGGTAAGAAAGGCGATTTCGGCCAGGGAATGGCCGCCGTCCCGCAACAACCCTTCTGCAAGGTCGCGGCGGGTCTCTTCCGTCAGGGTCTGGAAGTTCATCCCGTGCTCGGATAGCCGCCTGTGGAAGGATCGCGCGCTGAGGCCGAGGTCGCGGGCAATCTGCGTCATTTTCGGCGTGCCTTCGCTGAGGGCCTGGGCGATTGCGGCTCTTGTCTGCGTGACCAGCGAGGTCTCACGGGTAATCTCTGACAATTCCGCGTCGAGATGCGAGATCAGGTAGCGCGAGATCCCCTCGTCGCCCAGAATGTTCTGGCGGGCCAGCGTCTCGTTCGCGAAAAGGATCGCATCGAGTTCGGCGCCGAAGTTCACCGGACAACCGAACCAATCCTGATGCGCTGCGATGGAATGCGGCGCTTTGTGCCGGACCAAGACTTCCAGGGGCGACAGGGGCGCTGGGCAGACCTGCCGCGCAATCGCCACAGCGCTTGCAAGGGTCGCCTCGTTGGAAAGCCGCATTCCCAGATGCCTTTCGCCGGTGCGATGCAGGATGAAAAGTGTGCCCTCGGCAACCGGCCGCAATTCATACGCGACGACACTCGTCCAAAGACGTGCGTAGCGTTCTACCCGCGCGTAAGATGCACCGAGTGTCCTGGCCGCCTTGAAGGCCAGCCCGAGTGCGCCGTATTCGTCGAGCTGCATGGAGGCACCTGCGCGCACTGGCAGGTCGGTGACGTCGATCTGCTCTGCCAGTTGTTCGAGCATCGCATAATAGCGCGCGGCCGGGATCATCTGTCTGGGATCGACAGGTGTTGCAGGGTCGATCCCCAAACCGGCCAGAATTGTCGCGGCATCGATGGTGTCGCCCGCCGCGGCGACCATCTTGCGTGCGAAAAGCGATGTCACATAACCCATGCCGCATAGTCTATTGTTCCGGGCATAGGCAGCCAAGCTTGCGTTTTACAGGGGAGCACCGCCGACTGTATCCTGCGGTTATGCGCGGCCACGCAACACTGTCTGATGTCTCACCGGTTTTCTTCGTCTGCGCCTATGATACGTCACCTCGCAAAAGGAGCCAGATCATGCCCCTCTCCGGCGACGCACAGTTCTGGGACCGTGCCGCGCGAAAATACGCCAAGTCGAAGATTGCCGATCAGGTCGGATACGAGCGCACGCTTGAACGCACCCGTGCCCTGTTGAAGCCGGCTGACCGCGTTCTGGAGCTGGGATGTGGAACCGGAACAACCGCCTTGCACCTTGCAGGGAGCGTCCAAAGCTATCTTGGAGCAGACATTTCAACCGAAATGATTGCCATAGCCGATGAGAAACACGCAGCGCGCACTATTCCAGGCCTGACGTTTTCCACGGCAACCGCCGAGTCCCTTTCTGCACAAGGGGCTCGATTCGATGCCGTTCTTGCCTTCAGCTATTTGCATCTGATCCGGGACTTGCCAGACACCTTGCGCTGCATTCACGAGATGCTTGTACCAGGCGGGTTGTTCATCTCGAAGACACCCTGCGTCGGTGAGATGAACCTTTTGATCCGGCGTATCATGCTTCCTGCGATGCGCGCGGTCGGCAAGGCACCCCATGTAACGATTTTCGATGGGGCCGAGCTGAAGGCGCAGGTTTCCGCAGCGGGGTTCGAATTGATTGCCAATGAACGCCACGCAGCAAAAGGTAAAGACGTGAGAGCCTATATTGTTGCGCGCAAGCGTTCCTGAATAAGCGCGGCGGTTCATGCCCGTTATTGGAGACATGGATCGGCCAGCCCACCCCGCCGGAGAGCGGCCCCGCCTTTGCGAACATGCCTGTGTTCATGGCTGCCGTGGGGGTATTCCGCGCCCGGTCTGGCGACTTTGGATCAACGCGACGCTCTATCAGTGTCGTGCTGCCCTACGTCCGGCGCAGGGGGACGCCGGGGCGGTTGCCTGTCGGCCCCCCGTCGATCCAGGTGCAGCTACCGTTGGCAAAGACCATCTCGATCCCTCGGGCGGGCTGGCAGGGTTCGGTGAAACTTGCCATGTCTGCGATCCTGTCCGGATCAAAAAGCACAAGATCCGCGAAATGGCCTGGCGCAAGCGCGCCGCGATCTTTCAGGCCAAAGGTCCTTGCCGTCAGTCCCGTCATCTTGTGCACCGCCTTTTCCAGCGAGAACAGCCCGACGTCACGCGCATAGTGGCCCAGCACGCGCGGGAATGTGCCCCAGGCGCGGGGATGCGGGTGTCGGTCTTGCACAATTCCGTCCGACCCGATCATCGTCGCCGGATAGGCGAGGATCCTGCGCACATCGTCTTCATCCATCTGGAAGTAGACCGCGCCGCCGGGAACAAGGCGGCGCGCGGCCTCTTGCGGATCGCATCCCATCTCGCGGGCGATGTCGTCAAGGTCACGGCCCGAGGCTTCGGGCATGGCGTCGGACCAGGTGATCATCACGCGCGCGCATTTGGCCACGCGTTCCGGTTGCAGGATGGTCGAGCTGGCGGCATAGGGATAGGCATCAAGTGCCACGGACTGCTGCTTGCGGACCGCGTCGAACATGGGAAGGGTGATGCGCGACTTGCCGTGGTTGGCATGGCTCATGCACTTGTGATGCGAGACGATCACGGGCACACCCGCTTCGGCGCCGATGCGGAAGCTTTCCTGCAACGACTGGATCACCTGGTCTTCCTCGTTGCGCATATGGGTTACGTAAAGGCCCCCGTGCGCCGCGAGGGTCCTGGAGATTGCGATCACCTCTTCGGTCGGAGCGGCCGACGCGGGGGGATAGTAAAGCCCGGTGGACAGACCTATCGCCCCTTGCTCCAGCGCCTCGGTCAGCAGGGCGCACATCTGCGCGATCTCGGCGGGTGTGGCGGCCCGGTCAAGCCGGTCCATCACCGCATGGCGCAGGTTGGAATGGCCGCACAGGGAGGCGCTGTTGACGGCTGATGGGCTATCCGCGAGCGTCTTGAAATAGGTTGCAAAATCCGGGAAAGCCCCGGTCTTCCCCGTGCTCATCAGGTTCAGCGGTGCGGGCGGTGCGGGGCGATCCGGCAGGAAAGGCGCGATGCTCAGGCCGCAATTGCCGTTGATCACCGTGGTCACACCCTGGCTGACCTTCGGCTCGAGAAAGGGCATTTCCAGAATGGCGCGGTCGTCATGGCAATGGCTGTCGATGAAGCCGGGGGCAAGGGCCAGGCCTTCCGCATCGATCACCCATTCGGCGGTCTGCCCTTTCAATTGGCCGATGGCGTTGATCCTGTCGCCAGTCACCCCCAGATCGCCATGATGCGAGGGGCCGCCGCTGCCGTCGATCAGCCTCGCGTTGCGGAAAAGAATATCGAAATCGGGCATGGCTTCAGTTTTCCAGGGGTTTGCCTGTGTCGCCAGCCCAGCGGGCGGCGAGATGCAGCAGGATGACCGACAGCGACAGCGGAACAGCCACCGCGACGAAGATGGTCGGGAAGTCAAGCGTTTCGGAATAGGTCCGCGCGTGACGCAGCAGGAACCCGCGCGAAAGGCGCATTCCGGGACCCACGAAGCAATAGTAAAGTGCTGGCAGCACGAAGATCAGCACCGCGATGCTTTGCAGGCCCATGACAAGCCTGCGCATTCCATCCGATAGCCGGGGGCGGAATACCGCAGGGTCGAAGAACCGCTTGAAGGACAGCGTCGCCCCCAGCAATCCGGCCCAGATCATCAGGTAGCGCGAGATTTCCTCGGTCCAGACCGGAGGCTGGAAGAAGACATAGCGCGCCACCACTTGCAGCATCACGACAAGCACCAGCAGGACCAGGGCGAGGATGGCGATGCGGACCACAATCGCATCGACCATATCGCTGGCCTTGATGATCAGCCCCCGCATCTGCCGATGCTCAATTGCGGACCTGCGCGAGGGCGGCGGCATAGGCGGCGCGCTCATCCTCGGACAGGACCTGCTTGTGCACCGCCTCGGCCAGCGCCAGCATCTTGTCGCGCTCGCCCGGTGCCAGTTCGGTGACTGTCACCCCGGCATCGGCGAATTGCGCGTCAACCGTTTTTGCCCATTCGGTGACCCAAGCGCGGTTTGCGGCAACGCCTGCGTCAATCGCCGCCGCGATCGCCGCGCGATCAGTGTCGGACAGGTCCGACCACCAATCCTCGGAAACCACGACCGCCCGCAACGAGGGGGCCAGTGCTGCGGGGGTGTAATGCTTGAGGTATTGGGTATGGCCCGTGCGCAGGGCGGCATTCGGCGGGTTCACATAGCCATCCACGATCCCGGTTTGCAGCGCGTTTGCGACCTCGCCCCAGGCGACGACCGTAGACTGCACGCCAAGGATCTGGAAAAAGGCGACCTGTCCCTTGTCCAACGCGCGCATCCGCAGGCTGGCCAGGTCCTCGAGGGTTGAAACGGGTTTTTGCGCGTTGAAGATTCCCGCATCCAGCCCGCGCTGGTTGAAGGCGACAAGACGCAGACCGCTGTCCAGAAGCGGTGCGTTCATCTGATCAAGCAGATCGGTTTTTGCAATGACCTCGTCGAATTCCGCGGCACTGCGGAACATGAAGGGCATGATCAGGCCGCGCAACATGGGGCTGATCGATGCAGGCGAGGTGGCCGCCGCCAGGTTGATCTGGATAAGCCCCTGCGCTGTCTGTCCTATGCGCTCCTTTTCCGATCCCAGCGCATCGGACGGGAAGACCTCTACCTGCAGGCCGCTGCTGGCCAGCGCATCGCGGAAACCTACCACAAACGCATATTCCGAGTTCGTCTCGAGGTCCTCGGCGCCGTTCATGGCGATCTTGATTGTCTCTGCTGCGGCTGGCCATGCCAGTGCCACGGTCACCGCAAGGGTCGAAAGTGCTGTTTTCCAATGTTTCATGATGTGTCCTCCCTGGGAACGGTTCAAGGCATCAGGCCAAGCCATGTGGGCAAGGCCAACGAGATTGACGGAAAGGCGACCAGCGCGGCCAGCAGGGCGACTTCGACCAGAAAGAAGGGAAAGGTCGCCTTGATCAGTTGCCAGTAGTTTGCGCCCGTGACGGTCGAGATGATCAGGATCACGCCACCCAGTGGGGGCGACAGCAAGCCCACGGTGATGTTGAAGCAGATCACGATGCCAAGGTGCACCGGGTCGACGCCAAGATCGATTGCGACCGGCACGAAGATCGGGGCCAGAAGGGCGACGGCGGCTTTCACATCCATCACCATGCCGGCCAACAGGAACACGACGTTCAGCACCAGCAGGTATTCGGTGCGCCCTAGCCCAAGGCCCACCACGGCGCCCGAGATCTTTTGTGGCCATTGCGCCAGGGCGGTCACATAGCTGAAGGCCGAGATCGCGCACAATATGACAAAGATAGCCCCCAGTAGAAGCAGCGTGCGTTCGCCCGCCAAACGCAGTTTGGCGCCGTCCAGTTCGCGATAGGCGAAGCCGATGATCAGGGCGGCGACGACCGCGATCCCGGCGGATTCCGCAGGTGTCGTGAAGCCGAATAGCACGCCGCACAGGATGATCACGGGCAACAGCAGGGCAGGCAGCGCCTTGCGCAGGCTTGGCCAGAAGGGGGGCAGGTCGGCCCCCTTGCCGCCGGGATGATCCTGCACATGGGCATAGATCCCGTTGACCAGCAGCAGGACACCCGCCAGCAGCAACCCCGGCAGGACGCCTGCCGCGAACAGCGCGGCAATCGGTGTGTTCATCAGCGCGCCGTAGAAGATCAGGATGATCGAGGGTGGGATGATCGGCCCGATGATCGACGATGCCGCGGTGACGGCCGCGGCATAGTTCAGCGAATAGCCCTGCCGCTGCATTTGCGGCACCAGCGTGTTCGACAGTGCCGCCGCATCGGCCGCCGCCGATCCGCTGATCCCCGCAAAGAAGACCGAGGTCAGGATATTCACATGCCCCAGCCCGCCCTTCAGCCGCCCCACGATGGACATCGAGAAATCGATCAGTGCCCGCGCAATGCCGCCGCGGTTCATCAATTCTCCGGTCAGGATGAAGAGCGGCATGGCCAGAAAGGCAAAGACATCCAGTTGGCTGAACATCCGCTGTGGCAGGATCGCCAGATAATCGGCCTGACCCAAGGCGATGAAGGTCATGACGGATCCCGCGCCGATGACATAGGCGATGGCCCCACCTGCCGCCAGGGTCAATAAAACGTATCCAAGGATCAGCCAGCCCGCCATGCGTCAGGTCATCCGGCGTCCGTCCCGGCCTGCCCTTGGCAGGTGCGGATGGTGCGCCTTTGCTGCGCAGGTCAGTCCGAATTCATGTGGCATTGTCCTCACCCTGCTAACCTCTTGGTGCTTTCACTCATGTTAGGCGGGTGAAACAGGGTTGAATAATGCCGATTTCTTGAAATAGCATGCAAGATATGCATAAAGAGGGGCAGCTATGGATATCGGCTGGATCGATGATCTGATTGCGATCGAAGAAAAGGGATCGCTGTCCAAGGCGGCAGAGGCGCGCAATGTCACGCAACCCGCCTTTTCCCGCAGGATCGCCGCGATCGAGGATTGGTTCGGTGCCGAGGTGGTCAACCGCCGAAATCGCCCGCTGCGTCTGTCACATGAAATGGCCAGCCTCATGCCGACATTGCATGATGTCGCGGCAACCCTGCGCCACCTGCGGTCCGAGTTGCAGGCCAGCCAAGGCGATACATCGAAGGTCGTGGTCGCCGCGCAGCACAGTATCCTTACCTCCATCCTGCCTTCGCTTTTGCTGGGGCGGGTTGGCCTGAACGAAGACCGGCTGCTGCTCAAGCTGCAGTCAGCCTATCCCGAGGACGGGGTTGCGTTGCTGCTGACCGGGCAGGTCGACATCATGGTTGCCTACGAGACCGAGCGCCGCCCGCTGTTCGGGCAGGTGCCGGGGCTTGAGCGGTCGCTGATCACGCGCGACCGGCTGATCCCGGTGACGTCCAGCCCCGGAACCCGCGAGGCGCTGTTGGACGCGTCACCTGACCGGCCCCTGGTGTTGCAGGTGGTGACCTTCCCGCGGCAGAATTTCTTTGGGCGGGTGCTTTGGGAAGATATCGCCAAGTCGATCCCTGCGCATATCCGGCTTGATCCGCTGATCGAATCCGGCCTTTCGACCGGGGTTATCCAGTTCATCCTTGCCGGATCTGCGGTGGCCTGGCTGCCGATGGCCATCGCCGCGCCATATCTGGAAACGGGCCAGGTTCTGCGGCTTGACGACATTTTGCCCGGCGAAGACTTGCTGGCTCATTGCTTTCGCACCAGGAGGCATTCGCCCAGAGGTGTTGCCTATGTCTGGGATGTCCTGACCGGAAAGGCTGACGTGGTCGCATCTCAAGCGTGATCCGCGCCGGCTTGTTTTAAATTTCCATCGTTGCGACCTTGCTTGTCG
>JAJLKH010000007.1:0-6066 GCA_033839205.1 Rhodobacterales bacterium | reverse complement strand
GCCGCTTTCGTCCAGGATCATCTCGGCCAGTTCGACATGGCTGATGTCGGGATCGCCCGCCATCCGGCCCCAGCGCGCGATATCGCTGACAAGCTGGCCCAGCGCCACGGCCGCCTTGCCGGTGATCGCCTTCTCGCCCACCGCGATCTGCGCGCCCTGCACCAAGGGCACGCCATTGTCGCGCGCGATGCGCTGGATCGTCTGCTGCGCCTTGTCGCCAAGGCCCCGCTTGGGCGTGTTCACGATCCGCTCGAAGGCCAGATCGTCGGCGGGGCTGGTCACCACCCGGAAATAGGCCATGGCGTCCCGGATCTCGAGCCGTTCATAGAAACGCGGCCCGCCGATGACGCGATAGGGCAGACCAATGGTCAGGAACCGATCCTCGAACGCCCGCATCTGGTGGCTGGCGCGCACCAGAATGGCCATGTCATCAAGGGAATATTTGCGCATCCCCCGCGTGCCGCGTTGCAGCGCCTCGATCTCCTCGCCGATCCAGCGGGCCTCTTCCTCGCCATCCCAATGGCCGATCAGGCGAACCTTCTCGCCCTCCTGCGCCTGCGTCCACAGCGTCTTGCCCAACCGCCCCCGGTTGCCCGCGATCACGCCCGATGCGGCGGCCAGGATATGCGGGGTCGAGCGGTAATTCTGCTCCAGCCTGACAACCGTGGCCCCCGGAAAATCCGTCTCGAACCGCAGGATGTTGCCCACTTCGGCACCGCGCCAGCCGTAAATTGACTGATCATCATCCCCGACACAGCAAATGTTGCGATGCCCCCCCGCCAGCAGCCGCAGCCACAGGTATTGGGCGACGTTCGTATCCTGGTACTCGTCCACCAGGATATAGCGGAAACGCTTGCGATACTGCTCCAGCACATCGTCATGGGTCTGGAAGATATGGACCATATGCAGCAGCAGATCACCGAAATCGACGGCGTTCAGCTCGCGCAGCCGCGTCTGGTAGGCGGCATAAAGTTCCATCCCGCGGTTGTTATAGGCCCCCGCCTCGGCGGCGGGCACCTTTTCGGGTGTCCAGGCGCGGTTCTTCCAGCCGTCGATGATCCCCGCCAGCATCCGCGCGGGCCAGCGCTTGTCGTCGATATTGGTCGCGGCCAGTAGCTGCTTGAGCAGGCGAAGCTGGTCATCCGTATCCAGGATCGTGAAGTTGGATTTCAGCCCCACCAGTTCCGCGTGGCGGCGCAGCAGCTTGACGCAGACCGAATGGAACGTGCCCAGCCATGGCATCCCCTCGACCTGCTCGCCCAGCATGGTGCCCACGCGGGTCTTCATCTCGCGCGCGGCCTTGTTGGTGAAGGTCACGGCCAGGATCTGATCGGGCCGGGCCTTGCCCATCGCCATCAGATGCACGATCCGCGCGGTCAGCGCCTTGGTCTTGCCGGTGCCGGCCCCCGCCAGCATCAGCACGGGACCATCCAGCGCCTCGACCGCCGCGCGCTGCGCGGGGTTCAGCCCTTCAAGATAGGGTGACGCCGGCCGTGCGGCCATGGCGCGCGCCGAAAGCGGGACAGCGGGTGTGGCGGGCATGTCGTCAAAATGGCTCATGCGCGCGATCCTAGCGCGCGACAGCGCCAAGGGGAAGTGAAGTTCTTGTTATGTTCTGCGGATATTTTCCCGGCAGCCCCTTTTGCGAAAACTCGGATATGGACAAATCACAAGACGCCACGACAAATGCGCGCCATGGATCTGTTTCAACGCTACCCCGCCCTTTCCGACCTCAAGGCACAGGCCCGCCGCCGGATGCCCTGGTTCGTCTTCGAGTATCTCGACAGCGCCACCGGCAGCGAATCCGTGCTGCGCCGCAACCGCGCGGATCTGGACAGCGTTTTGTTGATGCCCTCGATCCTGCATGGCGAATTTCAGCCCGACATGTCCGTGACCCTCTTCGGCAAGACCCATCCCCTGCCCTTCGGCGTCAGCCCCGTGGGCATGTCGGGCCTGTTCTGGCCCGATGCAGAACGGATTCTGGCGCGCAATGCCACCAGGGCTGGCCTGCCCTATGGCCTGTCCACCGTGGCCAGCCGCACCCCAGAAGAGGTAGGGCCGCATCTGGACGGCAACGGCTGGTTCCAGATCTACCCGCCCCGCGATCCCGATATTCGCGCCGATATGCTGAAACGCGCCCGCGACGCGGGCTTTTCCGCGCTGGTGCTGACCGTCGATGTGCCCGTGGCCAGCAGGCGGGAACGCCAGACACGGTCCGGCCTGACATCGCCCCCGCGCCTGACCCCGCGCCTTCTGGCGCAGGTCGCGCGCTGCCCCGCATGGGCGCTTGGCACGGCGCGGCTGGGCATGCCCCGCATGCGGCTGATCGATGGTTACGCCGGGCAGTTGACCGGCCTCAGCTCCACCGAACACGCAGGCTACATGCTGCGCACCTCGCCGGATATGGAGTATCTCAAGGCGCTGCGCGACGGCTGGGACGGTCCCCTGATCGTCAAGGGCGTGCTGGATGCGCGCGATGTGCCGATGCTGGAACAGGCGGGCGCCGATGCGATCTGGGTCAGCAACCACGCCGGGCGGCAATTCGACGGCGCCCCCTCCACCATCTCGATGCTGCCGGGGATCCGCGCGGCCACGAAACTGCCGATCATCTTCGACAGCGGGATCGAGGGGGGGCTGGATATCCTTCGCGCCATCGCCCTTGGCGCCGATTTCGTGATGATGGGCCGCCCCTGGCATTATGCCCTTGGCGCCCTGGGCGAGGCTGGCCCCGCCCACCTGATCGAGATGCTGAAAAAGGACATCGCGTCCAACATGGGCCAGCTTGGCACCCATGCGCTGCGCGATCTGCCCGGGCGGCTGATGCCCGCCTAGTTTCCGATAGGTCACCTTGTCGCTTTCGGGCAAGGCCGAAATCTTGCAGATTGTTACAAACGCGCCATGCCCGCACTTGCGCTGCAATGCAGCAGGCGGCTACGCATATGCGCATTAAAGGTAACCGGGACACCGGAGTGTCACGTCAGCAAGGAGCAGGCCATGGCCGAGTTCAAGAAAATCCTCATCGCCAACCGGGGTGAAATCGCCATCCGCGTCATGCGCGCCGCCAACGAACTGGGCAAACGCACCGTGGCCGTCTTCGCCGAAGAGGACAAGCTCAGCCTGCATCGATTCAAGGCCGACGAGGCTTACCGCATCGGCGAGGGTCTGGGCCCGGTCGCGGCCTACCTCTCGATTGACGAGATCATCCGCGTCGCCAAGCAATCGGGCGCGGATGCGATCCATCCCGGTTACGGCCTGCTGTCGGAAAACCCCGATTTCGTGGATGCCTGCACCGCCAACGGCATCGCCTTCATCGGTCCCAAGGCCGAAACCATGCGCGCCCTGGGCGACAAGGCCAGCGCCCGCAAGGTGGCGATTGCCGCAGGCGTGCCCGTGATCCCCGCGACCGAGGTGCTGGGCAGCGACATGGACAAGATCCGCGCCGAAGCCGCAGAGATCGGCTATCCCCTCATGCTCAAGGCCAGCTGGGGCGGCGGCGGGCGCGGCATGCGCCCGATCTACGGCGAAAAGGAACTGGCCGAAAAGGTCATGGAAGGCCGCCGCGAGGCCGAGGCCGCCTTTGGCAATGGCGAAGGCTACCTGGAAAAGATGATCCTCAAGGCCCGCCATGTCGAGGTGCAGATCCTCGGCGACAGCCACGGGCAGATCTATCACCTGTGGGAACGCGACTGTTCGGTGCAGCGCCGCAACCAGAAGGTCGTGGAACGCGCCCCCGCCCCCTATCTCACGCAAGAGCAGCGCGAGGAACTGTGCGAGCTGGGCCGCCGCATCTGCGCCCATGTGAATTACGAATGCGCGGGCACCGTCGAATTCCTGATGGATATGGCCGATGACAAGTTCTACTTCATCGAGGTGAACCCCCGCGTGCAGGTCGAACACACCGTGACCGAGGCGGTGACCGGCATCGACATCGTGCAGGCCCAGATCAGGATCGCCGAGGGCAAGACCCTGGCCGAGGCGACCGGCAAGGCATCGCAGGCCGATATCCATCTGAACGGCCATGCCCTGCAGACCCGGATCACGACCGAGGACCCGCAGAACAACTTCATCCCCGATTACGGCCGCATCACCGCCTATCGCGGTGCCACCGGCATGGGCATCCGTCTGGATGGCGGCACCGCCTATTCGGGTGCGGTGATCACGCGCTTTTATGACAGCCTGCTGGAAAAGGTCACCGCTTGGGCGCAGACGCCCGAGGCCGCGATCGCCCGGATGGACCGCGCCCTGCGCGAATTCCGCATCCGCGGCGTCAGCACCAACATCGCCTTCGTCGAGAACCTGCTCAAGCACCCGACCTTCCTGAACAACGAATACCACACCAAGTTCATCGACGAGACACCGGCGCTGTTCCAGTTCCACAAGCGCCGCGACCGGGCCACCAAGATCCTGACCTATATCGCGGATATCACCGTGAACGGGCATCCCGAAACCGCAGGCCGGCCCAAACCGCCCGCCGAGGCGCGCCAGCCCCGCCCGCCGAAATCCGCCCCCGGCGCGCTGCGCGAGGGCACCAAGACCCTGCTGGAGCGCAGCGGCCCCAAGGCCGTGGCCGACTGGATGCTGGCCCAGCAGCGCCTGCTTCTGACCGACACCACCATGCGCGACGGGCATCAATCCCTGCTGGCCACCCGCATGCGCTCGATCGACATGATCCGCGTGGCCCCCGCCTATGCCGCCAACCTGCCCGAGTTGTTCAGCGTCGAATGCTGGGGCGGCGCCACCTTCGACGTGGCCTACCGCTTCTTGCAGGAATGCCCCTGGCAGCGCCTGCGCGACCTGCGCCGCGCCATGCCGAACGTGCTGACCCAGATGCTGCTGCGCGCCTCGAACGGGGTGGGCTATACCAACTACCCCGACAACGTGGTGCGTGAATTCGTGCGCCAGGCCGCCGAAACCGGCGTCGATGTGTTCCGCGTCTTCGACAGCCTCAACTGGACCGAAAACATGCGCGTCGCCATGGATGCGGTGCTGGAAAACGAGCGCATCTGCGAGGCCGCGATCTGCTATACCGGCGACATCCTTGACCCGAACCGCGCCAAGTATGACCTGAAATACTATGTCGCCATGGCCAAGGAACTCGAGGCCGCAGGCGCGCATGTCCTTGGCCTCAAGGATATGGCAGGCCTTCTGAAACCCGCCGCCGCGCGCATACTGGTCAAGGCGCTCAAGGACGAGCTGACGATCCCGGTGCATTTCCACACCCATGACACCAGCGGCATCGCGGGTGCCTCGATCCTGGCCGCCGCCGATGCGGGCGTCGATGCGGTGGATGCGGCGATGGACGCGTTCTCGGGCGGCACCTCTCAGGCCTGCCTCGGCTCGGTGGTCGAGGCGCTGCGCCACACCCCGCGCGACACCGGGCTGGACATCGACCGCGTGCGCGAAATCTCGGATTACTGGGAACAGGTGCGCGCGCAATACCTGGCCTTCGAGGCCGGGCTGCAAGCCCCCGCCTCCGAGGTCTATCTGCACGAGATGCCGGGCGGGCAGTTCACCAACCTGAAGGCCCAGGCGCGCTCCATCGGGCTGGAGGACAAGTGGCCCGAGGTCGCCAAGGCCTACGCCGAGGCGAACGCAATGTTCGGGGACATCGTGAAGGTCACGCCGTCCTCGAAGGTCGTGGGCGACATGGCGCTGATGATGGTCACGCAGGGCCTGACCCGCGCCGACGTGGAGAACCCCGACAGGGACATCGCCTTCCCCGAGTCGGTCGTCGGCATGATGCGCGGCGAACTGGGCGTGCCGCCGGGCGGCTGGCCGGAGGCGATCCAGAAGAAGGCGCTGAAGGGCGAGGAGCCGATCAAGGGCCGCCCCGGCGCGGCGATGAAGCCGGTCGATCTGGAGGAGGTGCGCCGCAAGGTCTCGGAAGAACTGGAGGGCAAGGACGTCGATGACGAGGATCTGGCGTCCTACCTGATGTATCCGAAGGTCTATCTGGACTACATGGGCCGCCGGCGCGATTTCGGGCCGGTGCGGCAGCTCCCCACCCCGATCTTCTTCTACGGCATGGAGGTCGGGCAGGAGATCGCCGTCGATCTGGAGGCCGGC
>JAJLKH010000006.1:0-5113 GCA_033839205.1 Rhodobacterales bacterium | reverse complement strand
CCTGAAGGAGGCGGTCGCCAAGGGCTATCACAAACTGCTGGCCTACAAGGATGAATACGAGGTTGCCCGGCTTTTGCTGACCTCGCAGGAAAAGGCGGCCGAGCAGTTTGACGGCGACTTCCGCATGACTTTCCATCTGGCACCGCCGATCATTTCGAAGACCGGTCCCGATGGCCGCCCGATGAAGCGCACCTTCGGGCCGTGGATGGCGCGGCCCTTGCGTGTGCTGAAATCGCTCAAGGTGCTGCGCGGCACGCCGCTGGACATTTTCGGGCGCACCGAGGAGAGGCGGATGGAACGCGCGCTGATCAAGCAATACGAGGCCGACATGGCCGAGGTGCTGGCAAAGGTCACATCCGACCGCATGGACGCCGCCGTGGCGCTGGCCGAATTGCCGCTGTCGATCCGGGGTTTCGGCCCGGTCAAGCAGGCGAACGAGGTCAAGGCTGCGAAACGGCGCGAGGAATTGCTTGCAGCCTTCCGCGACCCTGGAAAGGGGCTGTCGCAAGCGGCCGAGTGATCCGTCGATCCCATTGATATGATGGTAGCGCCCGCCTTTGGCGGGCGTTGTCATGTCGCATTCACGTAACCGTCACAGTTCCACGGCAGATTGCGCGCCAGACTGAAGCGCAGCCCGGAGCATGACAGCGTGACGACCCGATCCAGTATCGCCCGTGACATCAGCTATGCCCATTCGGCCAGCACGCGCAGCGGCCGTGCGCTGATCCGCCTGATGGAAAACGCAACCGGCCGCATCAGCCTGATCCGGCGCGCGCAAGGCTATGAGCAGGAGGTCGCGCAAGGCCGCGACTTCTGGCAGGTGATGGTCGACCGATATGGCCTGAGCCTTGACGTGGTGGCAGGTAGCCTTGACCTGATCCCGCGGACCGGTCCGTTGATCGTGATCGCGAACCACCCCTACGGGATCCTGGACGGGTTGATGCTGGGCCATATCCTGGCGCGCACACGGCCCGATTTCCGGGTTCTTGCGCATCACGTCTTTTGCAAGGCACCGGATCTGGCCCGCGTGATCCTGCCCATCGCCTTTGATGAGACGAAAGAGGCCGTGCAACTGAACCTGTCGACCCGTAAGACGGCGCTGGATTATCTGGCGCAGGGCGGGGCCATCGGTGTTTTCCCCGGCGGCACGGTGTCGACCGCCGTCACGCCCTTTGCGCAGCCCATGGATCCCGGCTGGCGTGGTTTCACCGCGCGGATGGTGGCGAAATCGGGCGCAACGGTCGTGCCGATCTGTTTCGACGGGCACACCAGCCGCCTGTTCCAGATCGCCAGCCACCTGCATTACACGCTGCGGATGGGCCTGCTGATCAAGGAATTCGCCAAGCGCGTGGACACGCCCGTCCGCGTCGCCATCGGCGCGCCGATCCCTGCCGACAAGATCGCGGCACGTGCGGGCGACAGCAAAGCAATGATGGATTTCCTGCGCAAAGCGACGTATGAGCTGTCTCCGACACCGCTTGAACCCGGAAACTACGGGTTCGAGTTCGAAGAGAAACATCGGGCGTGATCCGTCGCGCCCCCGCACCGGGCGCAGCATGGCAGTAGGGATTTTCGACAGTGGTCTTGGCGGGTTGACCGTTCTCGAGGCGGTGACAAAGCGCCTGCCTGACGTGCATTTTGTCTATTATGGCGACAATGCCCATGCACCTTACGGCGTGCGTGATGCCGATGATGTCTACAACCTGACAAAAGCGGCGGTGGAATACCTGTGGCTGCACGGCTGCGATCTGGTGATCCTGGCCTGCAACACCGCCAGCGCCGCTGCCTTGCGCCGGATGCAGGAGGCGGGCGTGCCCCCCGGCAAACGGGTCCTGGGCGTGTTCGTGCCCCTGATCGAGGCGCTGACAGAACGGCAATGGGGCGACAATTCGCCCCCGCGCGAGGTGGCGGTCAAACATGTGGCGCTGTTCGCGACACCTGCCACCGTCGCCAGCCGCGCCTTTCAGCGCGAACTGGCCTTTCGGGCCATCGGCGTCGATGTCGAGGCGCAGGCCTGCGGCGGCGTGGTCGATGCGATCGAGGATGGCGACATGATCCTGGCCGAGGCGCTGGTGCGGTCCCATGTGGATGCTCTCAAGCGCAAGATGCCGCGTCCCGAGGCCGCTATCCTGGGCTGCACCCATTACCCGCTGATGCAGCAGGTTTTTCAGGATGCGCTGGGGCCGGATGTTCAGGTCTACAGCCAGGCCAACCTGGTGGCCGAAAGCCTTGCTGATTACCTGGCGCGCCGCCCCGAGATGCTGGGCAGCGGGCAGGAGGATCTGTTCCTGACCACGGGCGATCCACGCCGGGTGTCGGACCGTGCGACGCAATTCCTGCGACGACAGATCACCTTTCGGTCGGCCGGTTGATCCGGGTCAAGGTTTCCGCTTGAGTCCGGACAGATGATGCAAACGGCGCTTGCTGCATGGCGGCGCAATCAAGGACAGATGACATGGCACATAACATCGCAATTCTGGGGGCCTCGGGTTATACGGGGGCGGAGCTTGTCCGCCTGATCGCCACGCACCCGAACATGCGCATCACCGCGATGGGGGCGAATTCCAAGGCAGGGCAGGCCATGGCCGATGTCTTCCCGCATCTGCGCCATCTTGATCTGCCCGTGCTGCAGAAGATCGAGGAGATTGATTTCGCGGGTGTCGATCTGTGTTTCTGCGCGCTGCCGCATGCCACCTCGCAGGAGGTGATCCGCGATCTGCCAAAGACCTTGAAGATCGTGGACCTGTCCGCCGATTTCCGGCTGCGCGACCCGGCGGAATACAAGCGCTGGTATGGCAATGATCATGCCGCGCTGGAATGTCAGGCCGAGGCTGTCTATGGGCTGACCGAATTCTACCGTGATGAAATCCGTGCCGCGCGCCTTGTGGCGGGCACGGGCTGCAACGCTGCGACGGGCCAATATGCACTGCGCCCGCTGATCGCGGAGGGCGTGATCGATCTGGACGACATTATCCTTGATCTGAAATGCGCGGTGTCGGGCGCGGGCCGCAGCCTCAAGGAAAACCTGCTGCATGCGGAACTCTCTGAGGGTTATCACGCCTATTCGGTTGGGGGTGTGCACCGCCATCTGGGCGAGTTCGATCAGGAATTCTCGGCCATCACCGGCCGGCCCGTGCATGTGCAGTTCACCCCGCATCTGATCCCGGCCAACCGGGGCATCCTGGCCACTGTCTATGTCAAGGGCGATGCCGCGCGCATTCACGAGGTGCTGGCCCGCGCCTATGCGGATGAACCTTTCCTGCAGGTTCTGCCCTTTGGTCAGCATCCCAGCACCCGGCATATCCGGGGATCGAACTTCTGCCATATCGGAGTGGTGGGCGACCGGCGCGAGGGGCGCGCCATCGTGATCGCGGCACTGGATAACCTGACAAAAGGTAGCAGCGGGCAAGCATTGCAAAATGCGAATCTGATGTTAGGTGAGGATGAAACCACGGGCCTGATGCTGGCCCCGTGTTTCCCGTGACAGGCTGGCCCTGACCCGCGGGACCCGAGGAGGAGACGCACCATGGCCATGAGTGGCTTGAAGAAGAAGCGCCGGATCCAGATCGTGGCCCTTGCGGCCTTGGCCCTGCTGATTTCGACCGGCCTGATCGGTTACGCGATGCGCGACGGGATCAATTTCTTCCGCGCGCCCAGCCAGATCATGGCCGAACCGCCCGGCCCGAACGAGGTGTTCCGGATCGGTGGCCTGGTCGAGGAAGGCAGTATCGTGCGCGGGCAGGGCGAGCAGATCCGTTTCAACGTCACCGATGGCGGCGCCAGCATACCGGTGGTCTATACTGGCGTGCTGCCCGATCTCTTCAGCGAGAACGAAGGCATGGTCGGCACCGGTCGTTACATTGATGGTGTCTTTGAAGCCTCTGAAATCCTTGCAAAACATGACGAAACCTACATGCCGGCCGAGGTGATCGACGCGCTGAAGGAACAGGGTATCTACAAGGATCCCAAGGCCGAGGGCGCGGATAGCTGAGCCGGGCGCGACAGCCGCGCGCCCTGTTTCACTGCCGTTAACCCCGTTGCATCAGCCTGACCCGAACACACCGGGGAAAAGGCCGCATGCACAACGTCAGACAGATTGCCGAACAGATTGTCGCCCGCGAAGGCGGGTTCGTGAATGATCCTGACGATCCGGGGGGCGCGACCAAGCATGGCGTGACCATCGGCACGCTGCGCCGCCTGGGGCTTGACCTGACCGATGACGGCGCGATCACCGTCGATGATGTCGAGGCGATGACACGCCCGCGCGCGGCCGACATTTTCATCCTCCATTACTTTCAGCGCCCCGGCCTGGACAAGCTGCCCCCTGGCATCCAAGCCAGCGTCTTCGACATGTATGTGAACGCGGGCGCCAATGCGGTGAAGATCCTGCAACGGCTGCTGCGTCAGATGGGGCAAACTGTTGTCGTCGACGGTGTCATCGGGCCACAGACCATCGCCGCGGCCGAGGCCGCCCATGCCACGGCGCCAGATCATCTTGCCGATGCCTACGGGATCGCGCGGCGCAACTATTACCTGCGTCTGGCCGATCTGCGCCCCGCGAGCCGCAAGTTCGCCCGCAGCCGCAATGGTGGCAAGGGCGGCTGGGTTCTGCGCGCCGAGGAATTCATTCATCCCCGCTACCACCTGAGTGCGGCGGAATTCGCAGCGAGGGTTGCACAATGGCATTGATCGATACGGTACTTGGCGCGGTCTTCGGTGGCGGGCGCAATGTCCTGCGCGAAACCGCCGAGGTCTTTCGCGAGAACGCGGAAGAAGGGGCAGGGCGCGAGATCGCCTTGCGACAGGCGGCGCTGGACCAGTTCGGGGCGGAATTCGCACTGGCCCGGCAAGGCTGGTATGATCGCGCGGTCGATGCCGCCAACCGGCTGCCGCGCCCGCTGATGGCTTTGGGCACGCTGGGCCTTTTTGTGTCCGCCATGGTCGATCCGGTCTGGTTTGCCAGCAGGATGCAGGGGATCGCGCTGGTGCCTGAACCGCTCTGGTGGTTGCTGGGGGCGATCGTGTCGTTCTATTTCGGGGCGCGTCATCAGGCCAAGGGGCAGCAGTTCCAGATCCGCGTCGCCCAAAGCATGGCGCAGATGCCGCGCGTGGT
>JAJLKH010000005.1:0-15411 GCA_033839205.1 Rhodobacterales bacterium | reverse complement strand
CCGCGCCGCGCGCAATAGGCGGCGATGAACTCTTCGTCCGTCATCAGGCCCTGTGCGGCGCGGTCCACCCCGGCCAGTCCGCGTCCCTCATTGCCCGGCGGCATGCCCCATTGCATCAGCACGGCTGCCAGATCGGCATAGGGATGCCCGGTCGTGGACAGTTCCCAATCCAGGACCGCCAGGCAGGTCGGGCTGTCCTTGGCAAACAGCATGTTGTCGATGCGGTAGTCGCCATGCACCAGCGTGCGTTGCCCGTCATCTTCGGGAATGCTGCTGTCGAGCCAGGCGATCAGATCTTCCATGGGGGCGATATGATCCATTTCCGAGGCGCGGTACTGCTTGGTCCAGCGGTCTATCTGGCGGCGGTAGTAATTGCCCTCGGGGCCGTAGTCGTTCAGACCGGTGGCGATCAGATCGACGGAATGAATGGCGGCAAGGACGCGGTTCATCTCGTCCTGAACGGCGCGGCGGTCATCGCGCGCCACTTCGGGCAGGCGGGGATCATCGAAATGGCGGCCGTTCACCTCGTCCATGACGTAGAAGGCCGACCCGATGACGCTGTCGTCCTCGCAAAGCACATGCATGCGCGCGACGGGCACATCGCTGCCCGCCAGTGCCTTTTGCACCCGGAATTCGCGTTCCACCGCATGGGCCGATTTCAGCAGGATGCCCGGTGGTTTGCGGCGCAGCACATAGCGGCGCTTGGGCGTGATCAGCCGGAATGTCGGGTTGCTTTGCCCGCCCGCGAATTTCTCGGCCGTGACAGGGCCTTCGAAACCCTCGAGATGTTGCGACAACCATGCGCCGACGGCATCGGTGTCAAGCTGGGCTGCGGCATGGGTGGTCATCGCCCTGTCCTTTCTCAGCTATAGGTCAGCAGCCGCGCAGCATTGGCGGCGGTGATATGCGGGGTTTCGTTGAAGGTGCC
Source organism: Rhodobacterales bacterium (assembly GCA_033839205.1). GTDB lineage: Bacteria > Pseudomonadota > Alphaproteobacteria > Rhodobacterales > Rhodobacteraceae > Seohaeicola. The sequence continues at coordinate 14,483 of JAJLKH010000005.1, read as the reverse complement.
CAGGTGTTCGCCGCGCGGCGTCACGACGATACGGCAGAGCGAGCAGTTCTTGATCTGCAACTGAAGGCGGATCATCGCATCGGCGGGGGCTTCCATCACCTCGGCCACGGATTGCCCGATCGCCCCGCCCGAGGTGACGACGATCACCTGTTCATGCCCCTGTGCGGTGGCCTGCGCGCGTGCATCGCGCACGCGGGCGGCAAAGGCGGCATAGGGTTCTGGCGGATCCACGATCTCGCCTTTCTGCCATTCCAGGACCGTTTCGCGCAACGTCTTGAAATGCAGGCGGCGGTCGGTGTGCAGATTGGTGGGGCGCTCGCGACCGCGATAACGCGCGTTCAGCAACCCGCCGAAGTCGAATTCGTTGAAACCGGGCAGCACGCCCGGATCGGTTGGAAAACCAAGGGCTTCGTTGATCCCCTCCCATGTCTCGCGGTGGCGCCGCTGCGCGCCGATGAACACCGCATCGGGCCTTGCCCCCAATGCCAAAAGCGCCTGGCCCAGTTCGCGCGACTGTTCGTGTCCCAGATCGGACAGCTTGTCATAATCTGCCGCGCCGAAACTGGCCTGCGCATGTCGGATCAGCCAAAGCTCAGCCATTCACGATCTCGCGCATTTCGGCCTTTGCGGCGGCATATTCGGACGCCAGACGGTCCACCAGCGCGCCTGCGGGCACCACGTTCTTGACCGCACCGATCCCTTGCCCCGCGCCCCAGATTTCCTTCCAGGACTTGGGTTTGGACCGACCCTCGCCAAAGTTCATGGAGGAGGCATCGGCCGTTTCAAGGTTGTCCGGGTCCATGCCCGCCCGCACGATGGACGGCTTGAGGTAATTGCCATGCACGCCGGTGAACAGCGAGGAATAGACGATATCCTCGGCCCCGCTGTCGACGATCATCTGCTTGTAGGCCTGATCGGCATTCGCCTCTTCCGTGGCAATGAACGGCGAGCCGATATAGGCCAGATCGGCCCCCATCGCCTGCGCCGCCAAAATCGACCGCCCGGTCGAGATGGCACCGGACAAGAGCACCGGCCCCTCGAACCATTCGCGGATTTCCGAGATCAGCGCCAATGGCGATTGCGCCCCCGCATGGCCGCCCGCACCGGCGGCGACCGCGATCAGGCCGTCCGCACCCTTTTCGATGGCCTTCTTGGCAAAGCGGTTGTTGATGATGTCATGCAGGGCAATGCCGCCGCAATCATGCGCGGCCTCGTTCACCTCGACCCGCGCGCCAAGGCTAGTGATCCAGATCGGGACCTTCCACTTGTGGCAGATCTCGATATCCCGCTCCAGCCGTGCATTTGACCGGTGCACGATCTGGTTGACGGCAAAGGGCGCGGCCGGGAAATCCGGGTTCGACTGGTTGTGGCGGTCCAGCTCTTCGGTGATCCGTTTCAGCCAGGCTTCAAGCATGATCGGCTCGCCCGCGGCCTCCCGCGCGTTGAGCGCGGGAAAGCTGCCGACGATGCCGGCCTTGCACTGGGCGATCACCAGATCCGGGTTCGAGATGATGAACAGGGGCGAGGCGACAACGGGGATCCGAAGCCCCTGCAACTGTTTTGGCAACTGACGCATCAAAGCACCTCGAACAGGCCGGCAGCGCCCATGCCACCGCCCACGCACATGGTGCAGACGACGTATTTCGCGCCGCGCCGCTTGCCCTCGATCAGGGCATGGCCGACCATGCGCGCGCCCGACATGCCGTAGGGGTGACCGATGGAAATCGCGCCGCCGTTCACGTTCAGCAACTCGTCCGGGATACCCAGAACGCGCTGCGATTGCAGCACCTGGCTGGCGAAAGCCTCGTTCAACTCCCACAGGCCGATGTCGTCCATCTTCAGGCCGTGCGCCGCCAGCAGCTTGGGCACCGCATAGATCGGGCCGATCCCCATTTCGTCGGGCTCGCATCCGGCGGCCATCACGCCCACGTAGCGGCCCAGCGGTTGCAGCCCGCGGCGCTCGGCCTCTTTCGCCTCCATCACCACCGAGGCCGAGGCCCCGTCCGACAATTGCGAGGCATTGCCGGCGGTGATGAACTTGCCCTCTTTCACGACCTGCCCATCCTTGAACACAGGCGCCAGCGCTTGCAGGTTCTCCAGCGTGGTCGAGGGGCGGTTGCCCTCATCCTTGGTCAGGGTGACTTCCTTGAACGAGATTTCCTTGGTCTCCTTGTCCATCACGCCCATCATCGAGGTGAGGGGCACGATCTCGTCGTCGAACTTGCCGGCCTCCTGCGCGGCAGCGGTGCGCTGCTGCGATTGCAGGGCATAGGCGTCCTGATCCTCGCGGCTGACGCCATAGCGCGAGGCGACGTTTTCAGCCGTCTCCAGCATGGTCATGTAAAGCGCAGGCTTGTGTTCCTTGATCCAGGGATCGCCCGCGCGATCGGTGCGCATGTTCTGGTTCTGCACAAGGCTGATCGATTCCACGCCGCCGCCGATCACGATATCCATGCCGTCATGGATTACCTGCTTGGCGGCCGTGGCGATGGCCATCATGCCGCTGGCGCATTGCCGGTCCAGCGACATGCCCGCGATGGTCACGGGCAGGCCCGCGCGGATCACGGCCTGCCGGCCGATATTGCCGCCGGTCGACCCCTGCTGGATCGCGGCGCCGATCACGCAATCGGAAATCTCGGGCCCTTCAAGACCGGCACGCGATACGGCATGGCGCACGGCATGGCCGATCAGCTCCTGCGCCTGGGTGTTGTTGAAGGCACCGCGATAGGCCTTGCCGATCGGAGTGCGGGCGGTGGATACGATTACGGCGTCACGCATGGTTCTGTCCTTTCAGGGTCATTCGTTCCACGGCAGCGGCAGGCCACGGGCCTCTGCTGCCATGCGGGCGTATTTACGGGTCTGTGCGAAGGCGTCCTTCATTTCGGACTGGCCTTGTGGATCGCGGATCTGGGCCATGGCGGCCATGACGCCTTCGGGGGTCAGCGCCTCGCCCTGAAGGGCGACACCGGCGGTTTCCATGATTTTCGTCTCGGTGAAACATCCCGCACCCGCGCCCATGATCATCTTGGTCGGCGCATCCTCGGACACCAGCGCCAGAAGACCGGGGGTAATCGTTTCGGGCTGCAACAACTCAAGCGTTTCGGGTGGTAGCAGGCTTTCGGTCATCCGCGTGGCGGCGGTCGGGGCCAGCATGTTGACGCGGATGCCATATTTCGCACCTTCCTGCGCCAGCACGTTCATCAGCCCCAGAAGCGAGGATTTTGCCGCGCCATAGTTTGATTGACCGAAGTTGCCATACAAGCCGGACCCCGAAGTGGTATAGACGATGCGGCCATAACCGCGTTCGACCATATGCCGCCACAGCGCGTGGGTGGTATGAACCGATCCCATCAGATGCACATCCAGCACCTTGCGGAAATCCTCCATCGTCACCTTGGCAAAGGTCTTGTCGCGCAGGATACCCGCGTTGTTGACCAGGATGTCGACATGGCCGAATTCGGCGATCGCCTCGTCCACCATGGCCTGCACCTGGGCTGCATCCGTCACATCCGCGCCATTGGCGATGGCGCGCCCACCCATGGCGCGGATTTCATCGACCACGGCGCGGGCGGCATCGGATGATTGCCCGATCCCGTCGGTTGATGATCCCAGGTCGTTGACCACGACACGCGCGCCGCGTTCGGCAAGGCCAAGGGCGTGACAACGACCAAGGCCCACGCCCGCACCGGTCACGATGGCCACGCGGCCGTCAAAGCGAATGCTGCTCATGCTGTATTTCCTTCGAAATAGCGCCGCGACAGCCATTCGGCCACCAGCGCGGGCTTGTCCTGTCCTTCGATCTCGACCGTGACGGCAAGGGTATATTGTATCTCGCCGGGGCGGATTTCCGCGAAATCCAGCAGCACGAAACGCGCTCGGACGCGGGAATTCACCCTGACCGGCGACACGAACCGGATCTTGTTGAACCCGTAGTTGACCCCCATCACCACGCCTTCGATGGCGGGCATCTGGTAGACCATGGCCGACAGCAGCGACAGGGTCAGGAAACCATGCGCGATTGTCGTGCCGAAGGGCGTCTTGGCGGCGGCCACGGGATCGACATGGATATACTGGTGATCATGGGTGCAATCGGCAAAGGCGTCGATCTGCGCCTGCGTGACCGTGAACCAGTCGGACACGCCGATCTCTTGACCTTTCAGCGCTTCAAAGGCGGCACGGCTGACATAGCTTCTGGCGGGCAGGGTCATGATCTTACAGGTCCTCGTTGAACAGGCTGCCGGGGGCGTTGGACTGCATGCCGCCCGACAGCGGCAGGATCGCACCCGAGACATAGGCCCCGCCGCGCCCGCACAGATATTGCAGCGCGCCGGCAATATCCTCGGGCGTGCCGACGCGGCCCAGCGGCACGCCTTGCGCCGATTTCTTGCGGCCTTCTTCATCCGCCAGCGCGAAGGCGGTCATCTTGGACACGAAGGGCCCCGGCGCGATGGCGTTCACGGTCACGCCCTGCGGCGCCAGGTCATTGGACAGAACGCGCGTCATGTGATGCACGGCGCCTTTGGACACGGCATAGGAATAGGTCATCGTGCCTTTCGGAATGTCGCCCATGACCGATCCGACATTGACCACGCGGGCTGGGTCGCCATCGGTTTTCGCCGCCAGCAGCAAGGGCAGCAGGCTTTGCGTCAGGTGGAACATGCCGGTGACATTCAGGCGCAACAGCTTGTCCCAGGCATCATATGGATGCTCGCCCAGCGGCGCGCCCCATGTGCGGCCGGCGTTATTCATCAGGATATGCAGCTTGTCGGTGCGGCGCTGCACCTCGGCCACCAGCGCGGCTATCCCTTCCTCGGTCGCCACATCACCGCCGAACCCTTCGGCGGAACCGGGCACACCCAGCGCGTTGATCTCGGCCGCGACGGCCTCGCAGGCGTCGGCCTTGCGGCTGGCGATCAGCACGCGCGCGCCGGCAGCCGCCAGCCCTTCGGCGGCCATGCGTCCGATGCCCGTGGCCCCGCCGGTGACCAGCGCCACCTTTCCGGTCAGGTCGAACAGATGCGCAGGTGTCAGTGTCGATGTCATGTCAGGTCCTTCCTGTCAGAATCCGCGCAGCGCGGCGATGACCGCGGCGTGATGGCCATAGTCGCCCAGCCATTCGGCCCCCACGCGGGCGCGCTTCATGAAAAAGCCGATGTCATGGGCATCGGTCATGCCGATACCGCCATGCATCTGCACGGCTTCGGATACGGCCAGTTTCGCGGTCTGCGCCGCGCGCGCCTTGGCGAGAGACACGGCAAGACCTGCATCCTCTGGCGTGGCGTCCAGCACGCGGCCTGCGTTGGCGATGGCGCTGGCCGTCACCTCGATGTCGGACCAAAGATGCGCGGCGCGGTGTTGCAAAGCCTGAAAGCTGCCGATGGTGCGGTCGAATTGACGGCGATCCTTGAGGTAGCCCAGCGTGATTGCGGTGGCCCCGCCAGCAAGGCCCGTCAGTTCTGCGGCCAGCGCCGCCTGTCCGGCCTGAAGGCCGGGGCGCAGCGCGGCAAGCCCGTTGTCCAGATCGCCGATGATGTCGTCGCCCGTCGCCTCAACCCCGTCAAAGACCAGCCGCGCGTGATCGCGGCTGTCGATTGTGGACAGCGCCTGCCGGTCCAGTCCGGCGCGCGCCGCATCGATATCGAACAGGGTCAGCCCCGATGGATCGCCCGCCGCGCCCGACGTGCGCGCCAGAACCAGGATGCGCCCGGCAGTGGTGCCATCCGCGACAAAGGCCTTTGCACCGGACAGACGGAAGGCATTGCCCTGCCGTTCCGCGCGCATCGCCGTGGCGGCAGGTGCGAATTTCGGCCCCTCGTCCAGCGCCAGCGCATAGGTGGACTGTCCGGCGGCAATCGCCTGCAATGCGCCTGTCGCGCGCGGTCCCGCGTCGCGCAAGACCGCAGCGGCAATAACAGCGGTCGACAGAAACGGCGAGGCCGCCAGCGTGCGGCCCATTTCCTCGGCCAGAATGCCCGCGGCGCGATGGCCCATGCCGGCGCCGCCCGCGTCCTCGGGCACCAGCACACCGGTCCAGCCCATCTGCGCCATCTCGGCCCAGAGCGCGGGATCGAAGGCCCGGCCCGCATCGCGGTTGGCGCGCAACCCCGAAACGGGCGAGGCATCCGCAAGAAACCCGCGCGCGGCATCGCGCAGCATGACCTCGTCTTCGGTATCAAGCAGGGATTGGATCATCGCGTTCATTGGTTCGGCATCTCCAGCACGCGCTTTGCGATGATGTCCAGCATCACCTCGGTCGTCCCGCCTTCGATGGAATTGGCCTTGGTGCGCAGCCATTCCGGCGCAAGCCCGCCATGCGCGCCGTCCCATTCCACGCCTTCGCTGCCCGCTGTCGCCATCAGAAGCTCGTAGCGGCGCTTGTTCAACTCGGTGCCGTAGTATTTCAGCATGGCGCTGGCATTGCCGACACCGCGCCCCGCCTCGGCCTGATCCTTGTAGCGATCCATCGTCAGGCCAAAGGCCAGGGCGTCCACCTCCAACTGCATCGCCTCGGCGCGCAGCACCGGATCGGCCATGATGTCACCGTCCTGCGCGGCAAGGATCTGGCTGACGGACCGCCCGCCCAGCAGCCCGCGCGCACCGCCGCCGATCATCTCGCGCTCATGCGTCAACAGGTATTTCGCGATATCCCAGCCGCGGTTCAATTCGCCGACAAGGTTCTCCCTGGGCACTTTCACATTGTCGAAGAACGTCTCGCAGAACGGGGATTTGCCGGAAATCAGCCGGATCGGCCGCGTGGTGATCCCGGGTGTTTCCATATCCATCAGCAAAAAGGAAATGCCCTTGTGCTTTGGCGCATCGCGATCGGTGCGCACCAGCGCAAAGATCCAGTCAGCCTTGTCGGCATAGGAGGTCCAGATCTTCTGCCCGTTGACCAGCCAGTAATCTCCCATGTCCTCGGCCCGGGTCTGAACATTCGCAAGGTCCGACCCCGCGCCCGGCTCGGAATAGCCCTGGCACCAGCGGATCTCGCCGCGCGTGATCTTGGGCAGATGTTCGGCCTTCTGTTCAGGGTTCCCGAATTCCAGCAGCGCCGGCCCCAGCATCCACAGCCCGAAGCTTTCCAGCGGCGGTGGCGCGCCAAGCCGTTCCATTTCCTCGCGGTAGATCTTTTCCTGTGCCCGGCTGAGCCCGGCACCGCCGTATTCCACGGGCCAGCGCGGCGCGGTCAGCCCGCGCCCGATGGCGCGTTCCAGCCAGAGGCGCTGGTTCTCGTCGGTGAATGTCCATTTGCGCCCGCCCCAGACAATGGCGTTTTCGTCCATCGGACGACCCAGCAGGGGGGTGGGGCAGTTTTCACCGATCCAGGCCGCGATGTCGGCACGGAACGCGGCAAGATCCTCGGTTGCGTCCGACATATCACCCCTCCCTTGGCTTTATGTTCGCAATGCGGAAATGAATTTCACTGACCAAGGCAACATCATCTTGGCCGAACCGTCAAGCACGCCTTGGGTTGCGCCGGTCATTCCGTAACGTGATTTGCGGGCCCGTCATCGACATGATCGGCCCCGCGCAGGTGCCGTTCAGCGCAGATCGGGCAGCTTGTAGTCGGCGAACTGCTGGCGCAGCGTCAGCTTGGACACCTTGCCCGTCGCGGTCAGCGGCAGCGCCTCGACCCAGACGATATCGTCGGGCAACTGCCACTTGGCGAAATGCCCCTCCATATGCGCATGGATTTCCTCGAGCGAGGGTTTGTCCGCACCCGATGCCACGGCGATCAGCACGGGGCGTTCATCCCATTTGGGATGGGGCATGGCGATGGCGGCACAGGACGCGATGCCGGGATGGGCCATCGCCACGTTTTCCAGATCGATCGAGCTGATCCATTCACCGCCCGACTTGATCAGGTCCTTGGATCGGTCCTGGATCGACAGGAACCCGTTGGGGTCGATCGAGGCGATGTCGCCCGTGCCGAACCAGCCTTCGGCGTCGATCACCTTTTTCGTCGCCTCTTCGTTGTTGAAATAGCCCGACACAACGGTGTTGCCGCGCACGTAAAGCTCGCCCACGGCCTTGCCGTCATGCGGCTGTCGCTTGCCGTTGTCATCGACGATCTTCAGGTCCACGCCAAAGACGCGACGGCCCTGTTTGGCCTTGGCGTCGATCATCTTGTCGAAGGGCAGTTTCCTGACCCAGCCGGGCATGTTGCCATGGGTGCCGATCGGGCTCATTTCCGTCATGCCCCAGGCGTGGCCCACGTTGACGCCCAGCTTCTCGAAGGTTTCGATCATGACGCGCGGCGCGGCGGACCCGCCCACGATGACATCGCCGAACCCGTTCGGGATGCGGCCCTGTGCCTTGATCTCGGTCAGCAGGCCCTGCCAAACGGTGGGCACGCCCCAGGCCGAATAGACGCCTTCACTGTCCATCAGCTTGAAGATGCTTGGCCCGTCCAGCGCCGGTCCCGGCATGACCATCGACAGGCCCACCATCGGCGCGGCATAGGGCAGGCCCCAGGCATTGACGTGAAAGAGCGGCACAACCGGCAGCACCTTGGCACCCTCCGGGAAGGCCGATCCCATGACCAGCGAGATCATCAAGCCGTGCAGCACGGTAGAGCGGTGCGAATAAAGCGCGCCTTTCGGATTGCCCGTGGTGCCCGAGGTGTAGCACAGCCCCGAGGCTGTATTCTCGTCGAACTCGGGCCAGTCGAACGTTGTGGGCTGCCCCGCAATCAAGTCTTCGTAACACAGAGCGTTCAGGCCGTTTTCCGGCATGTGGGCCCGATCCGTCATGATCACATAGGTCAGCGAGGCCGGCAGCTGATCCTTCAGCTTTTCCAGGATCGGCACAAAGGTCAGGTCCACGAACAGCACCTTGTCACCCGCGTGTTCCACGATATAGGTCATCTGCTCTGCGCTCAGGCGCGGATTGATCGTGTGGCAAACAGCCCCGATGCCGGAAATCGCGTAGTAGAGTTCGAAATGCCGGTATCCGTTCCAGGCGAGGGTGGCCACGCGGTCGCCCACATCCACCCCCATGCCTTGCAGCGCATGCGCAAGTTGCGATACCCGCGCCAAGGTTTCGGGATAGGTTTGGCGATGGATGTCGCCTTCGGTCCGGACGGACACGATCTCGGCCCGGGGATGCGCTTCGGCAGCATAGGTCAGGATGTCGCTGATCATCAGCGGCCTGTTCATCATCATGCCCTGCATTTGGTTCTCCTCCCATTCGCAATCATGTTGCCGGGACCCTAGCGCGATGCGCGCCGTTGCCAAAGGTAAAATCCGTGCCCTGCCGGCGGCTTTGCCGCTGCGTCATTCCGCCACGGCGCTTGCTGGCGGCAAGGGACCTCCCTAGGCTTGCCGGAACGCGCGCCATCCCGCCCCGGATGCTGCACCCGAACAGGAGGAGACGACCATGAAAGCCATCATCTGCAATGCCTTCGCCCCGCTGGATCAGCTGGAATTCGGCGAGATGCCGGACCCCGTGGCCAAGGACGATCAGGTGGTCATCAAGGTCGAGGCGGCAGGCGTGAATTACCCCGACGGTTTGCTGGTGCAGGGGCTTTACCAGATGCGCCCCGAACATCCTTTCGTGCCGGGCATGGAAGCAGCGGGCGTGGTCGAAAGCGTCGGCCCCGATGTGAAGCGTTTCAAGGTCGGCGACAGGGTTGCCACGATCTGTTCACTGGGCGGCTATGCCGAAAAGGTGGCCGAGACCGAGGCGCGGGTTTTCCCCATCGGTGACATGGATGCCGCCGATGCCTGCGCACTGCTGGTGGCTTTCGGCACCTCGCATCACGCGCTGAAACAGCGCGCGCATCTTCAGCCGGGCGAAACCCTTGTGGTTCTGGGGGCAGCGGGCGCCACGGGCGTCGCCGCGATCCAGATCGGCAAGATCATGGGCGCGCGGGTGATCGCCGTTGCATCGACCGATGAAAAGCGCGCCATCGCCCGTGACAATGGCGCGGACGAGGCCATCGGCTACGATAACCTCAAGGAACAGCTCAAGTCGCTGACCGGTGGCAAGGGCGTTGATGTCGTCTATGATTCCGTGGGCGGCGAAGCCTTTGACGCCTGCGCGCGGTCCATGGCCCGCAACGGGCGGTTGCTGATCATCGGTTTTGCCGGGGGCGAGATCCCGAAATTCCCGGTCAACCTTGCCCTGGTCAAGGAATTCAGCGTCGTGGGCGTGTTCTGGGGCAACTTCACGCGGCATGAACCGCAGGCCTATGCCGACAACATGCGCGAACTGCTGGGATGGTATCAGGCCGGCAAGGTCAAACCGCTGATCGAGGGGCGCTATCCGCTGTCGCAGGCCTCCGAGGTGCTGACCCGCGTTCTGGGCCGCGGCGCCGTGGGCAAGATCGCCCTGTTGCCATAAGCGGGCGAGGGGCCGGGGCGGCCGATCAGCCGCCGATGCGCCCCACCTTCTGCACCATTTCCAGAAGCCGGGGCCCAAGCTCGGACTCGATCCTTTCGCGCGGCAGGATATAGGCCGGTCCGCCAAGGTTGAACGCCAGCATCGGCGCATCCCCTTGGGGCGAGCGGTAAGGCACGGCAACCGAATTCACGTCCGATTGCCAGCTGCCGATATTGGCGTAGAACCCGCGCGTGCGGATCTGTTCGGCGGCCTCTTCGATTTCTTCCCGCATACGGGGCATGTCAGTGGCAGGTGTGCGCGCCTCGATCAGTTCCATGATCTGGGCGCGTTCCGTTGCATTCGTCCCCGCGATATAGGCCCGCCCCATCGCGGAACGGGCCAGCGAGATGCGCGAGCCCACGTTCAGCTGCAACGAGATCATGCCACGCACCGCCCGCGCACAGGCGATATAAGTCATCGAATGATCGTCGCGCCCGCCAAGCGCCACCAGAACACCGTCGCCGCAGGCATCGGCCAGTTCCTGCATCAGGGGCTGCGCGGTTTCCCGCACCTTCAGCCCGCCCAGGCAGGCGTAACCCAGGCTCAGAACCGGCACGCCCATGCGGTAACGCCCGGTGCCTTCGTCATAGACAAGATACCCCAGTTTCAGCAGCGTATAGGTCAGCCGCGACACGGTCGAGTTGGGCAGGCCGGTCCGGTCCGCCAGGTCACGGTTGCCAAGACCGGAACGGTCGGCCGGTGTGAAGGCGCGCAGGATGTCCAGCCCCCGGTGCAGGGCGGTCACGAACTGACGATCCTCGGCGTGATCCTTGTCTTCGATCTCGGGCGCGGTCTCTGCGGCTCTTTTCCTCACGGTGCGGTTCCTGTCCTGCTGTCTGTCTGCGCCGCGAACTCGGCTTCGGTCAGCGCGCGCCACAATACCTTGCCTGCGCCCGATCTGGGTAGACTGTCCATGAACGCCACCTTGGTCGGGCATTTATACGCCGCCATCTGCGTCCGGCACCAGTCGATCACGGTCGTCTCGGTCAACTGGCCGCGGGCCTTTGGCGTCGGCACCACGCAGGCCTTGACGGTTTCACCGCGCCGCGGATCCGGCGCGGCGATCACGCAGACTTCGGCAATGTCGGGATGGCGGTGCATCAGCGCCTCGACCTCGGCGGGCCAGACCTTGAAGCCGGATGCGTTGATCATGCGCTTCACGCGATCAACCATGAAGAAATAGCCGTTTTCGTCATAGTAACCCAGATCGCCGGTGCGGAAGAACCGCTTGCCCTCGATCTCTAGGAATACCTCGGCGGTGGCCTTGGGATTGTTCCAGTAGCCCAGGAAAACCTGCGGGCCGTGGGTCACGATCTCGCCCACCTCGTTCGGGCCCAGTTCGGCACCGACATCGCCATTCTCGGTCACGGACAGGATACGGCTGTCCACGTCGAACATCGGCACGCCCAGGCATTGCCGCTTGGGGGCATGCACCGGGTTGGTATGTGTCGCGGCCATGGTTTCGGACAGGCCGTAACCTTCGATGTAATCAAGGCCTGTGATCGCCTTGAGCTTGTCGGCCACCGCCTCGGGCATCGAGGCGCCGCCACCCCCGATCGCCTTGAGGCTGGACAGGTCATAGCTGCCGACATCCGGGTCATTCACAAGGTCGATCGCCATGGTGGTGATCGATCGCCATCGCGTGACCCGGTGCCGCTGGATCAGGGCCGCGGCATGGGCGCGGTTCCAGCGGATCAGGATCACGATGCAGCCGCCCTTGATGACCGGGCCATTCATGACGCCTTGCATGCCGGTGACATGGAAGAAGGGCAGGGTGGCCAGATGCACGTCTTCTGCGCTGGACGGGTTCCAGACCAGGCCGCCCCAGGCGGTTTCCATCACCGTGCGATGGCTGTGCATGCAGCCCTTGGGCTGGCCCGTCGTGCCCGAGCTGTAGGGGATCACCGCCAGGTCATCGGGCTGCGCCATATGGGGGCCGGGCTGCAACCCGGCAGCCAGCGCATCCTCCCAGCGGGTCAGGCCGGGTCCCCGCACGTCGGCGGCGTCCAGCGCGGCCAGCGCCTCGGGCAGGGGAATGTCGCTGTCGGGATGGGTTCCTGCAGCGTAGGTGGCGACAAGCACGTGATCCAGCAGGCCGCTGGCGATCAGCGGCGCGCTGTCGCCCAACCCTTCTTGCCCGCCGATCATCAGGCGCGCCCCGGTGTCACGGGCCAGATGTTCCAGTTCGGCGCCCTTGCTCATCGGGTTGACGGGAACCACCACCGCATCGGCCCGCAGGGTGGCGAAATAGCCGATCACGAAATGCGGGCTGTTCTGCACACAAAGCAGGACCCTGTCACCCTTGGTGATCCCCGCCCGACCCTGCATCCAGCCCGCCAACCTTTCGACATCGGCCAGCAGATCGGCATAGGTCCATTCACGACCGTAGAAGATCAGCGCCTTGCGGTCGGGATGGCGCGCGGCCGTGGCGGCCAGATTGGCGAACAGCGTGCGGTCGGGGGCGTCGAGCGATTTCGGCATCCCCTCGGGCCAGATGGCGTAGTGGCGTGTCATCATGGGCATCTGTATCAGACCTTCATGCCGGGCAGGTTCAACGAGGCGGTGTTGCCCCCATCGACCGGCAGGGCCTGCCCGGTGATGTAGCTGGCGTCGTCGCTGGCCAGAAAGGCGATCACGGCGGCGACTTCCTCGGGGCGGCCGTAACGGCGCAACTCGCAGCGCGCACCAAGGCGGTCCTCCTTGCCGACGCTGCGGGCGTAATCGAAGATCGGCTGCGTCATGCCCGTCTCGATCAGGCCGGGACAAACCGCGTTCACACGAATGCCATGCCCGCCCAGATCGCAGGCGGTGGTCTGCGTCAGGTTGATGACCCCGGCCTTTGAGGCGGAATAGACATTGCCGCCCGCGCCGGACCGGATCCCCGCGACCGAAGCCGTGTTGACGATGGCACCAGCCTTTCGGGCGATCATCGAAGGCGCGGCGTGCTTGATGAAATGCGCGGTGCCGAAAAGGTTCACTCCCATCACCCGCACCCAATCGGCGCTGTCGATATCGGTGATCGGGGCATGGGAGCAGGTGATGCCCGCATTGTTGCACAGCACGTCGATCTGACCGAACCGGTCCAGCACCTGTGCGACGCAGGCCTGAACGGCCGCCTCATCCGCCACGTCGCAAGGAATGGACAGATGCGGACCTCCCACCCCCGGCAAGGAGCACTCGCCCAGATCGACCATCACGACCGAGGCCCCCTCGGCTGCCAGCCTCTCTGCCGTGGCGCGGCCAATACCCCCCGATGCGCCGGTGACCAGCGCAACCTTTCCTTGAAATCTCACACGGTCCTCCCCGTCTTTCCGCAAAACTTGCACAAAGGTCGTGTCGGATCAACTGTGCGAAATTACTTTCCGCATGTCGGGACATGTGACGCCATTGCAGGCGCTGCGCGCTGCGCCGCGGCAAATGGCAAGGTTTTTTCCCCGGAAAGCCACTGTTGCTGCATATTGGATTTTCCTTGCCGGTAACTTCGGATAATCAGGGGCCGATGCGACGCCCTGCCCGGCGGGACGCGCGCTTCCTGTCCATGGACCGCAAGGAAACCGAATAGAATGCCTGAGACCGACACCCCCTTGTCCAATCCGCTGATCCCGTCAGACCTTGCTCCCGTGATGTCGGCGCTCTGCAAGGTCGCGGTTGATCTGGCCGGCATCATCGCGCGCGGGCCGCTTGGCCAGTCGCTGGGCCACGAGGTCGGGGAAAACGCCGGGGGCGACGGGCAGAAGGCGCTGGATGTGCTGGCCGATGACATGTTCGAAGCGGCCCTCAGGCAGACCTCGGTGCGCTGGTATGCGTCCGAGGAGCAGGAAAGCGTGCTCTCCCTGAACCCTGACGGCCGTTACGCCCTGGCCATCGACCCGCTGGACGGGTCGTCGAACATCGATGTGAACGTGTCCATCGGCACGATCTTTTCGATCTTCGCGGCCAAGGACGATGCCGATGCCAGTTTCCTGCGTCCGGCATCCGAGCAACTGGCCGGTGGCTATATCATCTATGGTCCGCAATGCTGCCTGGCCGTGACCTTCGGCAAGGGCACGTTGATGTTCGCGCTTGATCCTGCGTCGGGGCAGTTCCTGCTGGTCAATGAC
>JAJLKH010000004.1:0-8026 GCA_033839205.1 Rhodobacterales bacterium | reverse complement strand
GGATGCTGTGGTAGCTCAGTGGCAGAGCACTCCCTTGGTAAGGGAGAGGTCGAGAGTTCAATCCTCTCTCACAGCACCATCTCCCAGCGATAAAATACGCGAAATGCCGGACCTGCGCGACAGGTCTTACTTGCGTCGGCCTCGTTGAAGACCCTGCGCTACCCTGTTCGGGGGCGGACAGGATCCTCAGGCACGGGTTGCCTGCGAAGCCTTGCGCCGCGCGGCAGGGCTTGCACGCTCCCCAAAACCACTTAGAAACACAGGGAACTGCGAAATCAAGGAAGTCATGCAAGGGCTCAAAACAAGCGCAGTGAAGAGCAAGAGGCAGCAGAAGTGATGAGCAACATTCCCGACGGCACCCCCGCGCCGTCATTGCCCGGGCCAGGCCAGACAGCCGCGCCCCGGTCGGTGAGGGTCGAACTGCCGGTACTCCAGGAAAGCGAGCGACGCTTCAGGGCGTCGATGGAGCATTCGCCGATCGGAATGGCCCTGACCCGCATGGACGGCAGCTGGATCGACGTGAACCCCGCCCTGTGCAACTTCCTCGGCTATTCCAAGGATCAGCTGATGCAGGCCGGCTTCAAGAACGTCACGCATCCCGATGACCGCGAGGCGACGATCATGACGGCACGACAGATGGTAGCCTCGCGCCAGAAAAGCGTCACGCTGGAAAAGCGCTACATCCACGCGGACGGCAGGGTCCTGACCGGTCTGCTAAGCCTGACGGTCGTGCGGGACGATGACGATCTGCCGATGATGTATATCTCGCAGATACAGGACATCACTGCCGCGCGGCGTCTCGATCACCTGAAGAGCGAGTTCATAACGACCGTCAATCACGAGTTGCGCACCCCTCTGACGGGCATCATCGGCGCGCTGTCCCTGCTGGAAAAGCTTTCCGCGAACGCCGATTCCGGCAATATGCAACAGCTGGTGTCAGTGGCCTCTCGGAACGCCGCGCGATTGAAATCGCTTCTGGACGACGTGCTGGACATGGAAACACTGAGTTCCGACATCTTCGAGCCGCTGCTGCAGGATGTCGACGTGACCGAGGTGATCGTGAACGCGATCTCCGCGGTCGAATTCAAGGCGACTGCGGCCGCCGTTGCCGTCGAATGTGCGCCTTTCGATAACGCCCTTTCTTGCAGCGTCGATTCGGTCAAGCTGACGCGGGTGGTCAGCATCCTGATTTCCAATGCGATCAAGTTCTCACCGCAAGGCGGCGTCGTGACTGTCGATGCAGCGATCCGGCAAGATGTCATCAGGGTCTCTGTCTGCAATACCGGGCGCCCCATTCCCGAAGAGATGCGTAGCTATATCTTCCAGCCCTTTGTGCAAGCCGACCCCACAAGCAAGCGGCGCAAGGAAGGCGCAGGGCTTGGCCTTGCCGTCGCCAAGCATCTTGCCGACCACATTGGTGCCGAGCTTGGGTATGTCAGCGATGCAGACAGGACCCGGTTCTGGCTGGACATACCCATTGCCGGCGCGGCTCTTTCCCCTTTGCGATGACGTCTGATCGCGGCGCTGGCGCTGCGTGACGAAACGCATCAGCGCGCGGCGTTGCGGCAAGTCCAGATCGATGAAAGGTCTGGCGACGGTCTTGCGCGTTTCGTGACTATTTTCTGCACGCGCATCATGAAGTTTGATCCGTTGCATCAAGAAAACTATTGCCTCTTTCGTCGCATCACTGTCTTTTGTGTGACAACCCCGCCGTCACCAGGCCGGGGGCAAACCAACTCGGAGGAGAAGACCATTGGAACGTCGTAAGTTTCTGAAAGGCGCCGCGATTGCCGGCGCCGGCGCAGCCTTGGCGGCACCCGCCATTGCCCAGGGCGGCAAAACCCTGACCATCGTATCGACCTGGCCGCGCGACTTTCCGGGCCTCGGCATTTCGGCACAGCGCCTTGCGGCCAACATCACCGAGCTGTCCGATGGCGCACTGACCACGGAGTATTTCGCCGCGGGCGAGCGCGTGGGCGCCTTCGACGCCTTTGACGAAGTGGCATCGGGCAACTCGCAGGCCTATATCGGCGCCGACTACTACTGGACCGGCAAGCACCCGGCATATGCCTATTTCACATCCGTGCCCTTCGGCATGAGCACCCAGGAATGGACCGCATGGATCCGCTTCGGCGGCGGCCAGGAACTGTGGGACGAACTGGCAGGCTCTTTCGGCCTCAAGGCCCTCGCCTGCGGTTCGACCGGCACACAGGCCGGCGGCTGGTTCAACAAGGAAATCGAATCGGCAGACGATCTGAAGGGTCTGAAGATGCGTATTCCGGGCCTCGGCGGCACCGTGATGTCCAAGCTGGGCGCCTCGACCGTGTCCCTGCCGGGCGGCCAGATCTATGAAAACCTGGTGTCGGGCGCCATCGAAGCGACCGAATGGGTGGGTCCGTTCAACGACTACTTCATGAAGTTCTACGAGGCCGCCAAGATCTACTACACCGGCGGTATGCACGAGCCGGGCGGCGGTCTGGCCTTCGGCATGAACGCATCCTGGTGGGGCAGCCTGAGCGATTGGGAAAAGTCCGTGCTGGAAGCCGCCTGCGCCAAGGAGCACGAACTTTCGCACTCCGAAGCCATGGCGAAGAACGGCGAATACCTGGGCAAACTGATCAACGATCACGGCGTCGAAGTGAAAACCTTCAACGACGACGTCTGGGATGCCTTCGGTGACGCTTCCGCGGAAGTGTTCGCAGAAGTGCGCGATCACTCGGATCTGGCCAAGAAGATCGACGACAGCTTCCAGGAGAAGCTGCGCGAGATCGGCGGCACGATCGCGAAGTTCGAAGGCAACTTCCTGAACCAGCGCAACCGTATCCTCGGCCTCGGCTGAGAGTGAGCGGATAGACTGAACACAAGCGGGGCACTTCAATGTGTCCCGCTTGATGTGTTCATCGGCGCCGCGATGCCGCGACAATCGCGGCGCATCGAACGCACTCAACGTGGACGCGGGTCAAGACCCACAACCAACAGGGGGAAAGCATGGCACAGACAATGACAGCCGCTCAGGCTGCGGGCCATGGAAGAGCAGCGCCGGGAATCCGGCTTCTGGGCTGGGCCATACTGGCCCTCATGACGGCCTTTCTGATCAACAACGTGCTCAACGTCGGTTACGGCACACCGGTTCTGGCCGCGGCGCTTGCCGACATGACGCAGGGCGGGGCCATCGTGCCCATCGCCATCTATGCCGCCTGCCTCGGCGCCGCCATCGCTTTCGTGATGGCGACCAGGTCGACCGTGCTGCGGACGGATGGGCAGCGCCTGCACCGCTTCAACCTCTATTTCATCCGCGCCTGTTTCTGGGCCGTGCTTTTCGTCGGCCTGGCCGATGCAATCATCGCGCAGCTGCGGGTCGAGAACATGCTGCCGCTGTTCTTCTCCGAGGATACGACACGCGCGATGGGCCGCTCGGCCTGGGTCGGCCCCTATATCCATATGCCGCTTGTCGCGCTCGGCTTTGTCGTGGCCCTGTTCACGCGCACGCTGGGGTTCACCTGGCTGACGCTGATGATCGTGGTGGCCGAACTGCTGATCGTGTTCCTGCGCTTCGTCTTTTCCTACGAACAGGCGCTGATGGGCGACCTCGTGCGCTACTGGTACGCGGCGCTTTTCCTCTTTGCCTCGGCCTATACCCTCTTCGACGAAGGCCATGTGCGCGTGGACGTGTTCTATGCCGGCTTCTCCCAGCGCAAGCGCGGCGTGGTCAATGCCGTCGGCTCGCTGTTCCTGGGCATCACCACCTGCGCCGTGATCCTGGTCATCGGGCTGAACGGCAAGACGGCGATCATCAACTCGCCCGTCTCGAATTTCGAAATCACCCAGACCGGTTCGGTCGGCATGTTCATCAAGTACCAGATGGCAGCCTTCCTCGCGGTCTTCGCGATCAGCATGATCATCCAGTTCGTAAGCTACCTGTTTGAAGCAGTGGCTGATTACCGGGAAGAACCCGGTCATCGCGATCATCAACCCATTGCCCACTGAGGACCGACATGGAGCTTCTATTTCTTGCCGTTCTGCTGCTGATCATGGCCTGGGCCCTTGGCTCGGGCTATCCGGTTGCTTTCGCGCTGCCCGGTGCGGCCATCCTTTCCATCGGTCTGGCCGCTGGCGCAGGCTATCTGTTCGGTGGCGGCACTGACGCCTATTTCCACTCCGGCGGGCCGTCGCAATGGCTCTCGGCGGGGGTGACCAACCTCCGAGGGGTCTACTGGGAGGTGGACAGGGATACGCTGATCGCCATTCCGCTGTTCATCTTCATGGGCATCATGCTCCAGCGCTCCAAGATCGCCGAGGATCTGCTGGTCACCATGGCCAAGCTCTTCGGCCCGGTGCCGGGCGGCCTGGGCATCTCGGTCGTCTTCGTCGGTGCGCTGCTTGCGGCGACCACGGGGATCGTGGGCGCCACCGTGGTGGCGATGGGCCTGATCTCGCTGCCCGCGATGCTGCGCAACAACTATTCGCCTTCGCTGGCCTCGGGCACGATCGCGGCCTCGGGGACGCTGGGGCAGATCATCCCGCCCTCGATCGTTCTGATCATCCTGGCCGACCAGCTGGCCTCGGCCACCGACCAGGCCTCGACCATGCGCAAACTTCTGCACAAGGAAGCAACCGGCGAGCTGTCGATGCCTTCGGTCTTCGACGTCTCCTCGACCAGTGCGGGCGAGATGTTCCTGGGCGCGCTGGTGCCGGGCATCCTGCTGGTGCTGATCTACATGGCCTATATCCTGTGCTATGCGCTGCTGAACCCGAAACAGGCCCCCTCCGTCCCGCGTGACGAGGAATTCAGCCTTGCGTTCTGGGGCAATGTCGCACTGACCCTGATCCCGCCGCTTACCCTGATCTTCCTGGTGCTCGGCTCGATCATCGCCGGTGTCGCCACGGTGAACCAGGCGGGCGCCATCGGTGCCGCCGGGGCCATGATCATGGCGGGCTACAGGCTGGGCGACAATGGTCCGCGCACCTTCGTGCCGGCGATCATGGCGCTGGTCGGTCTGGCCATCATCGCCTATGCGCTGGCCAATTACCCGATGAACCTCAAGGCCGCCTCGACCCCCGAGGACATGACCGGGATCTATATCGGGATCTTCGGCACGGCCCTCATGATCATCTCGCTGATCTGGTCGGGTATCCGCATCCTGCGGATCGAGGACACGCTGACCGGCGTGATGCTGGAAACCGCCAAGACGACCTCGCTGGTCTTCGTCATCCTTCTGGGTGCGGCCATGCTGACGGCGGCCTTCCGGGCCTTCGGCGGCGAAGAACTGGTGCGCGACTTCCTCACCGGTCTGCCCGGCGGGTTCTGGATGCAGTTCCTGATCGTGATGCTGGTGATCTTCCTGCTCGGTTTCTTCCTCGACTTCATCGAGATCGCCGTGGTGGTGGTGCCGATCGTCGCGCCGATCCTGCTGGCGGATCCCACCGCCAATATCACGGCCGTCTGGCTGGGCGTGATGATCGGTCTGAACATCCAGACATCGTTCCTGACGCCACCCTTCGGATTTGCGCTGTTCTACCTGCGCGGGGTCGCCCCCGCCGCGGTCAAGACGATGCAGATCTACAAGGGCGTGGTCGCCTTCATCACGCTGCAGTTGATCGCCTTGCTGATCGTCGGGCTTTATCCGCCGCTGGTGAACTACCTGCCGAACCGGTCAAGCTACCTGTCGGAAACCTCGCCACCGCCGCGCAACCCGCGCCTGCAATATTGCATGGATGACTACGTGCTGGCCGGCATGCAGTCGGATGGCACGCGCACCAACAACGCGATCGCAGCCCTGGCCGCCCTTGACCTGTCGTCGCTTCCCGACGATCTGGCCCGCGACCTGCGCCGCGCCGCGGATGAGGCGGCAGGCTTCTCGGATGCCGTGGCCCAGATCCCGGTGACCATCGCCGCCGTGCAGGCCGCCGCCGGGGATTACCGCCCCGTGCAGGAAAAGGTGCGCAGCATCGAAAAGCGCGTGCGCGACCTGCAGGCCGACCTCGATGACGTGAACCGCGAAATGGGCCGCGTCCGCGAAGCCATCAGCGAAGAACGCGCCGGCCGGATGGAAATCCGCAAGGCCGCACTTGAGGCCGAAATCGCGGCGCTTCAGGCCCAGATCCCGGAAAACTGGGACCCGGTCCATGATGCCTTCAAGGAACTGACGGATGCCGAGGAAACCGCCCGTGTCACGATGCGCCGCATCGGCGACAGCACCTACGAGGCCGTGGCCGAGGTGGTGGCCGTTCTGAACGGAACGCCCGCCTTCGACGCCCTGGGCGCGCCGCTGCGCGACTTGCGCGCAGCCGTGGAAACCGGCGAGCCCGAGGCGACAGCCGCGGCGCTCGACGAACTGGCGACCCGCTTCCGCGACGTGGAAGGCGCCGGTGACATCCGCTCGGATCTGGGTGCGGCGCGCCGCGTTCTGGAAAGGACGCCGGATGACCGCGAAAAGGCGCTGGAAGAGTTCGACAGCGCCCTGGCCGAGTACGAGGCGCAGGCCACCTGGCGCGCTGCGGCGACCACCGCGGTCCTGCCGGGGCTTCAGGCCTTCATGGCCGACACCAAGACCACCCTTGGCGTCCGCTTCGAACCCAGCCTGACACGCGAGCAGGGCATCTTCCTTGCAGGCTGCACCGCAAGCCACCGCAGCCTGTCGCTCAGCTTCTGACGCGACAGCCAGCACCGCAAAATCAAAACCGCGCCGGATCACCCCGGCGCGGTTTTTCCTTGTCCGGCTGGCGGCGCAGGCCCGTTCAGGCCTGCTCGCGCGCCGCCGCATAGGCGATGAAGGCATCGAAGCTCTGGGGGTTCGCCATGGAATCGCGGTTGACGACCTTTGCCGGATCACCCCCCAGCAGCAGCTTTTTCACCGGCACCTCCAGCTTCTTGCCCGACAAGGTGCGCGGCACCTCGGCCACCTGCACGATGTCATCGGGCAGAAACCGCGCCGAGACCGAGGCCCGGATCGCATCGCGGATCTGGCCCCGCAACGCATCGTCCAGCACCAGCCCCTCGCGCAGCACCACGAAAAGCGGCATGAAACTGTCCCGGCCCAGGAACTCCAGGTCGATCACAAGGCTGTCCAGCACCGCGTCCAGCCCCTCGACCGCGCGGTAGATCTCGGAACTGCCCAGCCGCAGCCCCCGCCGGTTGATCGTGGCATCGGACCGCCCATAGATCACCGATCCGCCCTCGGGCGTGAACTCGATCCAGTCGCCATGCCGCCAGATCCCGGGATAGGTGTCGAAATAGCTGTCATGCAGACGCGATCCGTCCTCGTCGCCCCAGAAGAACAGCGGCATCGACGGCAGCGGTTCGGTGCAGACCAATTCGCCCACCTGCCCGATCACCTCCTGCCCCGCCTCGTCAAAGGCGCGCACCGCATTGCCCAGCGCGCGGCACTGCATCTCGCCCGCACGCACCGGCATCATCGGATTGCCGCAGACGAAGGCCCCGGCAAGGTCCGTGCCGCCCGAAATCGGCGCCAGCCAGACGTCGCGCTTCACCTCGCCATAGATCCAGTCATAGCCTTCCTGGCTCAGCGGCGATCCCGTCGCCCCGATGGACCGCAGCGCCGACAGGTCCAGCTCGGCGCCCGGACGAACACCCGCCTTCTGGCAGCCCATGAAGAACGCGGCCCCCGCCCCGAAATAGGTCAGCCCCTCGCGCGCCACCATGCGCCAGGCCTCCAGCATGTCGGGATGGTTGGGCGCTGCATCGAACAGCACCACGACCGCCCCCTGCCCCAGCGCGGTCCATTGCGCGTTCCACATGATCCAGCCCGACGAGGTGATCCAGCAGAACCGGTCCCGCGCGCTCAGATCCTGATGCAGGGATTGCTTGGCCCCCTCCAGCATCACGCCGCCATGGCCGTGCACGATGGGCTTGGGGTTGCCCGTCGTGCCCGAGGAATAGACGATCCACAAGGGATGCGAGAATGGCACCTGCCGGATCACCGGCGCCTGGGGTGCCGCCTCCATCACCGCCCAGGGCGTCCAGCCCTCCGGCACCGTCCCCAGCGCCGGCACCATCACGCGATGC
>JAJLKH010000003.1:0-35350 GCA_033839205.1 Rhodobacterales bacterium | reverse complement strand
ACCTTCACCCGCTCGCCGCGGGCCGGCGGATTGGCCAGCGCCAGCTCCACGCAGCGCACCGTGTCCTGAATGTGGATGAAGGCCCGGGTCTGGCCGCCGGCGCCGTGGATGGTCAGGGGGTACCCCACCGCCGACTGCATCAGGAACCGGTTGAGGACAGTGCCGTAGTCCCCATCATAGTCGAACCGGTTGATCAGCCGCTCGTCTTTGCGGGTCTCTTCGGTCTGGGTGCCCCAAACGATGCCCTGGTGCAGGTCGGTGATCCGCAGGTGGTCGTTCTTGGCGTAGAACTGGAAGAGCAGGGCGTCCTGCGTCTTGGTCATGTGGTAGATCGAGCCCGGATTGGCCGGGTACAGGATCTCCTTCTCGACCCAGCCCTCTGGCGTCTCGATCTTGACGGTCAGATAGCCTTCCGGGATCGCCGCGCCGGCGGTGCCGTAGCCGTAGACGCCCATGGTGCCCAGGTGGGCGAGGTGGATGTCGAGCCCTGAGTCCACGATCGCGGCCAGGACGTCGTTGGTGGCGTTGAGGTTGTTGTCGACCGTGTAGCGCTTGTGCTGGGCCGACTTCATCGAATACGGCGCGGCGCGCTGTTCGGCGAAGTGGACGATCGAGTCCGGCTTCCACGTGGTCAGCAGGTTCAGCAGACCATCGTAGTCCTTGCCCACAGTGATGTCGTGGAAGGCGATGTCCCGGCAGGAGACCTCCTTCCAGGCGGCGATCCGGGTCCGGATGTCCTGGATAGGCGTCAGGGACTGGACGGCGAGCTCGTCGTCGATGCGCCGGCGGGAGAGGTTGTCGACGATCGCCACCTCGTGGCCGCGCGCCGAAAGGTGAAGGGCCGTCGGCCAGCCACAGAAGCCGTCCCCGCCAAGAATGAGTACGCGCATCGCCGCTCCGATCCGTACGTTGTTATGACTGCGTCAGGGCTAACAAACGCATCGCCTTTGTTAAAGCTCTCTCGCCCGACATCACCGCCCTTAGGATCCGCCGTTGGCGGGAATTGGGCGGCCCCTAGAGGAGTTCGGTGATCGCCTTGCGCGCAGCCTCGGCAAGGTCAGGGCGGCGCAGGGCGAAGGCGACATTGGCCCGCAGCAGGCCGACCTTGTCGCCGCAGTCGAAGGTCTGGCCTTCGTATTCAAGGGCGTGGAAGGCCTGACTCTTCATCAGCTCGGCCATGGCGTCGGTGAGTTGGATCTCGCCGCCGGCGCCTTTGCCCTGGCGCTCCAGCAGCGGGAAAATGTCGGGCTGGAGGATGTATCGCCCGCTGATGAAGAGGTTCGAGGGCTCGGTTCCTGGCGCCGGCTTTTCGACCATGCCGCGCATACGGTTCAGGCGGCCTTTCTGGCCCTCCAGATCGACAATGCCGTACTTGTGGGCCTCGCCCTCCGGCGCGGGTTCGACGACGATGATGTTGCCGCCGACCTGATCGAAGGCTGTCACGGCCTGGGCGAGGGCCGGGGTGTCGGCGGCCATCAGCATGTCGGGCAGGATCACCGCGAAGGGTTCGTCGCCGATGATGTCACGGGCGCACCACACTGCATGGCCAAGGCCCAGCGGCGCCATCTGCCGGACGAAGCTCATCTGGCCGGGCTTGGGCAGGTCGCGGCGCACCTCGGCCAGGATATCGCTCTTGCCCTTCGCCTCCAGCGCGCCCTCGATCTCGGGGTTCGCATCGAAGTAGTCCTCGATGGCGCCCTGTCCGCGACCGACGATGAACACGAAATGCTCGATGCCTGCGGCACGCCCCTCTTCGACGATGTAGGACAGGATCGGCCGGTCGACGATGTTCAGCATGTTCTTGGGCGTCGTCTTCGCCCCCGGCAGCACGCGGGTTCCCAATCCCGCCACCGGCAGCACAGCCTTACGAACACGTCCGCTCATCTGGGGGTCTCCGACCTTGGGGCTATCGCACGGCCCTAGAGGACCCGGGCGCTGAAATCCACCCACAAACCATGAACGAGCCGGCCGCCTGGGGCGCGGGCCCGCCGGTGATCACGAAATCGGGAACAGCCCGGCGCGGTGGTGAGTTTGCAGGCGGGGAATCAACCCCAGGGAGTGACCCAAGTGAACATGCGCAACCTGTCCGCGGCCGCCGCGGCTCTTTTCGTCGCCGGCGCCCTGACGGCCTGCTCCGACAACGACGCCGCCGAAACCACCGAAACCATGCCCGCCGACACTATGAGCGCTCCGGCGCCGGCTGATCCGATGACCCCGGCCACGCCCATGGACCCGAACGCCCCGGCCGACGGCATGACGCCGCCCCCGGTCAACGACCCGGCGGTGATGGAGCCCAACGCCACCTCGCCGGCGACCGACAACACCCCGCCCGCACCTTGAGCGTCCCGGAACGGCCCTGCGCCGAGGCGCGCGGGGCCTACTCCACCGTCACGGACTTGGCGAGATTCCGCGGCTGATCCACGTCGGCGCCCTTCTGGACGGCCACGTGATAGGCGAGCAGCTGGATCGGCGCGGACATCACCAGGGTGGACACCAGGGGATCCGAGGACGGGGCCGTGACCACCACCTTGGCCCCGGCCGGCGCATGGCGCGCGCCCTCGGTGTCGGTGATGAAGACCACCTGGCCGCCCCGGGCCATGACCTCGCTCATGTTCGAGGCGGACTTCTCGAACCAGGCGTCGTGCGGCGCCAGGATGATGATCGGCGTCTGGTCGTCCACCAGGGCGATGGGCCCGTGCTTGAGTTCGCCGGCGGCATAGCCCTCGGCATGGATGTAGCTGATTTCCTTGAGCTTCAGGGCGCCTTCCAAGGCGAGCGCCGACATCGGACCGCGGCCCAGATAGAGCACGTCCTTGGCCTTGGCGATTTCGGCGGCGATGGCGCTGATGGCGTCTTCCAGACCGATGGCCTCAGCCATGAGCCGCGGCGCGCCCAGCAGCACCTTCACCAGACGCGCCTCCTCGGCGTCATCGATCCTGCCACGCGCCTTGGCCGCGGCGATGGCCAGCGCGATCAGCACGCTGACCTGGGCCGTGAAGGCCTTGGTGGAGGCCACGCCGATCTCGGGGCCGCAGTGGATCGGCCAGACGACATCGACCTCGCGGGCGATGGTCGATTCGGTGGCGTTGACGATGGCCGCGCTGCGCATCCCGCGGTCCTTGCAATAGCGCAGGGCCGCCAGGGTGTCGGCGGTCTCACCCGACTGCGACATGGCGATGACCAGAGCCCCGGCGCGCAGGGCCGGTTGCCGGTAACGGAACTCCGAGGCGATCTCCACATCCACCGGCAGGTCCGCCAGCTGCTCGATCAGATACCGGCCGATCACGCCGGCGATGTAGGAGGTGCCGCAGGCGACGATCTGGATCCGGTCCAGCTGCGCCAGGTCCAGCGCGCCGGGCACGGCGACTCGGCTGGTGAGCGTGTCCACATAGGCCGCGATGGTGCGCTGGCATCCCTCGGGCTGGTCGTGGATCTCCTTTTCCATGAAGTGGCGGTAGTTGCCCCGCTCCACGAGCGCCGCGGCGCGGGCCAGCTGCCTGACCTCCCGGGTGACGGGGGCGCCGTCCGCGTCGAAGATCTGCGCGCCGACCCGATCGATGCGCACATAGTCGCCTTCGTCCAGATAGGCGACGCGGTTGGTGAACGGGCCGACCGCCAGGGCGTCGGAGCCCAAAAACATCTCATCCTCGCCATAGCCGACCACCAGCGGGCTGCCCCGCCGTGCGCCCAGCAGCATGTCCTCCTCGCCGGCGATCAGCACCGCCAGGGCGAAGGCGCCGGTCAGGCGATCGAGTGTGGCCTTCAGGGCGGGCAGGGGCGCCAGACCGCGCGAAAGATGGCTGTCGAGCAGTTGGGCGATGACCTCGGTGTCGGTATCGCTCTCGAAGGTGCGGCCTTCGGCCTCCATTTCGCGACGGAGCTCGGCGAAGTTCTCGATGATCCCGTTGTGCACCAGGGTGACGCGGCCGGCCGTGTGCGGGTGGGCGTTGCGTTCCGACGGCGCGCCGTGGGTCGCCCAGCGGGTGTGGCCGATACCCACATGGGCGGCCAGGGGCTGGTCAGCCAGCACATCCTGCAGCGCCTTGATCTTGCCCTGCGCGCGGCGCCGCTCGACGATCCCGGGCGCCGTGGCCCCGGCGATCCCCGCAGAGTCGTAGCCGCGGTACTCCAGGCGTAGCAGGCTTTCCACCAGGCGGTCCTGGACCGGGCTCTTGCCGACGATGCCGATGATCCCGCACATGGGCCAACCTCACTCTGATTTTGTCGGTCGCGGCCGACGCGGCTAATGTTTCGCCCCGCGCCGCCTTTAGCATTCGCAAACGTGGCGTCGACTAAATCTGGGTTTCCGATCGTTTCGAGAGTCCGACCATGTCCAAGCGCGCCTATTTCGGAACCGACGGCATCCGTGGCGAGGCCAACCGCTATCCGATGACCGCCGAGGTCGCCCTGCGGGTCGGCATGGCCGCCGGCAAGGTGTTCATGTCCCGGGACGAGCGGCGCCATCTGGTGGTGATCGGCAAGGACACGCGCCTGTCGGGCTACATGTTCGAGAACGCGCTGACGGCGGGTCTGACCTCGACCGGCATGAACGTGCTGCTGCTGGGGCCGGTGCCCACGCCGGCGGTGGGGCTTCTGACGACATCCATGCGCGCCGATCTGGGCGTGATGATCTCGGCCAGTCATAACCCGGCCTCGGACAACGGGATCAAGTTCTTTGGCCCCGACGGCTTCAAGCTGTCGGACGATGTCGAGGCCGAGATCGAGCATCTGATCGAAACCGGCGTCGAACCCGCACAGGCGCAGAACATCGGCCGCGCCAAGCGGATCGACGATGGCCGCTTCCGCTATGTCGAACGGGTGAAATCCACCTTTCCGGCCGGGATGCGCCTTGATGGCATCAAGGTGGTGATCGATTGCGCCAATGGGGCCGCTTATCGCGCAGCCCCCGAGGTTCTGTGGGAACTGGGCGCCGATGTGATCCCCGTGGGCGTGAACCCCGACGGGCGCAACATCAACCTCGATTGCGGATCGACCAAGCCGCGCGTCGCGGCCGAAACCGTGGTGGCCCATGGGGCCGATCTGGGCATCTGCCTTGATGGCGACGCCGACCGCGTGATCTTGATCGACGAAAAGGGCGATGTGGCCGATGGCGACCAGATCATGGCGCTTCTGGCGGCCCGCTGGGCCGATGAGGGGCGTCTGAAAGGCAATGCGCTGGTGGCGACGGTGATGTCGAACCTCGGGCTTGAACGGTTTCTTCAGGCGCGCGGCTTGCGGCTGGAACGCACGGGCGTGGGCGACCGCTACGTGGTGGAACGGATGCGCGCGGGTGGCTATAACCTGGGCGGCGAACAGTCGGGCCATATCGTGATGACCGATTACGCCACCACGGGCGACGGTCTGATGGCAGGGCTGCAGTTCCTGGCCGAGATGGTGCGCACCGGGCAACCCGCCTCAAGCCTGACCGGCAGCTTCGAAAAAGTGCCCCAGCTTTTGCAGAATGTCCGCTACGCCGAAGGCCAGGCCCCGCTCGAAGCGGCTTCCGTGCAAAAGGCCATCGCCGCCGCCGAGGCCGCGCTGACCGGCAAGGGCCGCCTTCTGATCCGCAAATCGGGCACCGAACCCCTGGTGCGCGTCATGGCCGAATGCGAGGATGACGCGCTGCTGGTGCAGGTGGTCGAAGGGATCGTGGCCGAGGTCAAGGCGGCGGTCTGACCGGGGTCATTCGTTAAGAAGTTATGAACAGCGGCGAGCAAGTCTTTGAAAAGGCTTGTGTCGTGAAATGTCCCATCATGGGACATGCCCCTCAGCCCCGCCCGAACAGCCGCATCAGCGCGCCCCATTGGCTCAGCGCCAGGCCCGTCAGGATCAGCCCCAGCGCCACGAAGAAGCGCAAAGGCAGCGCCTCGGACAGGATCAGCGCGCCAAAGGCCATTGACCACAGCGGCACCTGGTAATTGACCAGCGTCATGAAGACCGGCCCCGCGCTGCGGATCACCTGCACCCTGAGCAGCGCCGCCAGCGCCGTGGGCATCAGCCCCAGGAACAGGATCGCCAGCCCGCTTGTCTGCCCCGCCCAGCCCGGCACGCCCTCGATCGCCAGCATGGCGGGGATCAGCACCACCGCCCCCACCACCAGCGTGATCGTCGACAGGGCCACCGGGTCGACGGGCGGACAGCGCCGCGTCAGGATCGCCGCCACCGCATAGGACAGCGCCGCCCCCACGCAGGCCAGTTGCCCCAGCGCCGCCATGTCGCCGCCAATGGCAAAGACACCCGGCCCGATCAGCACCGCCGCCCCGATGAAGCCCAGGACAACCCCCGCCGTGCGCCGCAGCGTCAGGGGCTCATCCGCAAAGACATGTGCCAGCGGTAGAACGAACAGCGGCAGCGCCGCCATCGAGATGCCGGCAAAGGCCGAAGGCACATGCTGCTGGCCCCAACTGAGCAGGAAGAAGGGCAGCGCCGTCGACAGCACCCCGATCGCGGCAAGGTAGCCCCAGAGCCGCCGATCCCCTGTCGGCCAGCGCCGCCCCATCGCCCGCATCAACAGCATAAGCGCAAGCGCCCCCAAGGTGGTGCGCGCGCAGGCCACGGTTATGGGGCCGTAGTCACGCAGCGCGACAGAGACGACCATGAAGGTGCCGCCCCAGACAAGGCCAAGAAGCCCGATCGAGGCCCAGTTCGCAGCGGTGGGTTGTTGTGCCATGCGGCGGGACTAACCACGCCGCGCGGGCAATGTCCACCAGCCCCGATGAAAAGGGGCGCCCCGAACGGGACGCCCCTGATTTCAGCGACTTGCGCCGCCAAACTGACTCTCTGCGTGAGGATCAGTTCTTGGACTTGTCGACCATCTTGCCAGCCGAGATCCAGGGCATCATGGCGCGCAGCTGCTCGCCGACCTTTTCGATCTGGTGCTCGTCGTTCAGGCGGCGCGTCCCCTTGAAGAAGGGCTGGCCGACCGCGTTTTCCTGCATGAAGTCACGTACGAACTTGCCGGTCTGGATGTCGCGCAGCACGGCTTTCATGCGGGCCTTGGTCTCGTCATAGGGCAGGATGCGCGGACCGCTGACATATTCGCCATACTCGGCAGTGTTCGAGATCGAGTAGTTCATGTTGGCGATGCCGCCTTCATAGATCAGGTCGACGATCAGCTTCACCTCGTGCAGACACTCGAAATAGGCCATCTCGGGCGCATAACCGGCTTCCACGAGGGTCTCAAAGCCCATACGGATCAGTTCGACCAGGCCGCCGCAGAGCACGGCCTGCTCGCCGAAGAGGTCGGTTTCGCATTCTTCGCGGAAGTTCGTCTCGATGATGCCGGAGCGGCCGCCACCGATGGCCGAGCAATAGGACAGGCCGATTTCCAGCGCCTTGCCCGATGCGTCGTTGTGCACCGCCACGAGGCAGGGCACGCCGCCGCCCTTGGTGTATTCGCCGCGCACGGTGTGGCCAGGGCCCTTGGGGGCCATCATGATCACGTCGACGCCGGGCTTGGGTTCGATCAGGCCGAAATGCACGTTCAGGCCGTGTGCGAAGGCAATCGCGGCACCTTCGCGGATGTTGTCATGCACATACTGCTTGTAGGTTGCGGCCTGCAGTTCGTCGGGCATGGTGAACATGATCAGGTCGGCCCAGGCTGCGGCTTCGGCGATGCCCATGACCTTGAGGCCTTCGCCTTCGGCTTTCTTGGCCGAGGGGGAGCCTTCGCGCAGGGCGACGACCAGGTTCTTGGCGCCGGAATCGCGCAGGTTCAGCGCATGGGCATGGCCCTGGCTGCCGTAGCCCAGGATGGCCACTTTCTTGTCCTTGATCAGGTTGATGTCGCAATCGCGGTCATAATAAACGCGCATGGGAAGATCCTTTCATGTTGATCGGGCGAGTCTTGCTCTGGCCGCGACAATAGCGATCCCTTGCTCATTGTGTTTTCGTTTTTTATGAGTATTTGGGGATTCAGAGAATAATCATTCTTCAAATACAATTTGGTGAATAAATCATGCTTGACGATACAGACCGTCGCATCCTGCGTCACTTTCAGGCCGATCCCGGACTTGGCACCGCCGAACTGGCCGAGCGGGCAGGGGTCACGCAAGCCACCTGCTGGCGGCGGCTGGAGCGGCTGACGGCGCGCGGCATCCTCAAGGGGCAGCAGGCCGTGATCGACTGGCAGGCGCTGGGGTATGCGGTCGAGGTCAGTTTGCGCATCACGCTGGACAAGACCGTGACGCGCGCCTTCGACGATTTCATGGCCGCCGCGCGGGACATCCCCGAGGTGCTGGAGATCCAGACCTTCCTGGGGCGCGTGGATCTGCGCCTGTCGGTGATCGCGCGGGACATGGGGCATTATCAGCAGCTTTACCGCAGCCGGATCCTGACCCTGCCGCATATCGCCGATATCGAAGCGCTGATGCATGTGGCGCGGATCAAGTCGGATGAGGTGTTGCCGGTATGACCAGCCTGTCTTTGATCGACCTGGACGAAACCGACCGCGCGATCCTGCGGGCGCTGGCGGCCGATGCGACATTGAGCGCGGGGGCGCTGGGGCGGCAACTGGGCCTGTCGCAGCCGGCGGCCTGGCGCCGCATCAGGCGCTTGCAGGAGGCGGGCGCGATCAAGGGGCGTCGCCTGGTGCTGGATCATGAAAAGCTGGGATTCGGGGTCACGGTCTTTCTGGGGGTGAAACTGGCGACCAAGGGGCGCGTCAGCCTGGAGGATTTCGAACGCGCCGTGACGGCCATCCCCGAGGTGCAGACGGTCGAGCATATCCTTGGGCTTTATGACTATCGCCTGCGGGTTGTCGCGCGCGATATTTCCGACTTCGAGCGTGTTCTGCGCCGGCGCATCATGACCCTGCCGGGGGTCGGCGATGTCGAGGCGAATGTGCTGCTGTCCGAAGAGCGCCGCCCCGGTCCTTTGTAGGGCGCGACGAAAGGGGCTTTGCCTTTGGCCGCGCGCCGCGCTACCCCTTGGGAAACCTGTCGGAGGAAAGCCCCATGAATGCCCTGTTGAACACCGTGGACCCGGACGGCTTGCTGGAATTCTCGGTCGTCTTCACCGACCGGTCGCTCAACCACATGAGCGCAAGCTTCCAGCAGGTGATGCGCGATATATCGGCCATGTTGAAAGAGGTCTACAATGCCGATGGCGTGGCGCTGGTGCCGGGTGGCGGCACCTATGCGATGGAGGCCGTGGCGCGCCAGTTCGCCCATGACGCCCATGCGCTGGTGGTGCGCAACGGCTGGTTCTCCTACCGCTGGAGCCAGATCTTCGATGCGGGCCAGTTCACGGCAAAGACGACCGTGTTCAAGGCGCGCCAGACCGGCAATGGGGTGACCGCCCCCTTCGCCCCCGCCCCCATCGAAGAGGTGACAGCCGCCATTCGCGAGGCCAAGCCCGATGTGGTCTTTGCCCCCCATGTGGAAACATCCGCAGGGCTGATCCTGCCCGATGATTATATCACGGCGCTGGCTGCGGCGGCACATGAGGTAGGCGCGCTGATGGTGCTGGATTGCATCGCCAGCGGTTGCGCCTGGGTCGACATGAAGGCGACAGGCGTCGATGTGCTGATTTCAGCCCCGCAGAAGGGCTGGTCGGCCTCGCCCTCCGCCGGATTGGTGATGCTGTCGCAGCGCGCCATTGACCGGCTGGAACATACCAGCAGTGACAGTTTCGCGGTGGATCTGAAGAAATGGTATGCGATCATGCAGACCTACGAGGGCGGCGGTCACGCCTATCATGCCACCATGCCCACGGATGCGCTGCGCGCCTTCCGCGATACGATGCTGGAAACCCGTGACTATGGCTTCGAGGCGCTGCGCCAGGCGCAATGGGACCTTGGCAATGGCGTACGCAAGATGCTGGCCGACAAGGGCGTGGTGTCGGTCGCCGCTGACGGGTTCGGCGCCCCGGGCGTGGTGGTCAGCTATACCGACGATCCCGATATCCAGAACGGCAAGAAATTCGCGGCCCTCGGCATGCAGATCGCGGCGGGCGTGCCCTTGCAATGCGACGAGCCTGCGGGCTTCCGCACGTTTCGTCTGGGTCTGTTCGGTCTGGACAAGCTTTATGACGTGCCCGCCACGCTGGCGCGCCTGAAGGCCGTGATCGACAAGGTTCTGTAATCGCCCGGTTTCTTCTTGCCGGAAATATCCCCGCCGGAGGCATCCGACGTGGCAGCAGGCGACAGGCTCAGCCCTTGGCGCCCAAGCCCATCTGCATCATCGTGCGGCGCACCGGGGCAAGGGAGTAGATCGCGTTCAGCCCCGTGGCGCGCAGGTCGCGCATGGGCTGCGATGCCATCATCGAAGCGCGGTTCAGAAGGTCGATCCCTGCCACGCGGGCGCGCACCTCGGTATGGCGGCGCTTGTGAAATGTCTCGAGCATGGCGGCATCACCCAGGCGGTCGGGCGCGGCTTCGGCCAGTTCCAGCAGCACGCGCATGTCGCCGAGGCTCATGTTCAGGCCCTGCGCGCCGATGGGGGGGACCACATGCGCGGCCTCGGCCACAAGCGCCACGCGTTCGGCATACATCCGGTCCGCAACCTGGCTGATGATCGGCCAGACCGTGCGGCGCGAGGCCAGCGTCAGGGGACCGTAGAGGTAGCAGGAGCGGGTGTTCATCTCGGCCTCGAAGGCGGCCTGCTCAAGCGCTGCCAGACGCTGCACCTCGGGGCCCTGTTCCATCCAGACCACGGCGGAAGAGGGCATGCCGTTGTAATCGGGCAGGGGCACCAGGGTGAAGGGACCGCCCGAGCGGTGGATCTCGGTCGAGACATTGTCATGCGGGATCGGATGGGTGACTGCGAAGGCCAGGGCCTTTTGTCCATAGCGCGTTGTTTTCACCGGCACGCCGACCGCCTCGCGCACGGGGGAATTGCGCCCATCGGCCGCGATGACAAGGCGCACCTTGGCGGTTGAGCCGTCGCTCAGCCCGACACGGGCCTCGGCCTGGCGGGTAAAGACCGATGCAACACCGATGCCGGGGCGGAAGGTGACACCGGGCAGTTCAGCGAGGCGCGCCACCATTTCGCGGCGCAGCAGCCAGTTCGGCAGGTTCCAGCCAAAGGGTTTTTCAGAGATGTCCGCAGCATTGAAATCGCGGGTCAGGCGCGGTTCGGGATCGGGGCCGCCGGCATCGACGATACGCATGATCTGTAGATCGGTCGCATAGGGGGCCAGCCGTGACCAGAGACCGGCGCGATCCAGAAGGGCCTGTGCGGGTTGCAAAAAGGCAGTCGTGCGCAGGTCGGCCCCTTCCGCGTCACGTTCGGTCACAGGCGGTGCGGGATCGACGCAGAGCACGGAAAATCCGGCCGTTCCAAAAACCGCCGCCGCAGCCAGGCCGGCGACACCGCCGCCGGCCACGAGTATATCATAGTCGAATTGCCGCATGATCTGGCCTCCTGCCGTCCTATCTAGAAGGGTCGGGGCAAAGGTCCAAGCGGCAATCCGTCATCCCCGCGTGATCAGGATCAGCATCGTCCAGATCACCGGCACGGCGGCCAGCGCGGGGATGTAGAGACCGGGAATGCCGAAGGCGGCTACGGACAGACCCCACAGGATGACACCGAAGAGCGTGATGAGCAGGATCAGGGTATCAGGGCTTTTCGCGCCCTCTTCCTTGCGGGCATGGGTGTCCGGGGCCACGATGATGTCGGTAGCGGCAACGAGGGTGGGGTCGATCTTGCTCATGAAAGGGGTCCTGTGTCTGGCCATTGCGGGAACGTCGCGCAACGCGATGTGTCGCACAGATAGGACTGTTGCAGCGGGATCAAAGGTGCGTATTGCCGCAGCGCGGCGAGGTGCCGCAGTGGTTACAGCAGCTTGGCCAGAAAACCCGTCAGGTCATCGGTATGATGGTGGATATGATCCCCCTCATGCGGGTCGGGTGCCACATGGACGGTACGCATGCCCATGGCATGTGGCGCGGCGAGGTTGCGCGGATCATCCTCGAACATCGCGGCGTGGGTCGGGTCCAGCCCGTCGGCGGCAAACACGGTCTGGAAGGCACGCGCCTCGGGCTTGGGCAGGAACCCGGCATGTTCCACGCCGTAAACCGCATCAAAAAGGCCCGACAAGCCACGTGCAGCGATCACCCGTTCCGCATAGGGCCCGCAGCCGTTGGTATAGACGATCTTGCGCCCCGGAAGGGCGCGGATATGCGCGGCCAGGTCGTGATCCACCTCAAGGTGATCCAGCGAGATGTCATGCACATGGGTCAGGTAAGGCCCCGGATCCACGTCATGTTCGCGCATCAACCCGGCCAGCGTCGTGCCGTAGGTTTTCCAGTAATGGCTGCGCAGATGGTTGGCGCGGGTCTGGTCCACCCCCAGCGCATCCATCACGAATTGAGTCATGCGCACCTCGATCTGGTCGAAGAGACGCGCCTGCGGAGGGTAGAGCGTATTGTCCAGGTCGAAGACCCAGCCGGTCACATGAGTGAAATGCTGCTTTGCCATGGCGCGACGCTACCGCTCTGATCTGCCGGCTGCAACAGTTGCGCCTTGCCTGTCGGGGTGGCGGAGCGATAGTCTGGCGCCATGAACAAGGAGACGCCACCGATGAAGGACCTCAAGCCGGTGCAGAAAGACGCCTATACCCTGATCCTGGAAGCGATCGACACCGGCATCTACCGTCCCGGCGACCGTCTTGTGGAAAGCGAACTGGCCGAACGCTTCGGCGTCTCGCGCACTCCCATCCGCGAAGCGCTGCAACGGCTTGAGACGCAGTCACTTTTGACGCGGGATGGGCGCAGCCTGATCGTGGCCTCGCTTGATCACAACCAGCTGAGCGAGCTTTACGTGGTGCGCGCCGAACTGGAAGGGCTGGCCGCGCGGCTGGCCGCGCGCCACGCCACCGCCGAAGAGGCCCGCGTGTTGCGCGACATGGTCGAGGCGGATCAGGCGCTTCTGGGCAATCCCAAGGGTCTGGCCCGTGCGAACCGGCGGTTTCACAAGCAGATCCATCTGGCCTCGCACAACCGCTACCTTGTCCAGCAGCTTGATCTGGTGCATCGCTCGATGGCCCTGATGGCCACGACGTCGCTGGCGGCCGAGGGGCGAGGCGAGGTCGCTTTGGCCGAACACAGCGCGATCGTGACCGCGATCGAGAATCGCGATGAAATGGCAGCTTACCAGGCGCTGAAGGATCACATTTCCAAGGCCTTCGTGACCAGGTTGAAGCTGGATAGCGGCACCCTCAAGAGTGTTGAGTGAAGGCCCGCGCCAAGAGGCCGGGCCGGGCGCGGGTTTTCAACGAATGGCCGTGCGCGGTCTTGTCCCAGAAGAACGGGGCAAAGATCAGTTCGTAGAGTGCCTTGTAGACCGCGAGAACCCCGAGCGGAAAATAGAAATGTAGTGTCGGCACCCAGAACAGCAGATGTCGATGCGTCCTGCCTGACACCGCCAGAAGCCCGATTGCGATGGTCAGGATCTCGACCAGCAGGAAAAGCCGGGCCATCGCGATCAGCGGACCTTCGGGGATCAGCCCGTCCAGCGGATGCGGCAGACCCAACAGCACAAGCCAGAAGGACCATAGCACCGGCGCCAGCAGGAATTGTGACAGCGCGGTGATGAAATGGGTCTGATATCCCAGGAAACGCCATGGCCCCAGTTGCCGCAGCAGCAGCAACGGCGCGCGCATATGCACAAGGTAGGTGACCATGTAACCCTTGAGCCAGCGCGAGCGTTGCTTGACCCAGGGCAGGGGGTGGCAATTCGCCTCTTCACCCGTGGTCGTGGCGATCATTTCGGTGCGAAAACCATGCCGGGCCAGCCGAAATCCAAGATCCGCATCCTCGGTCACGTTATGGGCGTCCCAGCCGCCCAGTTGTTCCAGCGCGTCACGGCGAAAAAACAGGGTCGTGCCGCCCAAGGGTATCGCAAAGCCCAGGCGCTGCATTCCCGGCATCATCACGCGGAACCAGGCCGCGTACTCGATGGTAAAGCAGCGCGCCAGCCAGTTCTGGCGGGGGTTGTAGTAATCAAGCACGCCTTGCAGGCAGACCAGATCGGAGGGGGCTGACGCAAATCGGGCCACGACCCGGTCGATCTGGTCGGGATCGGGCGCATCTTCGGCGTCATAGATCCCGATGATCTGACCGCGTGCGAAGTCCAGCGCGTAATTCATCGCGCGCGGCTTCGTGCGGGGGTGCCCATCCGGCACCGAAATGACGCGCATCCAGGGCGGCAACGTGACCTGCGCCAGCGCCGAGGATGTCACGCTGTCATTTTCCTCGAGAATCAGAAGAACATCCAGCAAAGCCTTGGGATAGCGCAGCTTTTCCAGCCGTTGGATCAGGATGTCCGCGACTTCGGGTTCGCGGTAGAGCGGCACGAGGATCGAGACGAGCGGACGGCGGAATGGTCTGTCGGTTTCGTCCTCCATCGCGGGGGCGGGGGGGACGGGATGGTCTTGGACCTGCTGCACGGGCGTGCGGGCGGTCAGGAAAGCGAGGACGGCTGCACCCCGGTGCAAGGCTGCCACGCCCAGCGTTGCCACGGCCCAAGCCGCCAGCAGCGCGAAGACCGCGACGGGATAGGCCAGCACCAGAGCAAGGAGGGTCATCGCGCCGCCCGCCAGCGCCAACTTGCGCCAGATCGAAGGGGCCGCCCATCCACGACAGCTTTCGTGGGCGGGCACACGTGTCAGGGCGGCTTGCGCCATCTCGTCCCGCCATTGGCGGGCGATGGCCGCTTCAAGGTCGGCGGGATCGACCAGAACCGGACGGGCGCGGTGGAACGGGGCCGGCAGGTCCGGTGCCTGGTCGACAAAATCCTCGGGGCGGGCGGTTGCGATCAGAAGCGTACCATCATCCGTTTCGCGCCACGGCATCAGGCCCAGGCGCAGGCAGGTTGCCGGATCAAGCGCACGGGCCAGGGCGGGATCTGGCGGTTGGGCCGCAAGGTCGATCAGCCTGAGGCCAAAGCAATCGGCACGCGCGTGCAGCAGGTCATCGGGGGTCAGCCAGCCTTCGTTCACAGCGATCGTGGGAAGGCTGCTGCTGTCGCGGCGCATCTGCGCCCTTGCACCAAGCATCTGGCCCACGCTGACCAGCTTGCGATCGACCAGATAACGGGCGAGGTCCGGGCGCGCGCGGGCGCGCGGGATGGTCGATGCACCGGCAGGTCTGGCGACCGTGCGCAGCATTTCATCGCGCGCCAAAGACCCCTGTGCCGTGGGGGGCGTTCCCCCGCTGGTCCAGAACAACATATGCTTTCCCCAAAGCCAACCGTGGCGCGGACAACGAGGGACCGCGCTTCTGGGGAAAGGATCGCAAGTATTGGTTAAGGCTGACTTAACAGGCCATTAAGCAACGCTGTTTTCCGCACGTTCCGCCATATGGGCTGCGAAACGCTCGAACAGGTAGAAACTGTCCTGCGGTCCGGGGCTGGCCTCGGGGTGGTATTGCACGGAAAAGACCGGACGATCGGCCATGCGGATGCCGCAGTTGGATCCGTCAAAAAGCGAGACATGCGTTTCCAGCACGCCCTTGGGCAGGGTCTGGCTGTCCACGGCGAATCCATGGTTCATCGAGGTGATCTCCACCTTGCCGGTCTCAAGATCCTTGACCGGGTGGTTTGCGCCGTGATGGCCGTGGTTCATCTTGATTGTTTCAGCCCCCAACGCCAGTGCCAGCATCTGATGGCCAAGGCAGATGCCGAAGACCGGCAGATCATGTTTGAGAACGCCCTGGATCATCGGCACGGCATAGGCCCCTGTCGCGGCCGGATCGCCCGGGCCATTGGACAGGAAGACGCCGTCGGGATTATGGGCCATGACCTCTTCCGCGGTGGCGGTTGCAGGCAGCACGGTCACATCACAGCCAACCGACGCAAGGCAGCGCAGGATGTTGCGCTTTGCGCCGTAATCCACGGCCACGACCTTGAACTTCGGATCCGCGAGGCGGGTATAACCCTCGGGCCAGGCCCAGCGCATCTCGTCCCAGCGATAGGACTGGGCGCAGGTCACGTCCTTGGCAAGGTCCAGCCCCTTGAGACCGGGAAAGGCGCGCGCGCGGGCGACCAGCGCCTCGATGTCGAAGACGCCGTCGGGATTGTGGGCCAGCGCCACATGCGGCGCGCCCTGTTGGCGGATCGCGCGGGTCAGGCGGCGGGTATCCACGCCGCCGATCGCGATGCGGCCGCGCTTTTCCAGCCATGTTGTCAGATGTTCGGCGGCGCGCCAGTTGCTGGGCTCGGTCGGGTCCCACTTCACGACCATGCCTGCGGCCACCGGGTCGGCGGTTTCGTCATCATCGGGGTTCACGCCGACATTGCCGACATGGGGGAAGGTGAAGGTCACGACCTGGCCCGCATAGGACGGATCGGTCATGATTTCCTGGTAGCCGGTCATCGCGGTGTTGAAGCACAGTTCCGCCTGCGTCTCGCCGGTGGCGCCGAAGCCGCGGCCGTAGAACAGCGTCCCGTCTGCAAGCGCAAGGCAGGCCGTGGGGCGGGGGGCGTTGGTCTGGGGCATCTGGGCGTCTCCGGTTCGGCTAAACGGCTATGGGCAGCAGTTGCGGCATGCGGTCTGTCACAGGCGGTGCCGGGTGCAGGGCCGTGGCCCCCCGAACCGCCCTTGCTGGGCACGGGCAAATTGGCGGAGGTTTACGGGCAGCACCGCGCATGGTCAAGCCCGGCCTGCCGCAAAGTCATCTGCCCAAGGCAGGAAATCGGGGCAGGGCGAAAGGGCATGGCTGTTGCTCCTCTGGGCGGGACATACTATGTGTCTCGTCTGTGACAATGCCGGGGACGAGCAGGATGGATATGCGCGACAGGGTCAACGCGGCCCTCAAACAAGCCATGAAGGACAAGGCGGCTGACCGTCTGTCCACGCTGCGACTGATCAATGCCGCGATCAAGGACCGTGATATCGCGGCGCGGGGGGATACCGATTCCACGGGTGTCGGCGATGCCGAGGTTCTGGCGATCCTGGGCAAGATGTCCAAGCAGCGCATGGAAAGCGTGCGCGCCTACGAAGAAGGCGGGCGTGTGGATCTGGCCGAGCGCGAGAGGGCCGAGATCGCCGTGATCGAGGAATTCCTGCCACGGCAACTGACCGCGGCGGAGATCGAGGACGCCGTGTCCGAGGCGATCGCGACCACCGGTGCCTCGTCGATCCGGGACATGGGCAAGGTCATGGGCGAACTGAAGGGCAAATACACCGGCCAGATGGATTTCGGCGCCGTCGGCCCGATGATCAAGGCAAGGCTGAGCTGAGGCGCGGCAGGCTTGTGCCGCCGTCAGGCCGGCGCCTCTGACTTGTATAGGCGCAGCGCCTCGCAGAGTTCATTGAACAGATCCTTGCGCTCGTCTTCCGAGAGGAAGGCGCCGATTTCGACCGTGCGGCCATTGCCCGTCAGGGTCACGTAGTTTGGCACCGGCCCGCCCTGTGGGTGCAGTTCGGCCCGCGCCCAGTAGCAATTGCAATCCCATTCCTGCCGGTCGCCTTTCGGGTTGGTCCGGGTCAGATGGATGTGACCTGGATCCATGGTCAGTTCCTCAAGGATATTGCCGTCGCGATAGCTGCGTTCCAGCCCCCACCAGACTGCCCCGACCGCCGCCATCAGAAAGGGCAGCAACCCCCAAAGCACGGCGGTGCCGATCACGGCAAAGAGCGGCATCAGGATCATCACGAAGGTCGCCAGGATGAAGGCGGCCATGCCACGTCGGGGCAGGGATCGGTGCGGCCAGAGTTTGAGGGTGCGATGGCGGTCTTGGGGGGCGGTCCAGGTATAGGGCATGTCAGGGCGTTCGATGCTTCGGTTGGGGCAAAAGTAACGCGAAACTGCCGGGGGTAAAGCCCCGGTGTGGCGTACGCAATGTCGCGGTTTGGCACGTCTACTCCTGAGGTTGGCGCAAATGAAAAGGGCCCCCGATCGGGGGCCCTTGGTCATTCATGTCATGCCTTGCCTTAGTGGGCATGGCCCTTGTCCCAGTCTTCGCGCTTGGGCAGCTGCTCGAACGTATGCTCGGGCGGCGGGCTGGGCAGGGTCCATTCCAGCGTGTCGGCATATTCGTTCCAGTAGTTGTTCTGGGTGACGCGCGCGCCACGGAACAGCGAGTAGAACATGATGCCGAAGAACAGCAGGAACGAGGCGAAGGAGATGAACGCGCCGATCGACGACCAGTAGTTCCAGAGGGCGAAAGCCTCGGGATAGTCGATGTAGCGGCGGGGCATACCCTGACGGCCCAGGAAGTGCTGCGGGAAGAAGGTCAGGTTCGAACCGATGAACATCATCCAGAAGTGCAGCTTGCCGGCCCATTCGGGATAGTGACGGCCCGTCATCTTGCCAAAGTAGAAGTAGACCCCGGCAAAGATCGCGAAGACCGCACCCAGCGACATCACGTAGTGGAAGTGCGCCACGACATAGTAGGTGTCATGGTAGGCACGGTCCACACCGGCCTGGCTGAGCACAACGCCGGTTACGCCGCCGACGGTGAACAGGAACAGGAAGCCGAAGGCCCAGAGCATCGGGGTTTCGAAGCTGACCGAACCGCCCCACATCGTCGCGATCCAGCTGAACACCTTCACACCGGTGGGAACCGCGATGACCATGGTCGCCATCATGAAGTAGGACTGCTGCGTCAGCGACATGCCCACGGTGTACATGTGGTGCGCCCAGACGACGAAGCCCAGTGCGCCGATCGCGATGATCGCCCAGACCATCGGCAGGTAACCGAACACCGGCTTGCGCGAGAAGGTGGCGATCACGTGGCTGATGATGCCGAAGCCCGGCAGGATGATGATGTAGACCTCGGGGTGGCCGAAGAACCACAGGATGTGCTGGTAGAGAACCGGGTCACCACCGCCTGCGGGATCGAAGAAGGTCGTGCCGAAGTTGCGGTCGGTCAGCAGCATCGTGATGGCGCCTGCCAGAACCGGTAGCGACAGCAGGATCAGCCAGGAGGTGACAAAGATCGACCAGGCGAACAGCGGCACCTTGAACAGGGTCATGCCGGGGGCACGCATGTTCAGGAAGGTGGTGATCATGTTGATCGCACCCAGGATCGACGAGGCACCGGACACGTGGACGGCGAAGATCGCCAGATCCATCGAGAAGCCGCCTTCGTTGGTGGACAGCGGCGGGTAAAGCACCCAGCCCACACCCGAACCCAGCTGGTCGTTGCCGCCCGGCGCCAGCAGCGAGGCGACGCCCAGCGACGTACCGGCGACATACATCCAGAAGGACAGGTTATTCATCCGCGGGAAAGCCATGTCCGGCGCGCCGATCTGCAGCGGCATGAAATAGTTGCCGAAACCGCCGAAGAGGGCAGGAATCACGACGAAGAACATCATCAGGACGCCGTGATAGGTGATCATCACGTTCCAGAGGTGACCGTTCGGCGTACATTCCGCGGAAGAGGCAATGAACCGTGCGCCTTCAAGGCACATGTACTGGACACCCGGCTCCATCAGTTCCATCCGCATGTAGATGGTGAAGGTGACCGAGATCAGACCGACCAGGGCCGATGTGATCAGGTAAAGGATACCGATATCCTTGTGGTTCGTGGACATGAACCAACGGGTGAAGAACCCGCGCTGGTCCTCGTGTCCGTGGCTGTGAATGGCTGCGTCGGCCATGCGGTTGCCTCCTGTAGTGGTGTATTGGCGCGGAGAAGACTCCCCGCGCGGCGTTCCTGCCCTGTTTAGAATGGCTTGGCGTCAACGGCAATCCGCGAATTTGATCTGAATCAATGTATATTGTCGCACCTGCCGCGCTGTCAGTTTGGCGCGACACACTTGGCAAGGCATTGATAAGTAGCAAAAAAGCCCGGCGTGATGCCGGGCTTTTCTGACAATGTGTCGCGGGCTGTCCGCGCGATGCGGATCAGTTGGTCGCAGGGGCGACCGATGCCAGATAGGCGGCCACATCCTCGGCGCCCTTGGCCAGCTTGAAGCTCATGGCCGAGCGTGCCTTGGCGTCGCCGGTGAATTCCACCAGGAATGCCTTGGGGTCCTGCACATAGGTGGCCAGGTTCTCTTCGTCCCAGACCAGGCCTGCTTCGCCAGCGGCTGCCAGGCTGGGACCGTAGCGGAAGCCTTCCTGTGCGCCGGCTGCGCGGCCGATCACGCCGTAAAGGTTCGGGCCGGTCTTGCCGCCTTTCACGATGTCAGTGCCGTCGGCTGCCTGGATCATGTGGCATGCCTTGCACTTGTTGAACTCGCGCTCGCCCTTGGCAGCGTCGCCTGCGGCAAAGGCAGGAACGGACAGGGCCAGCAGGGCGGCAGAAGCGGTAATCAGGAATTTCATCGTCGGACCTCTTGGGTTTGGTGTGTGGTCGAGTCTTTCCGGCCACCAGTGATACGCCTACACTTAACGCACGCAACAGTCATTTCAACTTTGCGGGACATCCGCGACTATTCGCCGAAGATTGTCCCGAAGCTCTTTTGAAGCGCCGCGTCCAGTTCGGCCATGCTGACGTCTTGCCCCAGGTCGCGCAGGCTGGTCACGCCATGCTGCGTGATCCCGCAGGGCACGATACCGGAAAAATGAGTGAGATCCGGGTCAAGATTGATCGAGATCCCGTGGAAGCTGATCCATTTGCGCAGGCGGATTCCAATGGCTGCGATCTTGTCTTCGGCAAGGGCGCCATCCGGGCCACGTGGCTTGTCGGGCCGTTCCACCCAGACACCGACGCGGCCTTCGC
Source organism: Rhodobacterales bacterium (assembly GCA_033839205.1). Classification (GTDB taxonomy): domain Bacteria; phylum Pseudomonadota; class Alphaproteobacteria; order Rhodobacterales; family Rhodobacteraceae; genus Seohaeicola. The sequence continues at coordinate 14,738 of JAJLKH010000003.1, read as the reverse complement.
GGATATGCCCCTCGATGTTGAAAGTCGCCAGGGTCGCGATGACCCAGGACTCCAGCTGTTGCACGAAGCGGCGCACGTCATGGCCGCGCCGGCCCACGTCCAGCATGACGTAGATCACCCGCTGACCGGGGCCGTGATAGGTATATTGCCCGCCGCGTTTGCTGGGATAGACCGGAAACCGATCCGGGTCGGTCAGGTCCTCGATCCGCGCGCTGGTCCCGGCCGTGTAGAGCGGCGCATGTTCCAGCAGCCAGATCGACTCAGTCGCGGTGCCGGCTGCGATGGCGGCGGCGCGCCGTTCCATCACTTGTTCGGCCTCGCGGTAATCCGTGAAACCCGGGGTGGTGATCCATTCTACCATTTAGCGAATTTCCTGCCAGTTCTCTCGCCTTTTACCCGCTATGGTATGCGTGCGGTGCATATCATCTTTGGGAATGTCACGTCCTGAGGTACCCTTTGACATTATTTTAGCATCAGGGGGAATTATTGAAATGACGAGTCATCGCATGAAGGCCGGCCTTGTTGCCGCGCTCTGTTTATCGGTCACAGCCACGCAATCCGCCGCCGACAACCTTGGGGCTGCCATCGTCGGCGGTATCCTGGGCGGCGTCATCGTGAACGAGGCGAACAAGAATCGCCAGCGCACGACCACGCGCAGCAGCCAGCCGCGCAGCACCATGAGTTCCGCCACGCGCGAACAGAACCGGCAGGTGCAGACCTCGTTGAACTATTTCGGTTTTCCCGCGGGCACAGCCGACGGGGTGATGGGGCAGCGGTCGCGCGCTGCCGTCGCGCAGTACCAGGCGCATCTGGGCTATCCGGCGACAGGCCAATTGACACCTTATGAGCGGGATTTCCTGATCTCGTCCTACAGCCGTGCGCAGATCGGTGGCCCGCAGGTGATGCGCGAGATCAATACGAACCCGCAGGGCGTCAAGGGTCTGCTGGTGATCTGGCGCAACGAGGCGATGGGCGGGGCGGCAGGGCCGCGCAGCGCCAGCTATGGCGGCATGCCGCCCGAGGTGTCGGCCGCCGTGGACGAAATTGCCGCCAGTTCGGAGCCTACCGCCGAACAGTTGATGCAGCGATCGGGCTTCATCCAGCTGGCGGATCTGAACGGGGACGGGCGCACCGATTACCTGATCGACACATCGGTGACGGGCAGTTCGTTCTGGTGCGGGGCCAGCAGTTGTTCGGTGATGGTCTTTGCCTCGACCCCGCAAGGGTATGCGCGCAACGATTTCCTGGCTTTCAACGCGACCCCCGCAATGTTCACCTGCCGCCAGGGCGCCTGCCAGATGACAGGCGATACCGCAACCGCAGGAGGCGTGATGGCGGCCGCACCGCAACCCGCAGCCCCTGCCGCCCCGCAGGCGCCGGCCACCGTGATGGCCGTCGCCCCGGCGCCATCGGCCAGCAGCCTTTCGGCTCTGCCAATCTTTGGCGCGGCCCCGGCACAGGCGCCGTCCCTGGCCAGCCATTGCAGCAAGGTCAGCCTGCTGACCAACTCGAATGGCGGCTTCGTGACGCTGGCCTCGATGACCGATCCAGACCTTGCGCTGAGCGAGCAGTTCTGCCTGACCCGCACCTATGCCATCGGGAAGGGCGAAGAGATGGTGGCAAAGGTCCAGGGATTGAGCCAGGCGCAGGTCGATCAGCAATGTGACGCCTTCGGCCCTGCGCTGGCACCCTTCGTGGCGATGCTGGACACCGCGGACAGCGCCACGGTCCGGGCCGAGGTGCAAAACTTCGTTCTGGGGGCCGCGATGACGGTCGAACAATTGCAGGCGACGGCCGAGATTTGCCTCTACACCGGGTATCGCCGTGACCGGATGGAGGTGGCGCTTGGTTCCGCGCTGCTGCTGGTCGGGATCGGCCAGACACCCTATGCGGAACTGGTCGGGCATCATCTGTCACAGGGCTTTGGCGTGACCCGGTCGGTCGAGGGCGCGCAGGACTGGTACGGCGTGGCCGTCGACGCAGTGGCACAGGGGGCGGCCCCTGTCTTTGCGCCAGGACAACCCGAACGTATGGAGCTGCTGCGCGTCGCATCCGCAGGCCTTGGCGGGGCTGGCTTGCCACAGGCCCAAAAGGCGGCGCTGCCGGCCTTCAAGCTGGATTGAGCCGCGCGCAAGGCTGAAATCCCAAGGGCAGGGGCCAAGCAGGCCCCTGCTGCATTTCTTCTCTTCACAAGGGGGCGGGCTTTGTCTATACGGCCCCTCGTCACCTGATCACGTGCGGTCGTGGCGGAATGGTAGACGCGCAGCGTTGAGGTCGCTGTGGGGTAACTCCCGTGGAAGTTCGAGTCTTCTCGACCGCACCAATCAGGCCGATGGTCTTCCTCCGGATATTGTTTGCCAGTGCCGCCGCCCCTGCGACGCGGCGTCCTTTGCGTGTTTCCCGGCTTTCCATCCTGCAAAGGACGTGATGTTATCTGCGTGGAATTGATTTTCGCAGGGAGGAAATAGGCATGGACATGAACTTCGGGATGCGACCCGAGAATCGGCGCCTGCTGGACCGCGTTGCCGCCATGATCCGCGATGAGGTCATGCCGCTGGAGGATGAGTATCACGCCGAGATCGCCAAGGAGGACCGCTGGACGTTCACGGCCCGCCAGACCGAGATCCTGGAAGGGTTGAAGGCCAAGGCCAAGGCGGAAGGGCTGTGGAATTTCTGGCTGACCGACAGCGAGAAGGGTTTTGGTCTGACCACCGTGGAATATGCCTATTTCGCGGAAGAGATGGGCAAGACGCCCCTTGGCGCCGAGGTCTTCAACTGCTCGGCCCCCGATACCGGCAATATGGAAGTGTTCGAACGCTACGGCACCCCTGCCATGAAAAAGCAGTGGCTGGCCCCGCTGCTGGAGGGACAGATCCGGTCGGCCTACCTGATGACCGAACCCGATGTCGCCAGTTCGGATGCCACGAACGTGTCGATGTCCTGCGTGCGCGATGGCGATGACTATGTGCTGAACGGCGAGAAATGGTGGGCCTCTGGCGCCGGGGATCCGCGCTGCAAGGTCTATATCGTGATGGTCAAGACCGGCGGTGACGATGCGCCCAAGCATGCGCGCCATTCGATGATCGTGGTGCCTGCCGCGACCAAGGGCATCGAGGTGCTGCGCCCGATGGAGGTTTACGGCAACGACGATGCGCCGCATGGGCACATGCATATCCGTTTCACCGATGTGCGCGTGCCGGCCGAAAACCTGCTGCTGGGCGAGGGGCGCGGCTTCGAGATCAGCCAGGGCCGCCTTGGGCCGGGCCGCATCCATCACTGCATGCGGGCCATCGGACAGGCCGAATCCGCGCTGGAACTGATGTGCAAGCGGTCGCTGGCGCGTGAGGCTTTCGGCAAGAAGCTGGCACAACTGGGCGCCAACTTCGATATCATCGCCGAATGCCGGATGGAGATCGAGATGGCCCGGCTGCTGTGCCTCAAGGCGGCATGGTACATGGACCAGGGCGACAAGCGCGCCGCTGCCCCCTGGATCAGCCAGATCAAGGTGATCGCGCCGCGTGTCGCGCTGAAGGTCATCGACGAGGCGGTGCAGATGTTCGGCGGGCAGGGCGTCAGCCAGGACACGCCGCTCGCGCATAAATGGACGCATGTGCGCACCCTGCGGCTGGCCGATGGCCCAGATGCCGTGCATCGCCGCCAGGTCGCGCGCGCCGAGTTGAAGAAATACACGCAGGAAAAGGTCTGACCAGCCAGACCCGGATCACCTGGGATCAGCCAAAGAACAAGGGGGCCATGCGCCCCCTTTTTCATGGCGCGTTGGCAGGTAGCGCGCGGAACGCATCTTCGTGCAACGATCAAAGCGCGGGCGTGCGCCGATCATTCTGCAGGCTGGAAACCCTCGATCAGTTGGCGCAGGCCAAATGCTGCCCCGGCCAGTATCGCCAGAAATGTGACGGGTGCCGAGAATGCCAGCACCGAAAAGGCCGAGACACCTTGCCCGATGGTGCAGCCAAGCGCCAGCACCGCGCCCACGCCCATCAGCGCGGCACCGGTAATCTGGCGGCGCAATTCGCGCGGATCTTCGCAGGCCTCCCAGCGGAAATGGCCCTTGAAGAGCGAGCCGATGAAGGCGCCCAGGATCACCCCGGCCACGGATCCTACGGCGAAGGAGGGCGCGCGCGCCGAACCGGTCATCGCGTAGAGCAGGCTTTCGCCCACGGGGGCGGAAAAGCTGTGCGACACGACCGGCATGTCTGTATAGCCCGTGGTCGCCACCCAGTAGCTGCCGGCCCAGCCCGATACGATCCCGAGGGCCACGACGGCGGACCAGAAGATCGCGCGGCCATTGCTCAGGAAGCGGCGCGAGGACAGTGTTCCGGCCACGATCAGCGCACCGATCACCATCCCGATCATCGCGACCGAACCGCCGGTCAGATCAGCCAGAAGATGCGCCAGGCCCGGCGGCATTTCGCCGGGGACGACATCCTGCTGGTTGATCAGCATCGCGCGCAGCGGTGCAAGGGGGCCCGACATCACGAAATAGGCCGACAGGCCCATGACCAGAACGATCACGAAGGCCCGCATGTCGCCCCCGCCAAGCCGCGCGATCGAGCCAAAGCCGCAATTGCCGGCCAGCGCCATGCCGTAGCCAAACATCAGCCCGCCGATGATCGACACGACCGGCATCCAGCGGATCGACAGGTAAAAAGAGCGCTCAGGCTCCAGCAGGCCCGTCGCCATCAGCCCGAAGGTGCCCATGACCGACAGGCCGATCGCCAGCACCCACATCCGCATGCGCGTGTCGTTCTGCCCGTAAAGCATGTCCTCGATCGCGCCCATGGTGCAGAAACGGCCCAGACGTGCCGCAAGTCCAAGCAGCAGACCGCTGGCCAGGCCGATCAACGCCACGAGGGCGCTGTCGCTGATCCCTTCGAACATCGCCTGATCCTCCCCGATCCGCTGTGTTCAGATGTTCGTACCGGACTCGTCCACGCAGAAGAGTTCGTATACGAGTTCAAGTATACGTTTCGGGCGTTCGTCTGCCAAACGATAATAGATGGCCTTGCCATCGCGGCGCGGCACGACAAGCCCCTCAAGACGCAGGCGGGACAGTTGCTGGCTGACCGCGGCCTGGCGGGCCGAGAGCAGTTCTTCCAGTTCGGTGACGGATTTCTCGCCGGAGACAAGGTGGCACAGGATCAGCAGGCGGCCCTCGTGGCTGAGCGCCTTGAGGAAATTGCTGGCCGTCGTCGCATTGTCGACGAAGCGGTCCATCTCGGCGTCCGAGATGCTGTCTGTAAATACTGGAAGCGGCACTTGCCCTGTCCCCTGCCTTCTTTCGGTCGTGCATGCCTGTTCATTGCAGGCACGCGTCGTGCTGATCTGCCGGGTCTGATCGTCCGGCTGTGTCTTGAGCCCGAGGCCTCGCAAGGCCCCCGCCAAAGCAAGGATGTCAGCTCGACCCGATGAAATCCGTCTTCTCCTTTAGCATCTTTTCCAGCAAGCCCCAGAAGAAATCTTCGCCGGGATAACCCTCGATTCGGCCCAGTTCGCGGCCTTCGTCCACGAGGATGAAGGTCGGCGTGAACAGGACAGGGCGGTCGAAGGTGACCCCCTCGGGCGCGCCTTGGCGGATATTGACCACCCGCAGAGGGGCGAAGCGGCCAAGGTCGGTGTTGGGATAGGCCGGGCCGATCTGTTTTTTCCAGGCGATGCAATATCCGCAGCCTTCGCGGTCGATCATGACCAATTCCGCGGCACGCACCGCAGGCGGTGTCAGAAGCATGGCCATGACAACAAGGGTGGTTGCTGCGAGGGGACGGCAGATGGCCTTCAGAAGACGCATGGAACAACCCTGTTTATGACGGATGGCTGACGAATATATGTTGACGTATGAAAAAATTGACGACAACCGTATACAAAAGATAATCTGAATATGTGAATAATTCAAGGAGTCCCGCATATGCTGGACATCTCCTATGCAGGGGCCGCGTTGGCGGGGCTGCTGTCATTCTTTACGCCCTGTATTCTGCCGATGGTTCCCTTCTATCTATGCTACATGGCTGGCATTTCCATGTCTGAATTGCGCGATGACGGGGCCATAGCACCCGGTGCGCAGAAGCGGCTGGTGATCTCGGCGGTGTTTTTCGCGTTGGGCGTCAGCACCATCTTCGTGTTGCTGGGCATGGGCGCCACGGCGCTGGGCCAGACCTTCGCGCAATGGCGCCAGCCGTTGTCCTATGTGGCCGCCGGCATCCTGTTCCTGTTCGGCCTGCATTTCCTGGGCATTCTGCGGATCGGGCTGCTTTACCGTGAGGCGCGGCTGGAAAGCAAGGCCGAGCCGACGACGGTGATCGGCGCCTATGTCATGGGGCTGGCCTTCGGCTTTGGCTGGACACCCTGCGTGGGGCCCGCGCTGGCGGCGATCCTGATGGTGGCAAGCGGCATGGGCGACATCTGGCAGGGCGGCAGCCTGTTGCTGGTGTATGGTCTTGCGATGACGGCCCCTTTCGTGGTGGCCGCGCTTTTCGCCAAGCCGTTCCTGGGCTGGATGCAGCGCAATCGCCGCTATCTGGGCCATGTGGAAAAGGTCATGGGTGTCATGCTGATCGTTTTTGCGATCCTGATCGCCACCAATGCGGTCAACCTGATCGCGGATGCGATGATACGCTGGTTTCCGGGGTTCACGTCGCTCGGGTAGGGCGCAAATCGAGGGAGGATGGAATGAAAGGACTGATATCAACCCTGGCTGCGGCGAGCACGGCCATGATGCTGGCCGTCATGCCGGTGACCGCGGCGGAACTGGGCGATGACGGGCTGCACAAGACCGCATGGATGCGAGACACGTTCAAGGACCTGCGCGAGGACCTGAACGAGGCCAATGCGGAAGGCAAGCGCCTGGCGATCATCTTCGAGCAACGCGGCTGCATCTACTGCACCCAGATGCACGAGGAGGTCTTTCCTGATTCGGAGATCGATTCGTTCATCCGCGAGAATTACTTCGTCATCCAGATGAACATGTTCGGCGATGTCGAGGTTACGGATTTCGATGGGCAGACCCTGCCGGAAAAGGAGATGGCGCGCAAATGGGGGCTGCTGTTCACCCCTACGCTGATGTTCTTTCCCGAAGAGGTTGCAGAGGGTGTCGCGGCGCCCCAGGCCGCGGTGGCCGTGATGCCCGGCGCGTTCAAGAAAGGTACTACTCTGGCGATGTTACGCTGGGTTGTTGAGAAGGGATACGAAACCGACGAGCCCTTCCAGAAATACCTTGCGCGGCAGCTATCACAGTAGGGGCGGCTGCTGCAGTGATGCGGGCGCGCGTCTGCGCGGCGACAGGTGAGCAGGGGACACCGGCCGCCTTCAGATAAGCAAATTCGTTTTTATGAATTTGTTGTTGCGCAGGACCCGGCACGTGGACTACGGTATACAAAGCTAACTCAGCCAGAAGACCTGGTAGCTAAGGGAGGGAACATGAGGCTTTCAACACTGACACTGGCGGCAACGCTCGTGGCGTCCGGCGCGTTCGCGGCGGAGCCCGTGGCACCGGCCGATGTGGTCTACACCGATTCCGGCGCGATCGAGGCGTCGCTGTCCGGGACACCTGGCAACCCCGAAGAGGGCGCCAAGGCGTTTTCCAGTCGCTCGATCGGCAACTGCGTTGCCTGCCACGAGATCACCGGTCTGGGCGCGGCTTTCCCCGGCAATGTGGGGCCGATGCTTGACGGTGTCGGCAGCCGCTGGAACGAGGCGGAATTGCGCGGGATCGTGGCCAATGCCAAGTTGGTCTATGAGGGCACGATCATGCCGGCCTTCTACAAGGTGGACGGTTTCACCCGTCCGGGTAACGCATACACGGGCAAGGCGGCCGAAAAGATCGAACCGCTTCTGACCGCACAGCAGATCGAAGATGTGGTGGCCTTTCTGATGACTCTCAAGGACGAGTGATCGGGAAGCGCTGGATAAAAGGAGACAACAGAATGGATTTCACAAGACGTGATACTCTGGCGCTGGGCATGGGTGCCGTAGCTCTGACCGTGCTGCCCTTCCGGGCCAACGCGGCAGCCGACGACGCCATCGCAGCTTTCACCGGTGGCGCCGCGATGGCCGATACCGGTGTGACGCTGACAGCGCCGGAAATCGCCGAGAACGGCAACACCGTGCCAATCGCCGTCGAAGCCGAAGGCGCCGTGGCAATCATGGTTCTGGCCGCAGGCAACCCGACGCCGGGCGTTGCGACCTTCACCTTTGGCGAACTGGCTGGGGCGCATTCCGCATCCACCCGCATTCGTCTTGCAGGCACCCAGGACGTGATCGCGATCGCGCAGATGGCTGATGGCAGCTTTGCCAAGGCCAGCTCGAACGTGAAGGTCACCATTGGTGGCTGCGGCGGCTGATCCGCGTCATCGCTCGCTGGTCCCGAGGGGCCGGCATTCGTTAACGCATAGAGAGATTTAGGAGAGACAAAATGGCAGAAGGCGTAAAACCCCGCGTCAAGGCCCCCAGCAAGGCAGCAGCCGGCGAGGCGGTCGTTCTGAAGACCCTGATCAGCCACCAGATGGAATCGGGCCAGCGCAAGAACGCGGACGGCACCCCGATCCCGCGCTCGATCATCAACCGCTTCACTTGCGAGTTCAACGGCAAGTCCGTGATCGACATCAAGATGGAGCCGGCGATCTCGACCAACCCGTATTTCGAGTTCGAGGCCGTGATCCCCGAAGCAGGTGACCTGAAGTTCACCTGGTACGATGATGACGGCTCGGTCTACGAGGACGTCAAATCCGTGGCGATCGGCTAAGCCGCACGGTCCAGCGAGATCCCGGGGCGCGGCGTCTGAAGGACCGCGCTCCGGGCAGCCAAAAGGGAGGGCATTACATGAAATTCAAGGCAATGACGGCTGTGGCCGCACTGCTTCTCTCGGTTCCGGCAATGACGCTGGCAGATCCTGACGAGGACTCGCTGGTTATCAATGGCGAACTGGAGGTGGTCACCGAGACCGCTGCACCCGCGCATCTGTCCGATGCGCTGGACACCATCTATTCGGGCTGGCGCTTCCGCGAGGATGAGACCCAGGCCCTGCAGGCGGATGACTTCGACAACCCCGGCATGGTTTTCGCCGATCTTGGTCTTGACCAGTGGAACAAGGTCGAGGGCGAGGCGGGCAAGTCCTGCGCATCCTGCCACGGCACGCCCGAGGAAAGCATGAAAGGCGTGCGCGCCGTCTATCCGAAGTGGAACGAGACGGCGGGCGAAGTGCGCACACTGGCGATGCAGATCAACGGTTGCCGCACGGAGAACATGAAGGCCGAGCCCTACAAGTATACCAGCGGCGAAATGACCAACATGGAAGCGCTGATTTCCGTGCAGTCGCGCGGCATGCCGGTTGATGTGGCGATCGACGGTCCCGTTCAGGCGACCTGGGAAGCGGGCAAGGAAATGTACTACACCCGTTTCGGCCAGCTGGAGCTGTCCTGCGCCAACTGCCACGAAGACAACTATGGCAACATGATCCGCGCGGATCACCTGAGCCAGGGGCAGATCAACGGCTTTCCGACCTATCGTCTGAAGAACGCCAAGCTGAACCAGGTTCATGATCGCTTCAAGGGCTGCATCCGCGATACCCGCGGCCACACCTTTGATCCCGGCAGCCCCGAATTCGTGGCGCTGGAGCTTTACGTGGCCAGCCGCGGCAACGGCCTGTCGGTCGAAGGCCCCTCGGTCCGGAACTGAACCATTCATCGGGGGCGGGACGCCCGCCCCCGATATTTTTTTGCAAGCTTTTGAAAAGACGGGCCAAACAGGCCAAACCGCTGGCCTGTACGGGCAGCGGTCCGGGAACACTCTAACCTATCGGAGCACGGGATCATGATCTCTCGCCGTGATTTTCTTCAGGTCGGTATGGCCGCATCCGCGCTTGTGGGCGCATCGGGTTTCGGCAACTGGGCGCGCCTTGCCGCGCAGCAGAGCCTGACGCAGGATCAACTGTTGCAGTTCGACACTTTCGGCAACGTCTCGTTGATCCACATCACGGACATCCACGCGCAACTCAAGCCGATCTATTTCCGCGAACCCGAGATTAACCTGGGCGTCGGCGACAACAAGGGCCATGTGCCCCACATCACGGGCGCTGATTTCCGCAAGCTATACGGGATCGACGACGGCTCTGCCTCGGCCTATGCGCTGACCTACAATGACTTCACCGCCCTGGCGAAAACCTATGGCCGCATGGGCGGCATGGACCGCGTGGCCACGGTTGTGAACGCGATCCGCGCCGAGCGTCCCGATGCGCTGCTGCTGGATGGCGGCGATACATGGCACGGCTCCTACACCTGCTATCACACGCAGGGCCAGGATGTGGTCAATGTGATGAACGCGCTCAAGCCCGACGCGATGACCTTCCACTGGGAATTCACGCTTGGCACCGAACGGGTGCGCGAACTGGTCGAGGGGCTGCCCTTTGCCGCCCTGGGCGCCAATATCTTCGATGCGGAATGGGACGAGCCTTCCGAGGATTTCAAACCCTACCAGTTCTTTGAACGCGGCGGCGTCAAGATCGCCGTGATCGGACAGGCCTTCCCCTATATGCCGATTGCGAACCCCGGCTGGATGTTCCCCGAGTACAGCTTTGGCATCCGCGATCAGCGCATGCAGGAGGTCGTGGACGAGGTGCGCGCCGAGGGTGCCGAGCTTGTCGTCTGCCTGAGCCACAACGGTTTTGACGTGGACAAGAAGATGGCCAGCCGCGTGACCGGCATCGACGTGATCCTGACGGGTCATACCCATGACGCGCTGCCCGAACCGGTTCTGATCGGAGAGACGATCCTGATCGCGTCCGGGTCGAACGGCAAGTTTGTCAGCCGCGTTGATCTGGACGTGCGCGAGGGCCGTCTGATGGGCTTCCGCCACAAGCTGATCCCGATCTTCTCGGATGTGATCACCCCTGATGCCGAGGTGGCCGCCCTGATCGACGAACAGCGCGCGCCCTTTGCGGACAAGCTGTCGGAGGTGATCGGCCAGGCCGATACGCTTTTGTATCGCCGCGGCAACTTCAACGGGACATGGGATGACCTGATCTGCGACGCGCTGATCAACGAGCGCGAGGCCGACATCGCCATGTCGCCGGGCGTGCGCTGGGGGCCGTCGATTCTGCCGGGGCAGGACATCACCCGCGAAGACATCCACAACGTCACCTCCATGACCTATGGTCAGGCCTATCGCACTGAAATGACGGGCGAATTCCTGAACGTCATCCTGGAGGACGTGGGCGACAACCTGTTCAACCCCGATCCCTATTACCAGCAGGGTGGCGACATGGTGCGCGTGGGTGGCTTGGGCTACCGCATCGATGTATCCAAGCCGATGGGCCAGCGCATCAGCGACATGACCCTTCTCAAGACGGGCGAGGCGATCGATCCCGCGAAAACCTATGTGGTGGCCGGTTGGGCCTCGGTCAACGAGGGCACGGAAGGACCGCAGATCTGGGATGTGGTCGAAGACTACATTCGCAAGCAGGGCACCGTGAAGGTCGCCCCGAACACAAGCGTGCAGGTGGTGGGGGCATAAACCCCCATTACCGCGGCCTTGGGAGCGTTAGCCCCCATTGCCAAGGACCCATTTTGACTCTATCAAATTCACAAAAGCGAATTTGATGATCTGAAAAGGAGGCAAGGACAGATGACAGCCAGCTCCAATGACATGAAATCCTCGCGTCGCGCGTTCCTTCAGGGCGCGCTGGCCGCAGGTGGTGCGGTGGCGGGGGCCACTGCAGCCAAGGCGGCGGGCCCTGACCCGCTGATCACCGAAATCCAGCCCTGGGCCAACGGCCTGGGCGACGGGGTGGACGCCACGCCCTACGGCATGCCGATCAAGTTCGAATCCGACGTGGTGCGCCGCAACGTTGAATGGCTGACGGCCGACGTGATCAGTTCGATCAACTTCACACCGATCCACGCGCTGGACGGCACGATCACGCCGCAGGGCTGCGCTTTCGAGCGGCACCACTCGGGTGCGATCGAGATGTCGAAAAAGGATTACCGCCTGATGATCAACGGGCTGGTGGACCGCCCGCTGATCTTCACCTACGAGGATCTGGAGCGTTTCCCGCGCGAGCAGCATGTCTATTTCTGCGAATGCGCGGCCAACACCGGCATGGAATGGGCGGGCGCGCAGCTTAACGGCGCGCAATTCACCCATGGCATGATCCACAACATGGAATACACCGGCGTTTCGCTGCGCACCCTGCTGACCGAGGCCGGTCTGGACGCGGCGGGCGACCTGTCGGACAAGTGGGTCTATGTGGAAGGGGCGGATGCCTCATCGAACGGCCGCTCGATTCCGATGGAAAAGGCGCTGGATGACGTGCTGGTGGCCTTCAAGGCCAATGGCGAGGCGCTGCGCAAGGAACATGGCTATCCCGTGCGCCTGGTCGTGCCCGGCTGGGAAGGCAACATGTGGGTCAAGTGGCTGCGCCGCGTCGAAGTGGCCGACGGTCCCGTGGAAAGCCGCGAAGAGACGTCGAAATATACCGACACGATGGCCGACGGCACCTCGCGCAAGTGGACATGGGTGATGGATGCGAAATCCGTGATCACCAGCCCCAGCCCGCAATCGCCGATCCGTCACGGCAAGGGCCCTCTGGTCATCACCGGCCTGGCATGGTCCGGGCGCGGCGCGATCACCCGCGTCGATGTGACCGTGGACGGCGGCAAGACTTGGCAGCAGGCCCGGCTTGCGGCCCCCGGTCAGCCGATGGCCCTGACGCGCTTCTATGTCGATCACGACTGGGACGGCGAGGAGATGCTGTTGCAGGCCCGCGCCCATGACGAGACGGGCTATGTCCAGCCGACCAAGACGCAGCTGCGCGAGATCCGCGGGCTGAACTCGGTCTATCACAACAACTGTATCCAGACCTGGTGGGTAAAACCGAGCGGGGAGGCTGAAAATGTCGAAATCTCTTAATCTCTACAGCGGCTTGACGCTGGGCAGCGTGGCGATGCTTGTCGCGGCCTACAACTTCGCCGACCGCAACATCACGCCGATGCCCGACACCGGCCGGGTGCTTGGCGAGGCGCCTGCCAGCCTTGACATGGGTTTCATGCTGAGCCCCGCCGTGGCCAGCACGATGCCCAGCGACGGGCCCATGGGGATCGGTCGCGTCGCGCTGCCCGAGGAAGTGGCCGCCTGGGATGTGGATGTGCGCCCCGACGGGCAGGGTCTGCCTGTCGGTTCGGGCAATGTCTCGGATGGCGATGACCTGTTTCAGGATTACTGCGCGGTGTGCCACGGCGTGTTCGCCGAAGGCGTGGACAACTGGCCCAAGCTGGCCGGTGGCGATGGCACGCTGGACCACGATGACCCGCTGAAGACCGTGGGCTCGTACTGGCCGTATCTCTCGACCGTGTGGGATTACGTCCACCGCTCGATGCCCTTCGGCAATGCGCAAAGCCTGACCCCGGACGAGGTATATGCGATCACCGCCTATATCCTGTACTCGAATGATCTGGTTGATGACGATTTCGTCCTGTCGAACGAGAATTTCACCGAAGTGACGCTGCCCAATGTGGATGGCTTCTTCGTGGATGACCGCGACACCGTGGAACTGCCGGTCTTCTCGCAGGAACCCTGCATGGAGAATTGCAAGGAGACGGTCGAGATCACCATGCGCGCCACGGTTCTGGACGTGACCCCGGATCAGACCGCTGCGCGTGAGGCGTTCCAGGCCGAGGAGGCGGCGGAAGCCGCTGCCGAAGCGGCCGAGGCCGCCGAGGAGACGGCACCGGCCACGGAAGACACCGCCGCCGCCGCCCCTGCGGAGACGGCTGCACAGACCGAGGCTGCGGCACCCGCGTCCGGCGGTCTGGACATGGAACTGGTGGCTGCCGGTGAGAAGGTCTTCAAGAAATGTGCGGCCTGCCATCAGGTGGGCGAGGGCGCGCAGAACAAGACCGGTCCGCATCTGAACGATGTGATGGGGCGGCCTCTGGGTGGTCTGGAAGGCTTCAACTACTCGAAGACCATGGCCGAAATGGGCGCCTCCGGCACCGTCTGGACGCCCGAGACCATGGCCGAGTTCCTGACCAAGCCGCGCGATTACGTCAAAGGCACCAAGATGTCCTTTGCGGGTCTGAAGAAGGACGACGAGATCGCCGCGATCAACGAGTACCTCAAGTCGTTCTCGCAGTGATCCGATGAATGCGGGCAGGCCGGGGATCCGGCCTGTCCAACCCCGCGCCGCATGGCGTGGCGACGAATGTAATCCGGGTATCGCTGCCTGCGACCCTTTGTACGAGCAACCAGTGCCGGAACATTCGTTCCGTTTCGCAAGTGGCTGATCGCACATGCGTTCCTTGGCCGACCTGATATCCGGTCCGTCCGGTCTTTCCGTTCCGGGACAGTGATCCCCTGCTGAAATTCCGGTTGTTTTCAACGCGTTTTCGGGCTTTCCTGAAGATGCTGTCGGACAGGGTTTTTATGATGATCGGAAGGTTGCTTTCTGCCGTTGTTCTTGCGGGTGTCCTCGCTGGCCCGATGCCTGCGCGCGCCGAACTTCTGGGCGATGCTGCCCGGGGTGAGCGGCTGTTTCGTGACTGCAGTTCCTGCCATCAGGTCGGACCGGGCGCCGAGAACCGGGTGGGGCCGCATCTGAACGAGATTTTCGGGCGCAAGGCGGGCAGCGTCGATGGCGATTACCGCTACTCCAAGGGCCTGGCGCGGATGGGCGCTGATGGTCTGATCTGGACCTATGAGACGCTCGATGCCTATATCGACAACCCCAAAGCTTT
>JAJLKH010000002.1:0-21324 GCA_033839205.1 Rhodobacterales bacterium | reverse complement strand
TGCATCGACACGGCCCGTGCCTTTTATGACGGTATCGGTCGCGTAACCGTCGTGGTGCAAAAGGAACGCGTGGGCCACCTGGCGAACCGGCTGACATCGGCCCTATACCGCGAGGCGGTCAGCCTTGTCGCCGAAGGTGTCGCGACAGTGGCGGATGTCGACCGCGCGATTGCCCATGGACCGGGGCTGCGCTGGGCCTTCATGGGGCCGCATCTGACCTATCACCTGGGCGGTGGCGCGGGGGGCTATCGCCATTACCTTGACCATCTGGGACCCACGCAGGTGGCGCGATGGGCGGATCAGACCACGCCCGACCTGACGCCCGCGTTGATCGAAACCCTTGTGTCCGGGATCGAGGCCGCGACCGAAGGCGCAAGCACCGAGGACCTGGCCCGCCGCCGTGACGCTGCACTGGTCGCCCTGGCCAGGCTGAAACGCGAATTGGGGGCCTGACCGCCCCTTTTTCCTTGCAGGAAAACCCGAGAAAACCCGTGGCCTCAGCCCAGGCGGCGATGACCGGTCACCGGCCCGCCGCCCTGTTCAGCGATCCGGGTTACCGCCTCGGCCAGACCCTCGAAGGCCACGGCCATGTGATGGGCATTGGCATGAAGGATCATGTCAGGCCCCGATACCCATGCGACATGGCCTTTCCAGAACAGCAGATCGCCACGGCGCGGCGGGCTGCCGTCGGTGACGGGTGCGCCCAATGCGGCGGCTTGCAGATCGCTGTCACCCGGACAGGCGATGCCGCAAGCCAGGCAAGCCGCCTGCACCAGGCCGGAACAGTCGATCCCGAAGGCGCTGTTGCCACCCCAGAGATAGGGCGTGCCCAGCAGCAGGGTTGACACGGTGACGGGGTCATCCTCTGCCATCTCGACCGGGGCCAGGTGAATGGCAGGGACATATCCCGCATCGGTCAGGATGAACCGCCCCTCCTGTCCCAGCTGGCGCAGGCGGCTGCCGAAACTGAGGCTGACAAGATCGGGCGCCTTGATATCCGCCTTTTCATAGGCATGGGTGGCGCGCACGCGGACCCGCAGATCAGGGGCCTGCCCTTCGTGCAGCGCCGCAGTGGGCAGGTATCCCACATAGCCATCGCGGGCGGCCTGCACGAAGCACCAGCCGTCCCGGTCTTCGAACAGGGTCACCGCCTCGCCGCGCAGGAGTTCACGCTCGCGCCGCCCTTCGGGCGCATCGCGCAGCGCCACGACCGGCACTGCAACCAACCGTGGCCAGCCTTCGACATAGCGCGCGGCCTCGACCTGCCCCTTGATGGACAGGGCCGCCACGCGCCCGTTGGCCGGGGTCAGGCGGCGATCCCGGGTCACAGGCCCAGCACCTCGGGCAGTGCCGCGAGCAAGGCGCGCGCGCCCATGCCGACGCCGCCCTTGGGGCGCGCGGGGGCTGCGCTGGGCTGCCAGCCGTAGATGTCGAAATGGGTATATCGCACAGCCTCGCCTGCGAAGCGGCGCAGGAACAAGGCTGCGGTGATCGCGCCGGCAAAGCCCGACTTGGGTGCGTTGTCCAGATCGGCGATGCCCGGTTCGATATCGGCCTCGTAGGGGGTCCAGAAGGGCATGCGCCAGACCGGATCGGCCACGCGCGAGGCTGCGGCCTCGAGGGCAGCCACAACACCGGCATCATCGGTGAAATAGGGCGACAGATCCGGGCCCACGGCCACACGGGCCGCCCCGGTCAGCGTCGCCATCGACACCATCAGGTCGGGGTTTTCCTCGGCCCCCAGGGCCAGGGCGTCGCCCAGCACCAGGCGGCCTTCGGCATCGGTATTGTTGATCTCGACCGTCAGGCCCTTGCGGGACGGCAGGATGTCACCGGGACGCATCGCCCCCGCGCTGATCGCGTTCTCGACCGCGGGGATCAGGACGCGCAGCCGCACCTTGAGGCCAAGTGCCATGATCATATGCGCAAGTCCCAGCACCGTTGCCGCACCGCCCATGTCCTTTTTCATCAGGCCCATCGAGGAAGAGGGCTTGATGTTCAGTCCGCCGGTGTCAAAGCACACACCCTTGCCCACCAGCGTCAGACGCGGGCCGGCATCGCCCCAGCGCATGTCAATGAGCCGGGGTTCCTGCGCGGCAGCCCGGCCGACGGCGTGGATCATGGGGAAATTCTGCTCCAGCAGCGCGGCGCCCCGGATGACATGTGTCTGGGCGCCGTGACGCGCCGCAAGGTCAAGACAGGCGGCTTCCAGCGCGTCAGGCCCCATGTCATTGGCAGGCGTGTTGATCAGGTCGCGTGTCAGGGCCTCGCCCTGTGCGATCACTTCCAGACGGGCGGCGTCCACGCCTTCGGGCGCGACAAGCCGGGACGGATTGCGGGTCTGGCTGCGGTAACGATCAAAGGCATAGCCCGACAGCAGCCAGCCCAGCGCCTCCTGTTCCGCGACGTCAGGGGCAAGGCCGGAGGCGATGCGATAGGTGCCCGCTGGCAGGTTTACCGCGATCCCTGCCAGGTGAAAACGGCCGCGCGCGCGCTGCGCGGCGCTGCCATAGCCGGCCAGAACGAAGGCGGGCATGCCATCCGCACCCGGCACCATGAGGTGCTTGCCCAAGGCCCCCGAAAAGCCTGTGGCGCGGACCCATGCCGCGACCTGCGCGGGTTGATCCGCCAGCCAGCCATCAAGCGCCTCGGCCTCGATCACGTGCAGGGCAAGCGTCTCAGGGGTGGCGGGGGCAAAGGTCAGGGACATGGGCGAGCCTTTCGGGCGGTGTAACATGACAAGGGCCTTGCCCTGAACGAGGGCATCGCAAGATCGCAAGTGGCCTTGCCCGCACCCTAGCGGCCCTGCCTGCAACCGCAAGGGGGCGCGGATCAGCCGGACAGGTCCTGCTGATCCCAGATCGCTGTCAGGGATCGCTCGCCGATCCGCAGCAGCCGTGCCAATGTCGCCGCCAGCCCATTGCCATCGCCCTTGTCGATGCAATGCGCCACATCCCGCGCGACCAACGCCAGCCCATGCATACCGACCTGATCGGCAATCGCGGCAAGGCACCTGACGGTCTTGCGCAGCCCTGCGATCTGATCCTCGCGATACATCCGCTCTGCGCCGGTCAGGCGCACGGCCATCTCTTCCATGGCGCGGCAGATCACCTCTTCTGCCGCAGCCTCGCCCAGTTGGGCATAAAGTGTCCCCAATCGCTCGGGGTCCAGCAGAACGGCCTCGTCCTGCATCAGCATTGTCACCTTGTTCAAGAACTCACCCTTGATCTCACGCCCCCACGGCACCAATGAGACATGCACATCGAGAGGTTCCCAAAAGGTTGCGCTCGGGCCTTGTTTTCTCTCGAATTGTCGGACAATACGCACTAAGAGGGCCACCCAGACGCCCAGACGCCGCGCGCGATACGGGAACCAGAACGGGGATCATGCGATGAACCACGCCAAACCCTTGCCGGGCTACCTGATCCAGCGATACCAGGGGTGGAAGGCCACATCCTATGCCGAGAACCAAAGCTGGTATCGGCGTCTTGCGGAAGTCGGGCAACATCCGCGCGCCATGGTGATTTCCTGCTGCGACAGCCGCGTGCATGTGACCTCGATCTTCGGGGCCGACCAGGGCGAGTTCTTCATCCATCGCAATATCGCCAACCTGATCCCGAAATACGAACCCGATGGCGAGGCGCATGGCACCTCGGCGGCGGTGGAATATGCGGTGGGCGTGCTCAAGGTCGCGCATCTGATCGTGCTGGGCCATTCCTCCTGTGGCGGGGTCAAGGGTTGCCTTGACATGTGCACCGGCCACGCGCCCGAACTGGAAGAGAAAAGCAGCTTTGTCGGTCGCTGGATGGACATCCTTCGCCCCGGCTATGAGCAGGTCAAGGACATGGCCGATCCGGTCGCGCAACTGAGTGCGCTGGAAAAGCAGGCGGTGCTGGTGTCGCTGGACAACCTGATGACCTTTCCGCTGGTTGCAGAAGAGGTGCAGGGCGGCAGATTGTCGGTGCATGGCCTCTGGACCGACATCGGCGAGGGATCGCTGGAATACTTCGACCCGGCCAAGGGCCAGTTCCAACCCGTCTGACGGTTTGCGATCCGTCAGAGCCGGGTGCTTTGTCATAGGGGAAGACCGCAGGACATGGACGGCATTCTTGCACTGGCGGGCGCCAACCTGATTTCGCCCATCGTCCTCAGCTTTGCGCTGGGTCTGTTCGCGGCCCTTGCGCGGTCCGATCTGACCGTGCCCGAGGCGGTCGCCAAGGGGATGTCGATCTATCTTCTTTTCGCGATCGGCTTCAAGGGCGGGGTCGCCGTCGCCTCGCACGGGATCGACGTCACGCTGGGCCTGTCGCTACTGGCCGGTGTGATCCTGTCGGCGCTGCTGCCACTTGTGGCCTTTGCCCTACTCAGTGCGATGTCGAACATGTCGCGCACCGATGCGGCGGCGGTGGCCGCGCATTACGGCTCGATTTCGATCGTGACCTTCGTTGCGGCCTCTTCGGTGCTGGAGGGGCGCGGCATCGCCTATGAGGGTTACATGGTCGCCGTTGCCGCCGCGATGGAGGCACCCGCGATCCTGTCGGCGCTGTGGCTGGTGGCGCGCGGATCGGGCGGGCGCAAGATGGAAGCGGGGCTGTGGCACGAGATCCTGTTGAACGGATCCATCGTGCTGCTGATCGGATCCTTCCTGATCGGATGGATCACCGGGCCTGCCGGGCTGGCGCAGATCGACAGTTTCATCGTGGCCCCGTTCAAGGGCGTGCTGTGTCTGTTCCTGCTGGACATGGGGCTGGTCGCGGGGCGCGGATTGCGGGGCGGGCGGCATGTCCTGGGTGCGGGCGCGCTGGCCTTCGGCATGATGATGCCCCTTGTCGGCGCCAGCTTTGGATTGGCGGCGGGGATGCTTCTGGGTCTGTCCACGGGGGGCGTCACGCTTTTGGCGGTGCTCAGCGCCTCGGCCAGCTATATCGCGGTGCCGGCGGCGATGCGCGTAGCCCTGCCCGAGGCCAACCCGTCGATCTACCTGACCCTGTCGCTGGGCGTGACCTTTCCGTTCAACCTGACCCTTGGCATTCCGCTTTACATGGCGGCGGCCGTGGCCCTTACCGGAGGCTGAGACATGCAGACCCACAAGGCCAAACGCGTCGAGATCACCATCGAAGCCGTGATGCAGAACCGCCTGACAGGCGCGCTGCAGAGTGCGGGTGTCACCGGTTACACGATCCTGCCGGTGCTGGGCGGATCGGGCCGATCCGGCGACTGGACGCGCGAGGGGCAGGTGGGCCGATCCGGCATGGTGCAGGTCGTCTGCATCATCCGCCCCGATCGCCTGGACGCGCTGCTGGATGCGGCCTTTGACGTGGTCGAGCGCCATATCGGTGTGGTCTGCGTCACCGATTGCGATGTGCTGCGGGCCGAACGGTTCTAAGACCGGGGCCGCGCCCCCTCGGAAAGAAAAACCCCCGGTGCAGGTCAGTTGCACCGGGGGTTTCCTGTCATCTTGTGGGAACCGGGCCGATCAGCCCTTTTTCAGAACCCGCTGGCCCAGCACTTCGGCGATCTGCACCGCGTTCAGCGCCGCGCCTTTGCGCAGGTTGTCAGAGACGCACCACAGGTTGATGCCGTTGTCGATCGTGCTGTCCTGACGGATGCGGCTGATGAAGGTGGCGTAATCGCCCACGCATTCGACCGGGGTCACGTAGCCGCCGTTCTCGCGCTTGTCGATCACCATGATACCGGGGGCTTCGCGCAGGATGTCGCGGGCTTCGGCCTCGTCCAGGTGGTCTTCGAACTCGATGTTGATGGCTTCCGAATGGCCCACGAATACCGGCACACGCACGCAGGTCGCCGTGACCTTGATCTTGGGATCAAGGATCTTCTTGGTTTCGGCCACCATCTTCCATTCTTCCTTGGTCGATCCATCCTCGAGGAAGACGTCGATATGGGGGATCACGTTGAAGGCGATCTGCTTGGTGAATTTCTTGGCCGGCTTGTCATCGGTCGGGTTGTAGATGCTCTTGGTCTGGTCCCAGAGCTCGTCAATGCCTTCCTTGCCCGCGCCGGACACGGATTGGTAGGTGCTGACCACGACCCGCTTGATGCGTGCGCGGTCATGCAGCGGCTTGAGCGCGACAACCATCTGCGCGGTCGAGCAGTTGGGATTTGCGATGATGTTCTTCTTGGCATAGCCATGGATCGCGTCGGCGTTCACCTCGGGCACGATCAGCGGCACGTCGGGGTCGTAGCGATAGAGCGACGAGTTGTCGATCACGATGCACCCTGCGGCCGCCGCCTTGGGCGCATAGATCTTGGTGGCTTCCGATCCCACGGCGAAAAGGGCAATGTCCCAGCCGGTGAAATCGAAGGTGTCCAGGTCCTTGGTCTTCAGGGTGGTGTCGCCAAAGCTGATTTCGGTGCCCAGGGATTTACGGCTGGCCAGGGCCACGATCTCATCCACGGGAAACTGGCGCTCGGCCAGGATGTTCAGCATTTCACGGCCCACGTTCCCCGTGGCACCGACGACGGCAACCTTGTAGCCCATCTGGGACAACTCCTTTGTTCAGAACGCCGCGCTCATATCGCAGCTTTCCCCGGAATTAAAGCGGATTCGCCGTTTTCCTACTGTTTGGCACCGCTCAATCCAGCCTGTCACGGCTGAACAGGTAGACCACGAGCCCGATCAGGATGAGACCCGCGAAAAACCCGAACAGCACCGAATATGGCTGTGCCGCAGGTGCGGCGGGATCGGCCACGGCACGGTAGAGCGGACCGGTCGCCACCTGCATCAGGCCCACACCGCCGATGCTGATCAGGTTCATCAGCGTGATGCCCCGCCCGGCCAGATGCGGCGGCACGAAACTGCGGCAATGGGCCATGATCAGCGGAAAGGACATGCCGAAGATGCCGACCATGGCAAAAAGCACGGTGGCGGTGACGAAACCGGGTTGCGGCCATAGGGCCAGACAGGCCAGCGCCGCGCAGGACAGCGCATTACCCCCGAAGATCACCCATTTGCGGGTTCCCAGGATGCGGTCCAGCGGACCATAGAGGAAGGATCCGACGATCATCGCGACCCCCATCACCAGCGTGGCCGTTCCGACAAGACCCTCGGTCGCGCCATGCACATCGGCCATGTAGGGTCCGATCCACAAACCGCGCAGACCGGCGGCGGGGGCATAATTGACCATCAGCAGTGGAAACAGCACCCAGAGCGCCGGTGTCTTCAGGATGTCGAGAACCGAGCCCTTCGTCTCGCTGATGATGCGCGGCGGGTCTTGCACCGTCAGCCAGATCCCGGCGGCAAGGATCAGCGAGAGCGCCGAAAGGCCCCAGATCGTCTCGCGCCAGCCAAAGACGCCGATGGCCCAGGCCAGGGGCGCCGATCCGGCCAGGTTGCCCAGCGATCCGACGCCGATCATCACCGCGCCCAGCGTGGCGAACATGGCCGCCGGATACATCCGTGCGAAGATGAAATAGGAGGCCATCAGCACGGGCGAGCAACCGATCCCGATCAAGCCCATGGCGATCCAGATATGCATGGGTGTCGCGGCCAAGGCGAAAAGCGCGGCCCCGCCGCCGCCGCCAATGGCCAGGATCACGGATGCCGTGCGCCGAGGCCCGATCCGGTCCAGTGCGGCCCCTACCGGAATCTGCGCCGCCGCGAATGTCAGGAACCACAGGCCCGACGCAAAGGCCAGATCCTCGGGGCCGGCGCCAACGTCCTGTTCCAGCACCCGCGCCAGAACCGCCAGGAAGGCGCGAAAGAACTGGCTGAGCACATAGCCCGCACAGAGCAGCACAAGCCCAAGGCGCATCTGGCTTCCCTCCCGAAATCGCGCCTTGGGTGCCATGCGCCCAATAAATGTGCAAGGTGCGAAAAGACAAGTTTTCCGCGCAGCTTTTACGCCCGTGCCACGCTGCATCCCGGCCCATTCATCTGCAATTTTACCGATCCGCCCACTTGACGTCGGCATCGCGCAGGATCATCTCAGCGCGACCCCGGCTGACAGGCACCGGGACAGGGGTTCGCCGCCGCCATCCGATGACATCATTCGTTTTTTCCTCGGGCGATCTGATCGCCGACCGTCGTGCGGATTACGCGCAGGCGCTGGCCGCCTCGGGCGATCTTGCGGCCGCGATCGAGCTTATGGAGCAAGCGCTGGCCCTTGCGCCAGAGTGGGCCGCGGGCTGGTTTCGGCTGGCCGAATGGCAGGAAACCCTGGGCGACACGGATGGCGCGCGCAACAGCTGGCGCAGGGTGATCCGGATCGACCCGCAGGACAGGCTTGGCGCGGGGCTGCGTCTTGACCTGGCGCGGCCTGTGCCCGTGGCCGAATCAATGCCCGCCGCTTTCGTCGAAACGCTATTCGACCAATATGCCGAACGGTTCGAGACCTCGCTGGTGGATCAGCTTGGCTACCAGGGGCCGGCGCAAATCCTTGAGGGGCTGCTGCGCGCGGGGCGGACGCGGTTCGAGCGCGTTCTGGACCTGGGCTGCGGCACCGGGCTGATGGGGCAGGCCATCAGGCCCCATTCAGGCTGGCTGGAAGGGTACGACATCTCGGCCCGGATGCTGGCGCAAGCGCGTGCCAAAGATGTCTATGACGGCCTGCACAAGCGCGACCTGTCGCGGCTGGATCTTGGCGGCGCGCCCTTCGACCTGATCCTGGCCGCCGATGTGTTCATCTACGTGGGCGCGTTGGAGCAGATCGTGGGATGGGCGGCGGCCAGCCTGACCCCCGGCGGTATGCTGGCCTTCACGCTGGAGGAATTGCCGGAGGGCGAGGGCGATCTGCGCCTGCGCCCCTCGCGGCGCTATGCGCATGGTGCCGGATATGTCACGCGGTTGCTGGATCAGGCGGGGTTCGGCGCGCTGCAGATCAGCCGGGCCACCCTGCGGATGGATGCAGGTCAGCCCGTATCCGGGCTGACTGTGCTTGCGGTGCGCAGCGCGCAACCCTTCCGCCGCGAAACGGATGGCGAGGAAATGGCCAGCGCCTGAACGCTGGCCGCCCGCCTTCTTGTTTAGTGTCAGATGCAGCGCCCGCCGTCGACCTCCATGGCGACGCCGGTGATCATGCTGGCCTCGTCCGAGCACAGGAAACAGGCGGCATTGCCCATGTCCTCGGGCGTGGAAAAACGGCCCAGCGGGATGGTGGACAGGAATTTCGTCCGCATCTCGGGCGTATCCTCGCCCATGAAGGACGCCAGCAGAGGCGTTTCCCCCGCCACCGGGCAGATCGCGTTGACGCGCAATTTGGACGGGGCCAGTTCCACCGCCATGGTCTTGGTCGCGGTGATCATCCAACCCTTCGAGGCGTTATACCAGTTCAGGCGCGGGCGCGGGCTGAGGCCTGCGGTGGATGCCACGTTCAGGATCGCGCCGCCCTTTTCCTTCATATGCGGCACCAGTTCGCGCGCCGTCAGGTAGACCGATTTGCAGTTGACGGCGAAGACGCGGTCGAACTCTTCCTCGGTCACCTCTTCCATCGGTTTGGGCAGATGGGTGATGCCTGCATTGTTCACAAGGATATCGACCTGCCCGAATGCCTTGATGGCATAGGCGGCCATTTCCGCCACGCTCGCCCCGTCGGCCACGTTGCAGGCGATGGAGAGCGCGCCGTTGCCCACCTCCTCGGCCATGGACGCCGCGCCATCTGCGTTGATGTCCACCACCAGCACGCGCGCGCCCTCAGACGCGAATTTGCGCACGATGCCCGCGCCAAAGCCGCTGGCGCCACCTGTCACGATTGCCGTCTTACCTGTGAGTCTCATGGTTCATGTCCTTTTCTGTGTGTCGGGATCAGCCGTGAAAGGCCGCAACGGTTTTCAGCACGGTAAAGCCATACATCGCCTCGAAGCCCTTTTCGCGGCCATGGCCGGATTTGCCCATGCCGCCGAAGGGGAGTTCCACCCCGCCCCCCGCGCCGTAGTTGTTAATGAAGATCTGCCCCGCGCGGATGCGTTTGGCCATGCGCATCTGGCGCGCGCCATTCTGGCTCCAGACGCTGGCGACAAGGCCGTAATCCGTGCCGTTTGCGATCGCCACGGCCTCTTCCTCGTCGTCGAAGGGGATGACGACCTGCACCGGGCCGAAGATTTCATCGCGTGCAAGGCAATGTTCGGGGCTGACATTGGCAAACAGTGTGGGGCGGACGTAGTTCCCGCCATTGGGCGCGCTGACAAGCTGCCCCTGCCCTGCCACTTGCAGATCGGCGCCCTTTTCGATGAAACCGCTGACGATGCCCTTCTGCTTGGCCGAAATCAGCGGCCCCACGTCCAGGTCATCCATCGCGCGCCCCACCTTCAGCGCATCGTAACGCAGGGCCATGCGTTCCACGACCTGATCATAGACGTTGCGCTGCACCAGGATACGCGACGAGGCCGAACAGGTCTGGCCCGCGTTCTGAATACCGGCATTGACAAGGAACGGCAAAGCGGCGGGGATGTCGGCATCCTCGAACACGACCTGGGGGGATTTGCCGCCCAGTTCCAGCGTCACGGGGATCACGTTCCTTGCCGCGGCTTCCTGCACCATCACGCCGGTGCCGACCGACCCGGTAAAGCTGATGTGGTGCACACCGGGATGCGCGGTCAGGGCGGCCCCGGCCTCGGACCCCAGGCCGGGGACCACGTTCAGCGCCCCATCGGGCAGGCCGGCGGCCTTGGCCATCTCGGCAAAGGCCAGCGCTGTCAGGCAGGCATCTTCGGCAGGTTTCAACACGCAGGCATTGCCCGTGGCCAGTGCCGCGCCGACAGAGCGCCCGATGATCTGCATCGGATAGTTCCATGGCACGATATGGCCCGTCACCCCGTGCGGTTCACGCAGGGTATAGACGGTGTAGCCATCCAGATAGGGGATCGTTTCGCCGTGCAGCTTGTCCGCCGCCCCGCCGTAGAATTCCATGTAACGGGCCAGGGCCACGGCATCGGCGCGCGCCTGTTTCAGCGGTTTGCCCACATCCAGCGCCTCGATCCGGGCCAGATCGTCGACACGCTCCAGCACCATGCGGCCCAGGGTCATCAGGATGCGGCCACGCTCTGCCGCGCTCATCCGGCCCCAGGAGCCATGGCGCGCGGCTTCGGCTGCTGCCACCGCCGCGTCGATATCGGCCCCGGTGCCACGGGCGATCTGTCCGATCACCTCGCCGGTCGAGGGGTTTTCCAGCGGCAGGTATTGCCCGCCCGAGGGGGCCACCCATTCGCCCCCGATCAGGCATTTGGACGGGTCGAACCACAATCCCAGGTCTTCGCTCATGTCTTTGTCCTCCTCAGGCGTCGATGCGGTCGGGCAGACGCGGCGTCGCCGACAGCAGTTGTTTGGTATAGGGATGGGCAGGCGCGTCAAAGATCGCTGCGGTCTCGCCCTGCTCCACGATCTTGCCCGCCTGCATCACCAGCACGCGGTCCGTCACTTGCCGCACGACCGACAGGTCATGGCTGATGAACAGGTAGGTCAGGCCCAGGCGATCCCCCAGATCCGCGAGCAGATCAAGGATCTGCGCCCGGATCGACACATCCAGCGCCGACACGGCCTCGTCCAGGATGATCAGGTCGGGCTTGATGATCAGTGCGCGGGCGATCGCGATGCGCTGGCGCTGGCCGCCGGAAAACTCGTGAATATACTTGTGCCGGTCGTCGGCGGTCAGGCCCACGCTGTCCAGCGCCTCGGCGATGGCCGCATCACGCGCGGCGCCTTGCGGGGGCCTGTCCAGCAGGTGGAAGGGTTCCGTCACCAACCGCTCGACCCGGTGGCGCGGGTTGAAGCTGCCGTAGGGATCCTGGAACACCACCTGCATGCGGCGGCGCACGGCGCGGTTGGGTTTGTGACCTGTAAAGACGGGCTGACCGTCCAGCAGGATCGAACCGGCCTGCACCTCCTCCAGCCCCAGAATGGCGCGGGTCAGGGTGGATTTGCCGCAGCCGGATTCCCCCACCAGCCCCAGCGATTCGCCGCGCCGGATACTGAAACTGACATCATCGACCGCCCGGAAGCTGCCCGGCTTGCCCCAGATCCCCTTGCGCGCGGTGGCATAGTCGCGGATCACGCCGCGCACCTCCAGCAGCGGCGTGTCCCGCGGTTCTGCGGCGCGGTCGGGTTGATGGGTCGATGCCGCCAGCAGCGCTTTCGAATAGGGGTGCTGCATCCGGTGGAACAGATCGGGTGATGGCCCGCTTTCCACCACGCGGCCATGGCGCATGATCACCAGGTGATCGGCCATGTCGGCGACCACGGCCAGATCATGGCTTATCATCAGAAGGCCCATCCCATCCTCCTGCACCAGCCGTTTGAGCAGCTTGAGGATCTGCGCCTGCGTGGTGACATCAAGTGCCGTCGTGGGTTCATCCGCGATCAGCAGCTTGGGGCGCAGCGCGATTGCCATCGCGATCACCACCCGCTGCCGCTGCCCACCCGACAGCTCATGCGGATAGCGCGTCAGGGGAAAGCGGTCCTCGGGCAGTTCGACCCGCGTAAGCGCGTCGCGCGCGCGCTCCCGCGCCTCGGCGCGGCTGACACGTTCATGCACAAGGATCGTTTCGGCCACCTGGTCGCCGATGGTCTGGATCGGGTTCAGCGCGGTCATCGGCTCCTGGAACACCATGCCCATGACACGCCCCCGCATCCCGCAAAGATCGGCCTCGGACAGCCGCAGCACATCCTGCCCGTCCAGCATGACACGACCCGTGGCGCCCGCCCCTTCGGGCAGCAGCTGCATCACGGCCATGGCGGTCATGGATTTGCCGGATCCGCTTTCCCCGATCACGCCCACGATCTGCCCCGGCGCGACGGTCAGCGACACGTCATGCAGGATGGGATAGTCATGGATGGCCAGGTTCAGCCCCTCGATCCGCAGCAAGCTCATCGCCGGTCCCTTCTGATCCGGGGATCGAACAGATCGCGCAGCCCGTCGCCCATCAGGTTCAGGCCCAGCACCGTCAGCAGGATCGCCATGCCGGGAAAGATCGCCATATGGGGCGCGAATGAAATCATCGTCTGGCTGTCGGCCAGCATCCGCCCCCAGCTGGGTATGGGGGGCTGCGCGCCCAGGCCGACATAGGACAGCGCCGCCTCGGCCAGAATGCCAAGGCTGAACTGGATGGTGCCCTGCACGATCAGCAGGTTGGTGACATTGGGCAGGATATGCTCAAGGCTGATGCGTACCGCACCCTTGCCGGCGACGCGGGCGGCCAGCACATAATCCCGTGTCCAGAGGCTGAGTGCCGCGCCACGCGTCAGGCGGGCAAAGACAGGGATATTGAAGATACCGATGGCGATGATCGCGTTCAGGGCGGAAGGCCCGAAGACGGCGGTGATCATGATCGCGATCAGCAGCGAGGGGAAGGCAAAGACAAGGTCATTGCCGCGCATGATCACTTCGTCCAGCAGGCTGCCGCGCCTTGCGGCGGCGGCCAGGCCCAGCGGCACGCCCAGCCCCATGCCGATCACCACGGCCACCACGGCGACAGCAATCGAGGTGCGTGCGCCCACCATGATCATGGACAGTATATCGCGCCCGAAATGATCGGTGCCCAGCGGATGCGCGGCCGATGGCGTCTTCATCTTGTTGGCGATATCCAGCACCGTCACATCCTGCGGCACCCAGGCAAAGCTGATCAGCGCCGCGCCCACGAAGACCAGCGACAACGCCAGCCCGATCACAAGGGAACGGTTGGTCAATGCCGCGCGCATCAGGCCGCCCGCCCTCATCGCCGCCCCCGCAGGCGCGGATCAACGGCGGCATAGGCCACATCCACCGCGAAATTCACCAGGATCACGGCAAAGACCAGCAGCATGACCACGGATTCCACCACGATCAGGTCGCGCGCCGAAATCGACTGGAACACCAGCCGCCCCAGACCGGGCAGGAAAAACACGTTCTCGATGATGATCGCGCCCGCCATCAGAAAGGAAAACTGCATCCCGATGATGGTCAGCACCGGGATCATCGCGTTGCGCAGCGCGTGACGCCACAGCACCTGTCGCCGCGTCAGCCCCTTGGCGCGGGCGGTGCGGATGAAATCCTCGGACAGCGTGTCCAGCAGGCTTGACCGCATGACACGCGTCAGGATGCTGGCCTGCGGCAGGGCCAGTGCCACGGCTGGCAGGGTCAGGCTTTTCATGCCCGCGAAAAACCCCTGCTCCCAGCCGGCAAAACCACCGGCCGAAAACCAGCGCAGGTTGATGGCAAAGATCAGCACCATCAGCATGGCGAACCAGAAATTCGGGATCGCCACGCCCAGCTGCGTCACCCCCATCACGCCCATATCCACGGCCGATCCGCGCCGCGACGCTGCCCAGACGCCCGCCGGAAAGGCGATCAGCGTGCTCAGGGTCAGGGCATAAAGGGCCAGCGGCAGGCTGATCCACAGCCGCTCGCCGATCATCTCGGCCACCGGCGTGCGATAGGTGTAGGATGTGCCGAAATCGCCCTGCAGCATGCCCGCCACCCAGGACAGGTAGCGCTCGGGGATCGACCCGTTCAGGCCAAGTTGCTCGCGCAGCGCCGCCAGCGTGTCGGCCTGCGCGTTCATGCCCAGCATGTAAGCCGCAGGATCACCCGGCACGACCTCGATCGCGACGAAGATCACCAGGCTTGCCACGGCCAGCGAGATCACCAGCGACACCAGCCGTTTCAGCACATAGCGCAGCATTCGCCCCGTATCCCGCCCGCCCCCGGCCCATCAGGCCATGGCGCGCGCCCTTGCTTCTTCTTGCCCGAAATATCCCCGCCGGAGGCTCCCCCGCGCTCATCCCGCGCGAGGGCCGGATCGGCGGGGTGCCGGCTCAGTCAGCCCAGTAGACGGCCGTCAGATCGGTCGCCTGGGTGGGCGCGTTCTTCCACAGTCCCATGACCTTGGCATTGGCCACGCTCAGGGCCGCCAGCTGGAACAGGTAGCCATTCACGTAGTCAAGCGAGATCTTCTCCTGCGCCTGTTTCAGCAGCGCGCTGCGGGTCGCGGGATCGGTCGCCGCTGTCAGATCGGCCATGATCTTCTGGAACTCGGGGCTGTCATACTGGAAGTAATAGTCCGGGTTGGCATAGATCCCGATGTCCATCG
This sequence comes from Rhodobacterales bacterium, assembly GCA_033839205.1. GTDB lineage: Bacteria > Pseudomonadota > Alphaproteobacteria > Rhodobacterales > Rhodobacteraceae > Seohaeicola. The sequence continues at coordinate 6,306 of JAJLKH010000002.1, read as the reverse complement.
GTTCGGTATGGCTGACGATGGTCAGGCCGAAATCCTTGCCGGTAAATACCTGCTCCAGCCACTGGGCCCATTCCAGGTTGCTGATCTCGGTCTCGATGCCAACCGCGCGCAGCTGCGCCGCGATGATCTCGCCGCCGCGGCGTGCATAGGACGGGGGCGGCAGTTTCAGCGTGGTGGTGAAACCATCGGGAAAGCCCGCCTCGGCCAGCAGGGCCTTGGCCTTTTCCGGGTCATAGGCGGAATTGCCGGTCAGATCGACATAATCGGGATTGTGCGGGGCGAAATGGCTGCCGATGGGCGTACCATAGCCGAACATCGCGCCGTCGATGATCGCCTGGCGGTCGATCGCATGGGCCATCGCCTCGCGCACCTTGATGTTGTCGAAGGGCGCCTGCTTGTTGTTGGTCGACAGGATCGTCTCGCCCTCGGTCGATCCGATCAGGACCTGGAACCGCGGATCGGCATCGAATTGCGGCAGGTTCTCGGGCGCGGGGAAGCCTGCGAAGGCATGCACATCCTCGGCCATCACGGCGGCAAAGGCGGCCGTCGGATCGCTGATGAACTTGAAGGTGGCGCGGTCCAGTTTCGCGGGCTCGCCCCAGTAATCGGGGTTCTTCACGATGTCGATCCGGTCGCCCTGCACCCAGTTGTCGAACTTGAAGGCGCCGGTACCAATGGGATTGGTCTTGATGTTCTCGATGCTTTCGGGCGCCACGATCACCGCGTCCCCCCAAGCCATGTTGAACAGGAAGGACCCGTTGGGCGCGCCCAGCGTGACCTGCACGGTCAGGGGATCAATCACGGTGACATCGGTGATCCCGGCAAAAAGGCCTTTCTGCGCGTTCACCGAATCCTCGGCGCGGGCCCGGTCCAGGCTGAACTTGACATCCTCGGCATCCATCGTTGTGCCATCATGGAAGGTGACGCCATCATGCAGCTTGAAGGTATAGACGGTGCCATCCGCTGAAATCTCCCAGCTTTCCGCGAGGCCGGGGTTCACCGATCCATCCGGGCCGAAACGGGTCAGGCCCTCGAACACGTTGGCGTAAAGCACCGAGTCGATGGCACCGGCGGCCGCACTTGTCGGGTCCAGATGCGGGGGTTCCAGCTGCATGCCCACGACGATATCCGTCTTGGCCTGCGCCATGCCGGCCGTGCCTGTCATGGCGGCCACCAGCGCCAGCGCGCTGACCATGCCGCGCGTGAATTTCAGATAAGTCATGTCTTTTTCTCCCTGTTGAGCAGCGCTCTCAGTCCCGTGCAAGCAATGCGATCAGCGACCGCCCCATTACCCTTGCGGAATCCAGCATATCATCCACGCCGACATATTCATCCGGTTTATGCGCAAGGTCCAGAATGCCCGGGCCATAAGCGATGCAATTCTTCAGCTTGCCGATCCGGTCTATGTGCTTCTGGTCATAGGTACCGGGCGAGACGACATATTCCGCCTGACGCCCCATCGTGTCGGCAATGGCCTTGGCGACAACCTGCACGACAGGGGCGGATTTTTCGGTCATCGTGGGCAGGACGCGGTGCAACTCCGTGACGTCGTAACGGAAAGTCGCGCGACGTTCCGCGACAGTGCGCAGAACCTGCATCACCTCTTCGCGCACCTCGTCGATATCCTCTTCGATCAGGAAACGGCGGTCGATCACCATGCGGCAGCTGTCGGGCACGCAGGGCGCGGGCAGACCGGTGTAATCGTCCTCCTGTTCATTCTCGCCACCGTGGATCGAGTTGATGTTGAGCGTGGATTGCCGCGCGCCATCGGGCACTACGGGCATATCGGTGCGCTTCTGTGCCAGCGCCGGAAAGAGCGAGGTTTCCATCTCGGCCATCACCGCGCCCATATGGCGCACGGCGCAATCGCCAAGGAAGGGCATGGAGCCATGGGCGATCTCGCCATGGGTTTCGATCTCGGCCCACCAGACACCGCGATGGCCCAGGCAGATGCGATCCTTGTTCAGGGGTTCGGGGATGATGACATGCTGGACGCGCGCGGGACTGAAGAAACCTTTCTCGGCCAGGTAGGCAACGCCGCCGAAGCCGCCCGATTCCTCATCCGCTGTGCCGCTGATCTCGATCGCCCCCGCGAAATCGGGGCAGACCGCCAGAAAGGCCTCGGCCGCGATGATGCTGGCGGCCAGCCCGCCTTTCATGTCGCAAGCGCCGCGGCCATAGATCTTGCCATCCTTCAATTCACCGCCGAAAGGGTCCGTGGTCCAGCCGCGCCCGACTTCGACCACGTCGATATGGCTGTTGAAATGCACGCATTCGCCTTTGTAGGCCCCCTCGCGCCGCGCCACGATGTTCCAGCGCGGGTGCTTGTCGCTGTCGCCCGGCGCGCCATAAGCGCGCACCAGTTCGGTCTGAAACCCCTGCGCGCCCAGACGGCGATCCAGGTATTCGCAAATCTCAAGGTAGTTGTCCCCCGGCGGATTCAGCGTGGGGATGCGGATCAGATCCTGCGTCAGCGCGATCAGATCGTCCCGCCGTGCCGTCACCGCCTCGTCCAACCTGTCAGTCAGGGACATGCCACCACTCCTTTGCGCTTGCCTTGGAACCGTCAGCATGCTTTGCCCCAACTACGGTATCAATACCGTAGAACCACGGTAGCCCCCTATGGATGACATCGCCCGCATTGCCTTTGACCACGCTCCGGTCGGCATCGTGATGACGCGCCACCGGGTGATCGAAGCCTGCAACCAAACGTTCTGCGACCTGTCCGGCTATGGCATGGATGCGCTTCTGGGCCAGAGCTTCCGGATGCTCTATGGCTCCGAGGCCGAGTTCATCCAGATCCGCGACATCGGGCTTGAACCCTTGCGCCGCGACGGGGCCTATGCGGATGAGCGGATGCTGCGCCATGCCGGCGGGCATGCTGTCTGGTGTCGGTTCCGCGCGCGCACGCTGACGCCCGCGGATCCGCTGGCGCGCATCGTGATGAGCTTTGCGCCCATCACCCCGCGCCGCGACGGGCCATCGCTGACAGGGCGGGAACGGCAGGTCGTGACATGGCTGGCGCGCGGCAAGACAAGCAAGGAAATCGCGCAGGTGCTTAGCCTGTCCCCCCGCACGATCGAGGATGTGCGCGCGCGACTTATGCGCAAGTTCGACGTGCGCAACACCGCACTTCTGCTCGCGCGGCTCAGCGATCTGGGGCAGTAGCGGCGTATCGCGCGGCAATGCCCGCCAGCGCATCGAAATGGTCGAACCGCGCCACGCAAGTGACCGACTCCTGCGGGATGTGGCAGTAGCCTTGCGTGAAAAAGGCAAAGGGCACGCCCGCGGCCTGCGCGGTTTCTGCATCCACCTCGCTGTCGCCGACATAAAGCCCTGAGGCAGCCCCCAGCGTGGCAAAGGCATGATGCAGCGGGGCGGGATCCGGTTTGCGCGCGGTCAGAGTGTCGCCACCCACCACCGCATCGAACAGATGCGCCATGCCGAACTGGTCAAGCACCTTGCGCGCCGGCGCCTCGGGTTTGTTGGTGCAGATGCCAAGGCGATGCCCTTCGTCCCGCAACCGGCCAAGCGCCGTCATTACCCCCGGATAGGGCCGTGTCAGATCGTTCGAGGCGGCGTTGTAATGCGCCAAGGTCACCCCGGTCAGCCGTGCGTGCTGATCCATGGGAATGCCCCGCGCGCCCATGGCGCGCTCCACAAGGCGCGGCAGTCCGTGCCCGATGAAGGACACCACCGTCGGCAGGTCCAGCGCCGCATGGCCTTCGTCCAGCAGCGTCCGGTTCACCGCCGCGCGGATATCCGGCGCGCTGTCGATCAGCGTGCCGTCCAGGTCAAAGACGATGACGCTCACCCGCGCGCGGACTCGGCGGCGGTGCGGATGGCGCGGATGTTGTCGCCGTAGGGTCCGGGGTTGTCGACGGATCCGCCCTTGAACACCGCAGATCCCGCCACCAGCACATCCGCGCCCGCGGCCACGACCAGGGGCGCGGTTTCCACCGTCACGCCGCCATCGATCTCGATATGGATGGGGCGGTCGCCGATCATCGCGCGCAGGCGGCGCACCTTGTCGATCTGGCTGTGGATGAATTTCTGCCCGCCGAAACCGGGGTTCACGGTCATCACGCAGACCATGTCGATCATGTCCAGCAGATGATCGACCGCCTCGACCGGTGTGCCGGGGTTCAAGGCCACACCTGCCTTCACACCATGGGCGCGGATCGCCTGCATGGTGCGATGCACATGCGGACCCGCCTCGACATGGGCGGTGATGATATCCGCCCCCGCCTCGGCAAAGGCCGCGATATAGGGATCGACGGGCGCGATCATCAGATGCACGTCCATCACGGTCTTCACATGCGGACGAAAGGCCGCGACGGCAGGCGGGCCAAAGGTCAGGTTGGGCACGAAATGCCCGTCCATCACATCGACATGCACCCAATCGGCGCCCTGCGCCTCGATCGCGCGGATCTCGGCCCCGAAATTGGCGAAATCCGCCGACAGGATCGACGGGGCGATCTTGATGGAACGATCAAGGCTCATGACGTCTCTCCAGTCTTGCCTGTTTCTTCTTGCCGCAAATATCCCGGGGGGAGCGTCGAACAGAGTTCGACGCGGGGGGCTGGCCCCCCGGCCCGGTCGAGGCGCAGGATCACGCGGCCTTGTTGCCTGCGGCGCGCGGGTCCAGCTTGCCCGAGGCATAGCGCAGCGCCATGTCATCCATGCTGATCACCTTGATCTTGCCGGCATGTCCGGCTGTCCCGAACCGCTCGAAACGGTCACGGCACAGCTTTTCCATTTCGGCCATGGCGGGGATCATGAACTTGCGCGGATCGAATTCGTCGGGATGTTCCATCGCGATCTTGCGGAACTGCCCGGTGATCGCCATGCGGCAATCGGTGTCGATATTGACCTTGCGCACGCCCATCTTGATGCCGCGCTCGATCTCTTCGACCGGCACGCCGTAGGTCTGGGGCATCTTGCCGCCATGGGCGTTGATCAGGTCCTGCAGGTACTGCGGGACCGAGCTTGAGCCATGCATCACAAGATGCGTGTCGGGCAGCTTGGCATGGATCGCCTCGATCGTGGACATGGCCAGGATCTCGCCATCGGGTTTGCGGCTGAACTTGTAGGCGCCGTGGCTGGTGCCGCAGGCGATGGCCAGGGCATCGCATTTGGTCTTCATCACGAAATCCACGGCCTGATCCGGGTCGGTCAGCAGCTGGTCATGGCTCAGCTTGCCGACGGCGCCCGATCCGTCCTCTTCCCCGGCCTCGCCGGTTTCAAGGCTGCCCAGAACACCCAGTTCGCCCTCGACCGAGGCGCCGACCAGATGGGCGGCGTCGGTCACGCGGCGGGTGACATCGACGTTGTAGTCATAGTCTGAGGGGGTCTTCATGTCCTCCTCCAGGCTGCCGTCCATCATCACGGAGGTAAAGCCGTGGCGGATCGCGCTGAGGCAGGTGCCCATGTTGTTGCCATGATCCTGGTGCATGCAGACCGGGATCGAGGGGAACATCTCGACCAGGCCCATCATGATGTGCTTCAGCATCAGGTCGCCCGCGTATTTGCGCGCGCCCCGGCTGGCCTGGATGATCACCGGCGCATCAACCGCCTTGGCCGCGTTCATGATCGCAAGGCCCTGTTCCATGTTGTTGATGTTGAAAGCCGGGACGCCGTAGCCATGTTCGGCGGCGTGATCCAGCAGTTGACGCATCGTGATAAGTGCCATGTGTGTTCATCCCCTCAAAGTCGTGTTCTGCGGGCCGCGACGGATGGTCAGCGGGCCCTCTCGTAATACCCGGCGACCTGACGGACCTTGTCAGGGCTGCCGAAAACCAATGGGCTGCGCGCATGCAGGGCATCCGCCGCCTGTTCCATGATCGGCGTCTGCCCGTCCGTCGCCAGGCCACCGGCCTGTTCGATCAGAAAGGCAATCGGCGCCACCTCGTAGACCATGCGCAACCGCCCCTTCTCATAGCCCGGACGCGCATCGCCGGGATAGAGGAAGATGCCCCCCCGCGTCAGGATCCGGTGGGTTTCCGCCACCAGGGACGCGACCCAGCGCATGTTGCTGTCTTGCCCATGGGGCCCGGTCTTGCCTGCGTTGCAATCCTCGATATAGGCGCGGATGGCCGCATCCCAGTGCCGGTGGTTCGACGCGTTGATCGCGTATTCCCTGGATGTGCCCGGTGTCTGCATCCCGTCATTGACCAGCAGGAACTGCCCCGACGCAGGATCAAGCGCGAACATCAACGTGCCCTTGCCGAAGGTCACGGCCAGGCAGCATTGCGGACCATAGATGATATAGCCACCGGCCAGTTGCTCGGATGCCGGACGCAGGAA
>JAJLKH010000001.1:0-21565 GCA_033839205.1 Rhodobacterales bacterium | reverse complement strand
CCGCTACGGGCGACGGCGCGGCCTGTTTCAGCGGTTTGGCGCGACCCTGGCGCAGGATGCCCTTGCCGGAATAGAGGAGCGGGCGGCCTTTGCCCGTTTCGGGCTGTGACGTGATCCTGAAAACCGTTGTTCTGTTTCTCGTCGGCATGGGCGTGCTGGCCATGTTCGGCAAGCTGAAGTTTCCGGGGCAAAAACGCCTTCAATCGGCGCGCTGCCCCTCCTGCGGGCGTTATCGCATCGGACGTGGCCCGTGTTCCTGCGGACATAAAAAAGGATAAATCATGGTCTGGTTGATGGCGGCCCTTGGGCTTGTGATCCTTTTGTTTGCCGGCGATGCGCTGGTAAAGGGCGCGGTGAACCTTGCCCTCAGGATCGGGATCCCGGCACTGATCGTCAGCCTGACCATTGTCGCCTTCGGCACCTCTGCACCCGAATTGCTGATCTCGATCCAGGCGGCGATGTCCGGTGTGCCGGGGATCGCCTTGGGCAACGTGGTGGGGTCGAATACCGCGAATATCCTGCTGGTGCTGGGTGTTCCGGCGATGATCGCCGTCATGCACACGGCCGAACATGACACGCGCAAAAGCTTTGTCGTGATGATCGCGGCCTCGGTGCTTTTCATCCTGCTTGCCTTCCGCGGGGTGTTCGACTGGATCGCGGCGCTGATCCTGCTGGGGGCCCTGGCGCTGGCGCTGGCCGACATGTTCCGCGATGCGCGCAACCACAAGATCGCGGCGGCCGTCGCCGAAGGCATGGACGATACCGATGACCTTGACGAGCTTGAGGGCGCCGACCCCGACATGCCCTGGTGGAAGATCGGGATGTTTCTTGTGCTGGGTCTGGTCGGTCTACCGCTGGGCGCGGATATCCTTGTGGACAGCGCCACGGTGATCGCGCGCACCTTCGGCATCAGTGAAACCGTGATCGGCCTGACGCTGGTGGCGGTCGGGACCTCGATGCCGGAACTTGCGACCACGGTCATGGCCGCCGTGCGCCGTCAGGCCGATGTCGCGCTGGGCAATGTCATCGGGTCAAACCTGTTCAACCTTCTGGCCATCATCGGCGTGGCAGCGCTTGTTACGCCTATTCCGGTCGACAGCCAGTTCCTGACCTATGACCTCTGGGTGATGCTCGCGGCCTCGTTGCTGCTGATCCCGTTCGTCTATCTGCGCCAGAACATCGGGCGTGTCTGGGGTATCATCTTGATCGTGTTCTACGTGACCTATGTATCGATGATGTTCATCTGACCCCATGGGGCAGGCAAAGAGGTGATGGATCATGCAGAAGATCGCGCTTGTGACCGGGGCAGGCAAACGGCTGGGCCGCGCCATGGCGCTTTATCTGGCAGATCGCGGGTTTGACGTCGGGGTGCATTATGCCGCCTCGAAATCCGACGCCGAGGAAGTCGCCGGGCTGATCCGTGCCAAGGGGCGCCGTGCTGTCACGCTCCAGGCCGATCTTCTGGAAGAGGCGGCGACGCAAAGGCTGATCCCTGACGCAATTCAGGCCCTGGGCGGGCCGGTGACCTGCCTGATCAACAATGCCTCCATCTTCGAATATGACAGCATCTCCAGCGCCACCCGCACCAGTTGGGACCGGCATTTCGAAAGCAATCTTCGGGCGCCCTTCGTTCTGACCCAGGCGATGGCCGCGGCGATCCCGGAAGCCGCGCGGGACGCGGCGGGCGAACCCCTGGCGCAGGGGCTTGTGATCAACATGATCGACCAGCGCGTGCGCAAGCTGACGCCCGAATTCATGACCTATACGCTGGCCAAGATGGGGCTTTGGGCCTTGACGCAAACGTCGGCCCAGGCGCTGGCGCCACGTGTCAGGGTCAATGCGATCGGTCCCGGGCCGACCCTGCAGGGCGCGCGGCAGTCCGACCGGCACTTCGCCGACCAGCGCGCCGCGACCGTTCTGGGACGTGGAGCGAACCCCGCCGATATCACCGCCGCACTGGGATATTTCCTGGATGCTCCCGCTGTCACAGGGCAACTGATCTGTGTCGACGGGGGGCAGCATCTGGGCTGGCAAACCCCTGATGTTCTGGGTGTCGAGTAGGCCAAGCCGTACCCTTTCGGGGTATATTCGCGGAAAGTGGCGCCAAAGTTTTGCACCGTTCACGCCGCCGTTACGACACCGTTACAAAAACTTTAATGTTTTCAATATTTTGGAACACCATAAAAAAATTTGGTTTATAATCAAATAGTTATGGTAGTGCCTAAAAATTAGGCAACTCAACGAAGCGGGCTGTAACTAAGGAAAATTTCCCAGTGCCGAAAACTTATCGGCAGAGTTATCCACAGAAATCGTGGACAGCTTTGCCCTTGCCCCCGCCGCACAAAGATTGCAGAGCCCCCGGAAGAATCATACCTCTGAGATCATGACCCAGACACCCGCCTCACCGCTGACCGGACATGCGCTGATCCAGGATTATCTGAAGACGCTTGACGGCTCTCCGGGTGTCTACCGGATGCTGGATGCGCAAAGCCGCGTTCTCTATGTCGGCAAGGCACGCAACCTGCGCGCGCGGGTGTCGAATTATGCGCGCCCCTCGGGCCATTCGGGGCGGATCGCGCGGATGATCTCGGAAACTGCCGGGATGATGTTCCTGACCACAAGGACCGAGACCGAGGCCCTGCTCCTTGAACAGAACCTGATCAAGCAGCTCAAGCCGCGCTACAACGTCCTGTTGCGTGACGACAAAAGCTTTCCGAATATCCTGATCACCGGCGATCACGACTTTCCGATGATCACCAAGCATCGCGGCGCGCGCAAGGACAAGGGGCAGTATTTCGGCCCCTTCGCCAGCGCAGGCGCCGTGAACCGCACCCTGAACCAGTTGCAGAAGGTCTTTCTGCTGCGCAATTGCTCGGATGCGATGTTCGCCAGCCGGACACGGCCTTGTCTGCTGCACCAGATCAAGCGCTGTTCGGCCCCCTGCACCGGGCAGATATCCAAAGCGGATTATGCCGAAACCGTTGCGGATGCCGTGCGCTTCCTTTCCGGTCGCTCAACTGCCGTGCAGGAAACGCTGGCTGCGCAGATGCAGCAAGCCTCCGACGACATGGAGTTCGAACGCGCCGCCGCCCTGCGCGACCGGATCCGCGCGCTGACACAGGTGCAGACGGTGCAGGGCATCAACCCGCGCGGCGTGGCCGAGGCGGATGTGATCGCCTTGCACATGGAAGGCGGACAGGCCTGCGTGCAGGTGTTCTTCATCCGCGCTCATCAGAACTGGGGCAATGCCGATTTCTACCCGCGCGTCGGCTCGGACATCGAGGCGCCCGAGGTGCTCGAGGCCTTCATCGGTCAGTTCTACGACACCAAGGAACCGCCCCGGCAACTGATCCTGTCGCATCCGTTGGATAACCTCGATCTGATGCAGCAAGCCCTGTCGGAACGGCTGGGCCGCAAGGTCGAGATCCTCGTGCCGCAGCGTGGCGAAAAGGCAGAGCTTGTCGAAGGGGCGGCACGCAACGCGCGCGAGTCGCTGGCGCGGAAAATGTCCGAAAGTGCCACCCAGACCAAGCTTCTCGCGGGCCTGGCCGAGGCTTTCGATCTGCCGGCCCCACCGCAGCGCATCGAGGTCTACGACAACAGCCATATTCAAGGCACCGATGCGGTCGGGGCAATGATCGTTGCCGGGCCGGACGGGTTCATGAAGGGCCAGTACCGCAAGTTCAACATACGCGGCGATGACCTGACGCCGGGCGACGATTTCGGCATGATGAAAGAGGTTCTGACCCGCCGCTTCAAGCGGTTGCAGAAGGAAGACCCCGATCGCAGTCTTGGCCTCTGGCCCGATCTGTTGCTGATCGATGGTGGCGCGGGACAGGTCAGCGCCGTGGCCCAGATCATGGGCGAACATGGCGTGCAGGACATTCCGATGATCGGTGTCGCCAAGGGCATCGACCGCGACGCCGGCAAAGAGGAATTCCACCGCGTCGGCAAGCGCCCTTTCGCCCTGCGCCGCAATGATCCCGTTCTTTACTTCGTGCAGCGCATGCGGGACGAGGCGCATCGTTTTGCCATCGGCACGCACCGCGCCAAGCGCAGCAAGGCCGTGGGTGCAACGCCTCTGGATGATGTGCCCGGCGTGGGCGCCAGTCGCAAACGCGCGCTTTTGTCCCATTTCGGCAGCGCCAAGGCGGTCAGTCGCGCAGGTCTTGAGGATCTCAAGGCCGCACCCGGCATTTCCGACGCCATGGCCGAGACGATCTACGCCTTTTTTCATGAAAAAGGGTAAGTCCCGATCGGCCTGCAGCGCCCTTTGTCGCTTGCCTAAATTGTAGACAGGATCGGTGTGGTGGCATAGAAAACAGGCATAGAAAGTGCCGGCGCATCTGTCGGGACCGTGCGCCGCCCGGCTTGGTCGTGCAACTGTCAGGTAATGATGCAGAACTGGCGCAGTTGTCCAACCGGGAGTGACCCATGATCCGTTCCACCTTTTTCGCGGCCACCGCCGCTGCCGTTACACTTGCCACTTCGCTGACTGCACAGACCGCGATGCCCTTCGCGCTGGACTGGAAATTCGAAGGCCCCGCCGCACCCTATTTCGTGGCCGTGGACAAGGGCCATTTCGAAGCCGAAGGCCTGAGCGTCGAGATTTCCGAGGGCGCAGGCTCGCTTGACGCGATCCCGAAAGTGGCCACAGGCGCCTTTCCGGTGGGCTTTGCCGATATCAACAGCCTGATGAAATTCCTCGATCAGAACCCCGGCGCGCCGGTCATCGCGGCGATGATGGTCTATGACAAGCCGCCTTTCGCCGTGGTGGGCCGCAAGTCGCTGGGCATCGAAACACCCGCCGATCTGGCGGGCAAAGTGCTGGGCGCGCCGCCGCCCGATGGCGCATGGGCGCAGTTCCCGATCTTCGCCGCCGAGAACGGCCTCGACATGGCCTCGATCACCGTCGAGCCGGTAGGCTTCCCCGTACGCGAGCCGATGCTGGCCGAAGGCAAGGTGGCATCCGTCACCGGCTTTTCCTTCTCCTCCACCCTCAACCTGATCCGCCTGGGTGTGCCCGAGGATGACATCACGGTTCTGCTGATGGCTGATAACGGCGTGGCGCTCTATGGCAACGCGGTGATCGTGAATACCGATTTCGCCGCCGCCAATCCGCAGGCCGTGACCGGCTTCCTGCGCGCTGTCGCGATGGGCTGGAAGGATGCCATCGCCGATCCCGACATGGCGATCGAGGCGCTGGTCAAGCGCAACCCCGCAGCCGATCCCGCGCTGGAAAAGCGCCGCCTGCAAATGGCGGTTGATGCCAACGTCCTGACCGATTGGGTTCAGGCCAATGGCATGGGCAATATCGACCCGGCCCGGATGGAAACCGCGATCGAGCAGACCAAATCGGTCTACAGCTTTGTGAACGCTCCTGATGCGTCGCTCTATTTCACCGCTGACTACCTGCCCACCGATGGCAGCCTGATGCTGAAGTAACCCGGTCAGGCCAAGACATGGCGCTTCCCTTTCGGGGGGGCGCCTTTTTCCATGTGACGCGTATCGGGATTGTTCCAGCTCATGTCGAACCTGATCGAGATCAAGGGCGTGACCCACGCCTACAGGACCAAGGCAGGCCCCCTGCCGGTGCTGGATAATCTGAACGTATCGGTGCCCGAGGGTGAATTCTGCGCCGTGGTCGGCCCCTCCGGTTGCGGCAAGTCCACCCTCACACGGCTAGTGGCGGGGTTGATGAAACCCGATCAGGGTGAGGTCTGGCTCCATGGTGAACGCGTGACATCCCCGCGCAAGACCGTGGGCATGGCGTTTCAGAACCCCGTCTTGCTGGAATGGCGCACGATCCTGGACAACGTGATCCTGCCGCTGGAAATCGTGGCGCCCCGAATGCCGCAACGTGACCGCGAAGAACGCGCGATGCATCTGCTTGAAATGGTCGGCCTCAAGGGGTTCGAGGGCAAGCGCCCGTCAGAGCTGTCAGGCGGGATGCGCCAGCGCGCCTCGCTTTGCCGGTCCATCGTGCACAAGCCCGATGTGCTGATCATGGATGAACCCTTCGGCGCGCTCGACGCCTTCACGCGCGAGGATCTGTGGCAGACCATGCGCGATCTGCGCGCGGCCGAGCCCTTTACCTGCGTGCTGATTACCCATGACCTGCGGGAATCCGTTTTCCTTGGCGACCAGGTCATCGTGCTGTCGGGCCGACCTGCGCGCACGCAGCATGTGCTGCGCGTGGATCTGCCCGCCGACCGCACCATCGACAGTCTTTACACACCCGAAGCAGCCGAGATGCTGCATCTGCTGCGCGATCAGATCCGGATCGCCCAGGGCCGCGACGGAGAGATTCACTGATGGAAACCTTGCAGAAAATCGCGGTCCCGACCCTTGCGATCCTCGCCTTCCTCGGGCTGTGGGAATTCATCGTCTGGGTCAATGACTGGCCCAATTACAAGATGGCCTCACCCTCGGATCTTCCGCCCGCCTTCGCGCGCTATTCCAGCCTGTTCATCGAAATGGGCTGGCAGACACTTTGGCGTACCGTGGCCGGGTTGGGTCTTGCGGTGATCGTGGGTACCTTGCTGGGCATGGCGATGGGTTTTTCAAAGATCGCGCGTGATGCGCTCTATCCTTTGCTGGTGGGTTTCAATGCCATTCCCAAGGCCACGCTGGTGCCTGTGATCGCGCTGATCTTCATCGGACAGCATGATTTCAACACCGTGCTGATGGCCTTCCTGATCTCGTTCTTCCCGATTGCCGTGTCGGTGGGCATCGGCCTGTCCACGCTTGAGCCCGAATATCGCGACATCCTGCGCAGTCTTGGCGCGTCCCGCGTCACGATCTTCCGCAAGATCGCCCTGCCCAAGACCCTGCCCGAGTTCTTCGGCGCATTGAAGGTTTCGGTGACGCTGGCCTTCATCGGCACGAACCTGGTCGAGATCGTCTCGCCCCATGGTCGCGGGCTGGGCGCATTGTTCAAATCGGGTGAAACGAACGGCGATTATCCGCTGATGTTCGCGGTTCTGATCGCGCTCGCCTGCCTTGGGATCGTGCTTTATTATGCGGTCGTCGCCCTCGAAAGGATCTTTGCAGGCTGGGCCGAACGCCCGCAATCCTGACCGCTGGCGTCACCGTTCCCGAAATACGCATCCGACCCGTCCGGCCTGTGCTTTGGTGACTATCTTATCGCCTTTCCAGTGCGCAAAAGACCCGCTAGGTATGAGGCATGACATGGACCTTGCCGAACATCCTGACCGCTGGACGGTTGCTTGCCGCCCCCGGCGTGGCCGTGATGTTTCTATATTTCACAAGGCCCTATGCTGACTGGTTCGCGCTGATGCTGTTTGTGACGGCGGCCGTCACCGATTGGTTCGACGGCTATCTGGCACGCGAATGGAAGCAGGAAACCAAGATGGGCGCGATGCTGGACCCGATCGCCGACAAGGCGATGGTGGTGATCGCGCTGATGGTGATCGTGGGCTATTCGTCGATGTCGCCCTGGCTGGTGCTGCCGGCGACCGTGATCCTGTTCCGAGAGGTCTTCGTCTCGGGCCTGCGCGAATTCCTGGGCGACGTGGCGGGTACGCTGAAGGTCACGAAACTGGCCAAATGGAAAACCACCGCCCAGATGGTCGCCATCGCCGTGCTCTTTGCGCAGGGCGTGTTTGAACACTACTTCGGCATGATCATCTACGGCATGGACGAGGCGACGGTTCTGGCCATCATCGAGGGCCGGCAACCGGATCTGCATGGCCTGCGCTGGAAGCTGGAAGGCATGATCTGGTCCGGCAATATCGGGCTGACCCTGCTGTGGATCGCGGCGGCATTGACCTTGATTACCGGGGTGGACTATTTCCGCAAGGCGCAGCCGCTCCTGAGGGAAGACAGATGATTGATGTTCTCTATTTCGCCTGGGTCCGTGAACGGATCGGTCTCGCGCGTGAACAGGTCGATACGAACGCAGCGACCGTGGCCGACCTGGTCGCAGAGTTGCGCGCCCGTGAAGAACGCTATGACCTGGCCTTTTCGGACCTGTCCGCGCTGCGCGTGGCCGTCGACCAGGACCTGACCGATTTCGACGCGCCGCTGTCGGGCGCGCGCGAAGTCGCGTTTTTCCCGCCGATGACGGGCGGCTGAAACAGGGGGCTGTCATGCGGATCGTGGTTCAGCAAATCCCCTTTGATCTGGGCGCAGAGGCCAATGCCTTTGCCGCTGGCCGCACCGACATGGGCGCGATCGTCACTTTTTCCGGCGTGGTGCGCGATGATCCGGCGCATCCGCTGCGCCAGATGGTGATCGAACATTACCCCGGCATGACGGAAAAGGCGCTGGAAAAGATCGCAACCGAGGCGCAGGCGCGCTGGTCGCTGGGCGATGTGCTGGTGATCCACCGTTTCGGACCGATGCAGCCGGGCGAGATGATCATGATGGTCGCGACCGCTGCGCCCCATCGCCGTGATGCTTTCGAGGCAGCGGAATACCTGATGGACTATCTGAAATCCCGTGCGCCTTTCTGGAAAAAGGAACAGGGCGTCGAGGGCGAGAACTGGGTTGCCGCAAAGGACGAGGACGAAGACGCCCTGACCCGGTGGTAAAGGCCCGCTGGCAATGGCCCCCGCTGACGCAAGGTCGCGCTTGGCAAATCGCCCCGTAATCGGTTGACCTGCGCGGGCAACGCCAAACCTTGCCTGCCGGAGTACGCATCATGTCCGCCATCGTCGAAGAATTCATCGCCTTCCTTGGCCCGCGTGTGACCGGCCAGCTTCAGGGTACTGCCCGGCTCGAGATCACGGGCGAAGGCGCGGTGTTGCTGGACCAGACGGGTGCCTGCATTGCCGGGGATGACGAGGCCGCCGATGTCACCCTCAGCGCGTCCGAACAGGTGTTCCGCAATATCCTGTCGGGCGATCAGAACCCGGCGACCGCCTTCATGATGGGCAAGCTCAAGGTCGATGGCAGCCTGCAGCGCGCCCTCAAGGTCAGCGCGATCCTGACCGCCTGATCAAGCCCACCTAGCGGGAAAGGGCGCGGCCCTCGTCCTCGGGTGGCATCGCCGCACCGGCCCCGATCCCGTTCAGGAAGTCGTCGATCAAGCCAACCGTCATGTCTGACGCGGGCTGGAACATGTTCGACGAACCTTCCGAGACCGCAAGCGCCGTGCGCCACACACCGGGTTCCGAACGACAAAGCACGGCGCGGTCCATGTGTCCATCCGCCCCGTCCAGGGCAATCAGGCGGCACAGGCCGATATCGGTGTCGAAGCTGCCAAGCACGCGGGCCGTGCTGCCATCGGTCAGCATCGCGCTGCCTCCGGTCTTTGTGCCCGCCAGCGCGATGGCCGCCGTTTCCAATCCCACAGGGGCAGGGGCCATGCTGCGCCCGGTCAGGAAGCCGCCGATCCCCATCGCCAGGGCCAGGGACGCGGCCAGCGCCATCGGCCAGACCGACCATGCCGGCGTGGCCCTGACCCCAGCGCGCAGCGGTATGACCGCCGTATCCTGCCCCTGTTCCACGGTGCCGCCCATCGGTGCGGTCAACACGGTCGAAATCAGGTGATCCGGAACCGGGCCGGGATCCATCGCGTCACGCAGGGCGGCTGCCGTTGCGGTGAACATCGCATAGCGTGCGCTCAACTCCGGGCTTGCCTTGATCTGCGCAAGCAGTTTGCTGGCATCGGGTCCGGTCAGTTCGCCATCGGCAAGGGCCATCAGCATATCATCGCTCACATTCGATTCTGGTTTCTGTGTCATCGGGTTGTCCCCTGGATGTGTCCGGCCGCATGGCCGTCCGAATGGGTCGTCATGTTCAACGCCTGCGCCAGCGCGATGCGGCCCCGTGACAGACGGCTCATCACCGTGCCTTCGGGAATGCCAAGCGCCTCGGCCACCTCGCGGTAGCGCAGACCCTCGACACAGACCAGCATCAGCACGGCGCGCTGATCCTCCTGCAAGGCGTCCATCGCCGCGCGGACCTGCGCCAGGTAGAGTCGGTTCTCGGTCACGTCGCGCCCGTCCTCGCCGATCAACGGTTGGGCGGCTTCCACATCGTCCAGCGTCACGATGGTGCGGCGCGCGCGATGCCCGTCGATCCACGTGTTGCGCATGATCCGGAACATCCAGCTGTCCAGCCGTGTGCCCGGCTGATAGCTGTCGATGTTGCGCAAGGCCTTTTCCACGGTCTGCTGAACCAGGTCGTCGGCCTGATCCTGCACGCCGGTCAGGCTGCGCCCGAAGGCGCGCAGGCGCGGCAATATCTGGATCATCTCGTTGCGGATTGCATCGGACACGAAAATGTTTCCCCTCGGTACCAGCGGCGACTGTTAAAAAAGCTATCGGAAAGAAAACGGCAGGGTGGTGACTTTATTCCCCAAAGGGACAAATATTTGCCATCTCGGTGGAATAACACGCTGGTCGCCAGCGTTGTTGTTTCGTGTCATTGTCGTCACGCCCCATTGTCTGCAGGGCGGCTCCTGTTGTTTCGGGCCATTGTCAGGCAAATCGGGCAGGAAACCGGATCCGTGGTGCAAGGTGCCAGTCCGCTTGTCATAGGAGCATGAGAGATGCCCGAAAAGAAAACCATGGCCGGCGCCAAGCAGGGTGCAGATTTGTCGCGGCGTGCCTTGTTGCGACGGATCGGTCTGGCGGGGACCATCGCCTATACGACTCCGGCGCTGACAGCATTGGGCATGGCGCATGCCTCAGGTGGCGGGAGCGGTGGTGGTGGCGACGGTGGCGGTGGCGGCGGAAGTGGCGGTGCAAGCGGCGGCGCCAGTGGCGGCGCCAGCGGTGGGGCAAGCGGGGCCTCGGGCACCAGTGGACCGTCCGGGGTCTCTCAGTCGATCAACGAAGAAGGCGATGGCGGCGGCCGCGAAGAGATGCTCTTGGCCCTGCCATCCGGACAGGGCACTGCCGCGGTCGAGGCCTTGGGATACCGCGTGTTGGGATCGCGCAACAACCGCACGCTCAACCGGCGCCTCGTCCGTCTTGAATTGCCGGCAGGTCGCAGCGCCGCACAGGCCCGGGCAGAGCTGACGAACCGCATCCCCGGGTCCACGGCGGATACGAACCATCTCTATAAGACCGAGGAATTCCACTGCCGGGATGGCTCATGTGCGGCCCATGAGATGATCAGCTGGTCGGGCTGGCCCAGTGCCTTTACCCCGAAGATCGGGATGATCGACACCGGCATCAATGTGGGACACGCGGCGCTGAGGGGGCAGAAACTCAAGGTCTACCAAGCCGATATCGGTGATCGGAACGCAGCGGGGCGTGAACATGGCACGGCGATTGCAGCCCTCCTGCTGGGCCGCATGGACAGTCGCACGCCGGGGCTTCTGCCGAATGCCCAGTTGGTCGCGGTCGAGGCATTCCATCGCGGGCGCAGTGGCGACCAGGCCGATGCCTATTCCCTGGCCGCAGCGGTGGATCTGCTGCTGGCCGAAGGGGTCAGTGTCATCAACCTCAGTTTTTCAGGGCCGGAAAACGCCGTCCTGCGCGATGTCACGGCGCGCGCTGCGGCAAAGTCGGTTGCTCTTGTCGCTGCCGCGGGAAATGGCGGGGCCGGGGCAAAGCCGGCTTATCCGGCAGCCTGGCCGCATGTGATCGCGGTCACGGCGGTCGACAGCCGGCAGCGCATCTACCGGCAGGCGAACCAGGGGCCCTATATCACGCTGTCGGCGCCCGGGGTCGGGGTCTGGACAGCCGCTTCCGTTTCTGGCGGGCGGCTCAAGTCCGGAACGTCCTATGCCGCCCCGTTCGTCACCGCCGCGCTGGCCGTGCAGCGCATGCGCGAGCCGAAAGCCAGGCTGGACCGCAGCATCAAGCAGTTGATTGATTGCGCCACCGATCTGGGGGCTGCGGGATACGATCCGGTTTACGGCAACGGTCTTGTCTCGGCGCCCGGCTATTGCAAGGGCAAATCCTCCGAAGTTTTTTCAGTCAGCGGGGAATAGTTTTCACCGATGTCCCGTTCTTACTGCATGCCCGCTTTGTGTTGCGGCATCATGAGTGGAAAGGAAAACCAACATGTCTGAACAGAATTCCAAGACAAGCGTTTCGCGCCGCGCATTGCTGGCGCGCCTCGGCCTTGCCTCGGGCGTGCTCTATGTCGCACCCGTGATGATGCACCTGGGCGCGGCCCATGCATCGGGCGGCTCGGGTGGCGGCTCGGGCGGTGGGGCAGGCGGTTCCGGCGGCGGTTCCGGTGGCGGCTCGGGCGGTGGATCCGGCCCCGGCGGTTCCGGTTCTTCAGGCGCATCCGGTGCTTCTGGTCCGTCCGGCCCTTCGGGTCCGTCCGGTCCTTCCAGCTCCTCGAACTCGTCCAGCTCGTCCAGTTCCTCGAGCTCGTCCAGCTCTTCGGGCTCGTCGGGTCCGTCCGGTCCTTCGGGCCCAGGTCGCCGCTGATATGCCGGCCTGCGATGGCACGCAGGTCACCACGGAGGCGCGCGATGACCGCGCGCCTTCTTCTGTCTTGCAGCACCTGACATATCCTGGCCTGCGCGGCAGTGTTGTTCTGGAGAACGCACAAGGTGTTCTTGAAGCCCTCAACGCCCTGATGGTGGGTTGGGCGCCCGATGTCACCTTGGCCGCATCGGGCAAGGACGGTGCGGAACCGCCCGATCTGGTATCAAGGGTGCGCGGCCAGAACGCGCGCTACGATCTGCATTCACCGTGGCTGAACGACCCGCTCAAGGGGTTGATGGCGGCCAGTGCGGCCTGCGGTGTCGTGGCGGATATCTCGCAGGCCTTTTGCAACCAGCATCGTGGCTGTCTGGGCCTGCATTGCGGTGCGGTGCAGATCAATGGTCATCTTGTCGTACTGACCGGCCCCGCGCGGGCGGGCAAAAGCACGCTGATCTCGCGGCTGACGGCAGAGCCGGACATGACCGTGTTCTGCGATGACATCCTGCCTGTTCTGGGCGACGGGTTGGCCTTCGGTCTGGGGTTG
Organism: Rhodobacterales bacterium; assembly: GCA_033839205.1. Taxonomy (GTDB): domain Bacteria; phylum Pseudomonadota; class Alphaproteobacteria; order Rhodobacterales; family Rhodobacteraceae; genus Seohaeicola. Next base: position 8,659 of record JAJLKH010000001.1, on the reverse strand, counting down.
GCACCCCGTCTGCGGCTGCCGCTGCCAGATAGTGTGACGGATGATTTCCGCGCCCATGTGGCGGCCCATATGGGCCCCGCCGACCGGCGCTATGGCTATCTTTGCGGCCCGAACATCGCCCCCCACGGCACACGGGCCGCGGTCAGGGCCTTCATCGTGCTGGCGCGCGGCCAGGACATACCCGCGCAGCTTCACCGGATGGAGCCGACAGAAGCTGTCCAGCACCTTGTGCGGCAGAACATCTCGGCCCCTGCCGAGGGAACCGAGCATTTCGATCAGGTCACGGACATGGTCGAAGGGGTGCTCTGCTTCAAGCTGGCCTATTCCGATCTGGAAGACGCGGTCGCCCTGCTTCGTCGCGCCTTTGCCACGGACCGGCTGACGCGATTGGGTGTGCCTGTCGCGCCGCCCCTTCCCGCCGAGATCACGGCCGTCATGCGCGCTCCTGCGGATATGGCACAGGGCTTCAAGCGCAGCCCGCATGTCGCGGTGCGCGCGGTCCAGGACGATCTGTTCCTGTGGCACGCGACCGAATACAGCTACTTCCACCTCAATCCCGTGGCGCGGGCCATCTGGTCACTGCTGGAAGAGCCGATCAACGGCCAGGAGATTGCCGACCTGCTGACCGAGGTTTTCACGGATGCCACGCCCGAGCAGATCGCGGCCGATGTGGCCAGTCTTCTGGGCGCGTTCGAGGGGGAAAGCCTGATCGTTCCGACAGGCTGATCCCTGCCGCGCCGCGCAAGAGCTCAGCGATTGTTCATCCGCTCGATATAGGCGCGCATTTCCTCGGCCTCGTGGCGGGCCTCCCGCAGACCTTCCATCGTCGCCGACAGTTCAGCCTCGGTCTGGGCCAACTGATTGCTCAGCTCGGCCTCGCGCTGCTGCATGTAGGTGATCGCCTGGTCGCGCGTTTCCTCGGCCTCGTGCAATTCCTGGGCCATGCGTTCCAGCTCTCCGATATCGGCCTTTGACACGCGGGTGAAGCGATGGATCAGCCAGTTGGCGAACCAGCCCAGGCAAAAGGCCACGAACAGGATGACCGCAGTCGCGATGATGAATTCGGTTCTGTTCACTCGCGCGTTCCTTGCTTTGGTGTCTCGTCTGCACTCGCGGCGCTGTCGCCATCGCCATCCGCGCCGGTGGCCGCATCCGCGGTATCGCCCGGCGCCGCTGACGGCTCGCCCTCAGCGTCGATCCCGACCAGGCGGAATTCGATCCGGCGATTGGCCTCGCGGCCTTCTTCGCTGCCATTGTCCGCGATGGGCTGATCCATGCCATATCCAACTGCGGTGATCGACGAAGTCAGCACGCGGCGTGTGCGCAATTCGTTCAGAACCGCCATCGCCCGCGCCTCGGACAGGCGCTGGTTCATCTCGGCGCGGCCCTGGCTGTCGGTATGGCCGCTGATCTCAAGCCTGAGTTCGCCACATTCCTTCAGGATATCCGCGATATCATTGATGATCCCCGCCGCTGCGCTGTCCGGTGTGTCCGAACCGGGTTCGAAGTTGATCTTGCGGGTCGACAGGATGGCATTGATCCGACGGATACACTCCTGCGGTGTGGGCAGGGCCGCGACCGGGTCAAGCGTCTCGTCATAAGTGACGTTGATCGTGTAATCCGCGGCTTCGCCCAGCTTTTGCGCCAGCAAGGCCGCGATCTGGGCGCTGGCGCGGTTGTTTCCGGTTGTGCCGGTCACGGTCAACTGGTCAGGCGTCACCATCGTCTGACCCGAGGTCAGCCGTGACAGGGCCTCAAGCCCGGCAAGAACCCGGACGGTCCAGTCCTGGTTGAGGGTGTCGTCACTGCGCACCGAAGACTGAACCGCCTCAGAGCCGAAACGCGCCTGGGCGAAGGTCTCCATGATGGTCCGGCTGGTGGCATCACCGATGCGGCCGCGCAGCTGGACCTTGCCGTCTTCCCCCAGAACGGCGGCGAACTCGACCTGTCCCTTGTTTTCGGCAACCTCGGGCGCAGGCAGCACGGCCGTCAGCGCGAAAACCTCGGGCAGGCTGTTTTCCAACTCGCCCACGACCCGGTCGAACAGCGCCTGTTCCGTGCCTTGGGCCGCCATAAGGGTGATGTCGGCATCGGTGAAAGTCACCGATCCGGCCCCGATCTTGGCCAGGGCGGCGATGGCCTGTTCGGCGGCGCGCGCCCAGTTCGGCGATGGTACGCCAAGACCGATGGTGCAGATGCCCTTTTCCTCCATCCCGGCTGCGCGGGCAGCGGCAAGAATGCGGGTCTGCGCCTCTTCGGTGTCGGCCGAACAGGCGTCAAAGCGCGCCTTGCCGTTGTCGATCAGGAAGCGCAGGTTGAACGGCGTGATCACCGGTCGCGGCGCCGAAATGTCCAGCGCCAGCCTGACGCCGTTGGGAACGCGGCGCGCCAGGTCGACCTCAAGCTTGCGCCGCTCTTCGGCGCTGTCGGCCATCGCGGTGATGGCAACCCGGTCCGCCGCGATCGAGATTTTCGCGCGTGGCATCGACTCCAGCGCCTTGATCCCGAAATTCAGCGCCCTGTCCCAGTTGTCCGGCACCGGGTAGTCGGCAGTCTCCAGAAGATCGGTCACGGTTCCGCCACCAGCCATCGGGGACAGCTGGCCCATGATGCTGTCCCGGTCGATTGCGGCCGGCACAAGGCCGATCAGGGAAATCCCGCCTTCGTTGCGCAGGATCTCGACCGAAAAGCGCGGGGCCTGGATGCCGCCGCTATCCTTGATATCCATCCCGTCGATCACGCGGGCCGCATCGACAACGCCCCCTGCGGTGGACAGCGCCTTGAAGCGCAGCGCCTCGGATGGGGCGGTGCCGGTCAGAACCACCTGAAGTCCGTTGGCCTGCACTTCGGCCCAGGGCAGTTCGTTCTCGTCCAGGGCAAGGCGCACGCCATATTCGGAATTGTCCTCGATCGCCCTGACGGAAAAGCCTGCTGCGACAAGGCTCAGACCCGCGGCAGCAAGGAATGTCATTGAAACGATGGCGATGGCCGAGAAGCGCATGAAACCCCGATGCGTGGTTCTGTATGTTCCTGTCTTAGGGTGCCGCCGGGCCGGGTGCAATCACACCAGCACGGCACAGGCGAAAAACAGCACAGGCAGCAGCCCCGCATCCCGGTTGGAGCGGAACAGCCGCAGCAGCCCGCCCATGTCATCAGGCGCAAAGCGCGCCATCTGCCAGCGCATGTGCAACAGCATCGCCAGCGGACCACCCAACGCCACGAGAGTGGGCGCGATATCCGCCCCCACGGCGCGTGTCGCCGCAAGAACGGCAATCACCATCAGGGCGGTCGTGGCATACATGAATCCCGTCAGCCAGACGGGGCTGTCATTTCCGAACAGCCGCGCGGTGGACTTTACGCCGATCAGCGCGTCATCCTCGGTGTCCTGATGCGCATAGATCGTGTCGTAGAACAGCGTCCAGGCGATCCCGGCGCCATACAGGATCGCCGCTGGCCAGCCCAGGCTGCCGGTATGCGCCGTCCAGGCCAGCAGCGCGCCCCAGTTGAAGGCCAGCCCAAGGAACACCTGCGGCCACCAGGTGAAACGCTTGGCGAAAGGATAGACCGCCACCGGCAGCAGCGCGATGATTCCCAGCGCGATCGCCGCGGTGTTGAAGGTCAGCAGGATGCAAAAGGCAATCAGCGCCTGCGCGATCATCCAGCCCGCCGCCTGTTTCGCCGTCACCTGTCCCGATGGGATGGGCCGCGACCTTGTCCGCGCCACCGCCGCGTCGAACTCGCGATCGGTGATGTCGTTCCAGGTGCAGCCCGCGCCGCGCATCAGGAAAGCCCCCGCCGCGCAGCCCGCGAAGATCCATAGATCGAACAGCCGCGCCTGCCCGTCATGCAGGATGGCCAGGGTCAGCCCCCACCAGCAAGGCAGCAGCAGCAGCCAGGTGCCGATCGGCCGGTCTGCCCGGCTCAGCCGCAGATAGGGCCGCGTGGCCACCGGGGCCAGGCGGTCCACCCAATTGCCGCGCACGGCATCGGCAACCTGTCCTTTGGCCTCTGGCGTCTGGTCCGGCGCGGTCATATTGTCTGCCTCATGATCGATGCGAAAATCCGCCTCTATGTAGACCAACCGCTGGGTGCGGGGCAAACCGTTCCTCTGGACCGCGACAAGGCGCATTACCTCTTCGGCGTCATGCGGCTGTCCGAAGGGGCGGGGGTGCTGTTGTTCAACGGGCGCGATGGCGAATGGCTGGCCCGGGTCGCCGAGGCGGGCAAGCGCGGGGGTATGCTGCTCTGCGAGGCGCAGACGCGCCCCCTCAGGATGCCGCCCGACCTGTGGTTGCTGTTCGCGCCGATCAAGAAGGCCCGCACCGATTTCATCGTCGAAAAGGCGGCTGAAATGGGCGCGGCCCGGATCGTGCCGGTGCAGACCGATTTCACCAATGCCGAACGCATCCGTCAGGACCGGCTGCAGGCCCATGCGGTCGAGGCGGCGGAACAATGCGGCGGCACCTATGTCCCCGAGGTGTCCGACCTTGTCAGGCTGGACCGCCTGCTGGCTGACTGGCCCGAAGGCCGGCAACTCATGTTCTGCGACGAGGGGTTTGCCGATGGCGGCGCCGCGGCTGATCCCGCCCCGATCCTGCCGGGGCGCGCACCCGGCCAGCCCCCGCAGCCCTGGGCGATCCTGATCGGGCCCGAAGGGGGCTTTTCCCCCGCCGAACGCGCCCGGCTTCACAATTTGCCCTTCAGTCACCCCGTCAGCCTCGGCCCCCGGATCCTGCGTGCGGATACGGCAGCGGTCGCGGCGCTGACCCTGTGGCAGATGCGGCTGGGCGACTGGGACCACCCGGCATGAGTTTCCTGCGCCCCGAGGCCATGGCCCTGCTGCGCCGCTGGCGCGGCGTGCTGGGCGGCACGGCTGTCGCCGCGCTCGGCCTGTGGTGGATCGTCACCAGCTTCGGTGTCCTGTCATGGATGGGCTGGGTGGTCCTGGCGGCGGGGCTGGCGCTGGCTTTCACGGGGTTGCAGCGGATCCGCTTTGCCACCGGTCAGGACGGGCCGGGCGTGGTCAGCATCACCGAAGGGCAGGTGGCGTATTTCGGCCCGCTGACCGGCGGTGTCGTGGCCCTGTCTGAACTGGCCCGGCTCGAGATCGATCACGGTGCGAAACCGGCCCATTGGCGCCTGCACCAGCCCGGCCAGCCCCTGCTTGAAATCCCGCTGACCGCGCAGAATGCCGCCGCGCTCTTTGATGTCTTCGCCGCTCTGCCGGGTCTCAGCACCGAACGGCTGCTGGCGCAGATGCGCCCGCGCGTGGCGCAGGTGGCGCACATCGTCGTGATCTGGCAGCGCGACGCGCCGCTTGCGCGATTGACACTGCCGCGCTGACGCGGCACTCCTGCCCACTGAACACACGCGCAAGAGAATTCGGAGAGCCCAGCATGTCCATCCCTCAGTCCGGCGGCGGGCCGATCGAGCATCATTCCCAACTGGCCGAATATCTGGCGTCCGGTTGCAAGCCCAAGGCCGATTGGCGCATCGGGACCGAACATGAAAAGTTCGGCTACTGCAAGGACAGCCTCCTGCCGATCCCCTACGAGGGGCCGCGCTCGGTCCGGGCCGTGCTGGAAGGGCTGCGCGACGCGCATGGCTGGGCACCTGTCGAAGAGGCGGGCAAGCTGATCGGCCTTGTCAAGGATGGCGCCAATGTCAGCCTCGAGCCGGGCGGGCAGCTGGAGCTGTCGGGCGCCGCGCTCGACACCATCCACGAGACCTGCGACGAGGTGAACCAGCACCTGCGCGAGGTCAAGGATGTCGCAGACAAGGTTGGCGTGGGCTTCATCGGTCTGGGCGCCGCCCCGATCTGGACCCATGATCAGATGCCGCAGATGCCCAAGGGGCGCTACAAGCTGATGACCTCCTACATGGACCGGGTCGGAACCATGGGCAAATCCATGATGTACCGGACCTGCACCGTGCAGGTAAACCTCGATTTCGCCTCGGAACCGGACATGGTCAAGAAGCTCCGCGTAGCCATTGCGCTGCAGCCCGTGGCGACCGCGCTTTTCGCCAATTCGCCCTTTTTCGAGGGCAAGCCCAACGGCCACAAAAGCTGGCGCAGCCGGATCTGGCGTGATCTGGATGCCTCGCGCACCGGCATGCTGCCCTTCGTCTTCGAGGATGGGTTCGGCTTTGAACGCTATGCGGAATACGCGCTCGATGTGCCGATGTATTTCGTCTATCGCGACGGCAAGTATATCGACGCCCTCGGCATGTCCTTCCGTGACTTCATGGCCGGCAAACTGCCCGCCCTTCCGGGTGAAACCCCGACGCTCAGCGATTGGGCCGATCACCTGACCACCGCCTTCCCCGAGGCGCGGATCAAGAAATACATGGAAATGCGCGGTGCCGATGGCGGCCCCTGGCGCAGGCTTTGCGCGCTGCCTGCCTTCTGGGTCGGGCTGATGTATGACCAGTCCGCGCTGGATGCCGCCTGGGACATCGCCAAGGGCTGGAATGCCGAAACCCGCGAGGCGCTGCGCGTCGCCGCCAGCGTGGACGGGCTGCAGGCGCGCGTGGGCGATATCCGCATGCATGATCTGGCGCGCGAGGTGCTGGCCCTCTCCGAAGCGGGCCTCAAGGCGCGCGCGCGCCCCGGCGCGGGCGGCCTTGTTCCGGACGAGACGCATTTCCTGAACGCGCTCAAGGACAGTATCGACACCGGCAAGACCCCGGCCGATGAGCTGCTCGAGAAGTATCATGGCGAATGGGGTGGGGACCTCAGCCGCATCTACGCCGAATACAGCTACTGAAGGGGCAAGCCACGCGGGCTGCTTCTTCTTGCAGGAAATATCCTCGGGGGGGTGGGTCCCGCAGGGACCTGGGGGGCAGACAGCCCCCCGTCTGGCCGCTGATTATTTCTGACCGATCTTCGGTTCGGTGCCGGCCCGCAGCCGGGCGATATTCGCGCGGTGCCGCCAGAAGATCAGCAGCGTCAGCAACGCGCCCAGCACAAGCGCATGGCCATGGCCCAGCAGCACCATCCAGAAGGTCGACAGCGCCGCCGCCGCAAGGGCCGCAAGCGACGAGGTGCGGCTGGTCGCGGCAACGGCAAGCCATGTGATGCAGACGGCTAGGCCCACCGGCCATGCCAGCGCCAGAACCAGCCCGATATAGGTCGCAACACCCTTGCCGCCCGCAAAGCGCAGCCAGACCGGGTAGCAATGCCCCAGCATGGCCGCCAGCCCGGCGATCTGTGCCGCATCCTCTCCGGCCATGGCGCGCGCCAGCAGCACCGCGACGGCCCCCTTGCCGCCGTCCAGCAGCAGGGTCAGGGCGGCCGCCTTCTTGCTGCCGGTGCGCAGCACGTTGGTCGCGCCGATATTACCCGACCCGATGTCGCGCAGGTTGCCCAGACCCATCAGCCGGGTCAGCACCATCCCGAAAGGTATCGATCCCAGCAGATAGCCGATCACGGCCCACACAAGCAGCAGCGCGGCGGATGTCTCGATCAGGGGCATCACAGATCTCCGAAAACGCAGGCGCCATTGACGAAAGTGGCGCGCACCTTGCCTTGCAGGCGGGCGCCGTCAAAGGGAGTGTTCTTGGATTTCGACCGCAGCGCGAAACGGTCCAGCACGAAGGGTGCGTCGGGATCGAAAAGCACCAGATCGGCGGGTGCGCCGACGGCCATCCGCCCCTGCGGCAGGCCCAGCCTGTTGGCCGGGTTCAGCGACAGGGCGCGGAACAGTTGCGGCAGTGTCAGGTCACCCGCATGGTGCAGGCGCAAAGCAGCGGGCAGCAGGGTTTCCAGGCCGACGGCGCCCGATGCGGCCTCTTCGAAGGGCAGGCGCTTGCTTTCCTCGTCCTGCGGGGTGTGCATCGAACTGATCGTGTCGATCAGCCCGTCGCGCAGGGCCTCGACCACGGCCAGGCGGTCATCCTCGGCGCGCAGGGGCGGCTTGACCTTGAAGAAGGTGCGGTAATCGGCCAGGTCCAGCTCGTTCAGGGTCAGGTGGTGGATCGAGGTGCCGGCGGTGATGTCCAGCCCGTTGCGCTTGGCGCGCATCAGGGCGGGCAGGGCGCGGGCTGTGGTGATCTGATCGGCGTGATAGCGCGCGCCGGTCATCTCGAGCAGGGCGATGTCGCGGTCCAGCCCCATGCGTTCGGCCATCGGCGATACGGCGGGCAGGCCGCGCAGGCTGGCGAACTTGCCGCTGGTGGCGCAGGCCCCTTCGGACAGGCCGGGATCCTGCGGATGGCCGATCACCAGCGCGCCGAGGCTGCGGGCATAGGTCAGCGCGCGCGAGAGCACCTTGGTGTTGCGCACCACGTGGTCGCAATCGGTGAAGGCGACGGCGCCGGCGTCCATCAGGAAACCGATCTCGGTCATTTCGCGGCCGTCGCGGCCCTTTGTCAGGGCGGCCATCGGCAGGACGCGGACGGGGGCGGCCTCGTTCGCGCGGCGGGTGACGAATTCCAGCGTTTCGGGGCTGTCGATGGCGGGGGTGGTGTCGGGGCGGGTCACGATGGTGGTCACGCCGCCGGCGGCGGCGGCGAGGCCGGCGGAGCGGAAGCTTTCCTTGTGCCGCTCGCCGGGTTCGCAGACCTTCACGCCGATATCGACGATGCCGGGGGCGAGGCAGGCGCCGCGCCCGTCGATCACATGGGCGCCATCCGGTATCGCCACCTCGGCGCCGAGGGC